>JAGYJT010000040.1 GCA_018401955.1 Chitinophagales bacterium | reverse complement strand
ACTTACCCAACTGGCACCACGAAAGGCTACAAAGGGGTGATTATATTAGAAGTTCATTTTGATGAACAAGGCAAAATCATGAAATCAACCATCATACAAGGCTTGGGTAATCCTTACGATGTGGTAATACTCAATCACCTTAAAAAAATGCCCAATTGGGAAGCCCCAGCCCCTTATGGTGAGCCGTTTGCCAGCGCTAGGTTGGTAACAGTAGAGGTGACGGTGCGGTAAACTGGATATTCGGTGCCAAGCAATACGAAACCAAGGTAAGGCACATGGCCAAAGCCATGGAAAGACTCGCCAATGGTGAGAGGTTTTATGGTAATGAGTAGGCGATTTTTCCATCCACTGACTGAATTTAGCTAAATTGCGTCAGTCAACTGACTGAATTAACGTTAATTCAGTCAGTTGACCATTAAAACCTACCCTCACCGCTCCGCCAATTTCTCCAACAACCACGTTTTCTCGGTCAGTATTTTAGTGGCTTGTATCTTCTTGCCCAACGCCTCTTTACGGGCCTTGTCGCGGCCATTAAGGTTAAGCAGGTAGCGGGTGAATTTGATGGTGTTCAGGTAGTTTTCCTTGTGGTAGGCCAGCTCTTTGCGGCGGGTTACAAACTGCTTAAAGCTCTCCAACAGCGCATCCAGGGCATCGTACTCGTCCAGCTCAAAGTAGGTTTTCAATAGCAGCGTTCGGGCATCGGCGGCCACAAATACATCGTGGTATTCTACTTGATTAAGTAGTTGCAAGGCATTTCCATATTGCTTGCGCGAAAAATACAGGCGCGCTAGGTTGTAGTTGATATAATCGCTGCGGTACTTTTCTTCCAGTAGTTCGCTGCGCTCTTTTACAAAAGCCTCGGCCCAATCAAACGCCTCTAGCCTGCTGGCCACCGCAACAATATTTTTAAACGCCGATGGCGAGATAAAACCCTGTTCGTTGAGCAACACCTTGGTTTCCAGTCCCAATTGATACAGCCCAAACAGCTCCTTAAAGTACACTTGGTCGCCCATGTTAAAGCGGCGTATACAGAAGTTTCGCGCAATAATATGCAGCTCCTGCGCTTCGGCAAATGGTATTTCGGTGGCCTTATCTTTCAGTAGGGCTTTCAGTGCCGCAAAACTCTCCAGCGCCTCAGGGTTACGAAGCATCATTAGGCCGTGGTAGTAGCCCAGCAGTAGGGCATTGCTATAGTTGGCTTGCTCAATGTGCAGCAATAGCGGCTCCAGCAAATCATACCGGTACGCTTGGCGGTAGATGTTCTCATAGCTCACCATACCGCAGGTTTGCTTTAGCTTGGCTACCAAGTAAGCTTCGTCCAGCTTATCGGCCACGCCTTGCAGGCCCGTGGTGCTGCGGCGCTCTTGTTGGTACTCTTGCATCAGTTCTTGCTCAAGCAGGGCTTGGTACTGGTGGTAGTGGTCGGGTATGCGCAGGGCACCTTGTTTTTCCAGGGCCTGTTCCAATGCCCGCTTGGCACTTGTAAAGTGCTTGCCCAGCCGCTTGCGGCGGTATGCCTCCAACAATTGCGCCCCGGCCAACGACGGTTTTTCACGCAGGGCCTCGGTTTGAAGGAAAGCCTCACAAACTTTTAGCAGCAGCGATGCCACGTGACGCAGTTTTAAATCGTCATATATTTTATCGGGATACAATTTTTGCCAAACCGTTTGCTTATCAATATGCTGGGGTACCAACTCGGGGTAGCGGCTATCCAGATACAAGAAAAGGGCTTGAACGTGCTCGTTTTTGTTGTGGTATGGCGACTGCACAAAATCCCGGAGGCGGAACATCTCCTCGGGGCTAAGCTGGTGAAGTAGTTGGATGAGTTTGGAGGTGGTCATTTTTGGTTGCGAGTTACGGGTTACGAGTTGCGAGTTGATGTTTTTGGTCGCAATGGTTCCCCTCCTTCGGGTGGCCTTTTAGCGTTGGGCCAAGGAGGGGGTAGGGGGTGGTTAGAGGTTAGTAAATGAATATTTTTTGGACAAACCACTAAATATTGTCCTGAAAAGTTACAGGTATTATATTGAATATTGTAGCAGAATGGTTGAAATAAATACATTTGTGGACGACAAAATGAATTTTGAGTACTTTTTAACAAACGGACAAATACCCCTAAACTGTACCCAAAACCCTCAACCCCATTACGTAATTTGCACTCAGATAAAAACACAACGATATGAAAAAGGCTTTGGTATTACTGGTTTTGGGATTGATGATTATTAACGTAGGTAATGCCCAATCATGGGTAACTTTTGGTAACAATGATACCCAAATTGAACAAACTGTAGAGCTAAGCAATGGTAACTTGGCAGCTATCGGTAATACACCTAACGGCTCGATAATCTATTTGTTAAATCCTTTTGGTATAAAAATTGACTCTATCGTTACCATCGCTGTCGCTCATCGCTTACATAGCATAATAGCCAACAGCAGAGGGGGATTTACAGTAACAGGGTCTTCAAACAACAACAACCAATGGGTGCAAGTAATTGATTATGATAGCTTTGGGGGAGTGAACTGGAATAGAAGCTACGGTACGGGTGCTGGAAACATAACGGGCGGAGAAGGCTTGGATATAGTAGAAAATTCGGACTCCAGCTTGACCTTTATTTATCGCGAGTTAACCTCATCAAGTGAAATCTTTACTCTTTGTCGGGTAGATATTTTTGGCAATATTATATGGGAAGAATTAGATGCAACGATCAATCAAAATTATAACTTAAACTATGGTTTGGTTCGAACAGCAAACGACAATTATTACTTCTTGTATACTGACTATCCGTCTCCTGACCAAATATTGAATAAGTATAATAATTTGGGTGTAAATATTGCCAGCTATGCCCTTTCGTTGTCTGTTGGCATTAGTAGTTTCATACTGAATGATCAAGGGGAGATAATGTTAGTAGGGGCTATTTCTATAGGCGGCGGATGGCCCCCTAATGGTTATCGTCCAGTTATTTATAAACTAGATTCTATTGGGGGCGTTATATCGTCATCCAACATTAACCCTTATGATAGTATTGGTTGTGCTTATGTCGATATTGTAAGCTTGCCAAACAATGAATATGCCATAGCAGCCGATGTGTTTTCTAATCGCCTTAACATGCTAGATTCTTTTCCGCAGTATGCTTTATTGATATACGACGATAATCTTTCTCTTATTGATTCTGTCATGGTGAGTCCGACCGAATTTTGGGGTAGAGATAGAGAAGGGGTTAAATCAATTTGTCTGACTCAAGATGGCGGCTTGGTTCTTTCTGGATATGGATACTCACCCCAAAGCCAACTTTCTTGGTTTGGGGAAGGAGTGGTCTTAAAGTTTGACCCTAGCCTGGTCAATCATCAAAATGTGTTGTTTGGTAAAGTAATAGGGGACTTAGATAATAACTGCACCCTCGATTCTTCGGATGCATTGCTTCCACACCAAATAGTTAAGGCCACTGGCATAAGCTCACAATACATGGGATATAGTGACTTTGAGGGTGAATATAATATCCGTATACGCCATATTGGAGACCAATACATTTCAGTTGTCCCTAAAAGCGAATACTGGTCTCTTTCGGGTTGTCAAACTGGGCAACAGCTTTACTTCCAATCACCGGATACACTGGAACTTGACCTATATCTAACCCCTCAAATATATTGCCCCGACCTCACCGTCTCCATTAACACACCCTTTCTTCGCCGCTGTTTTCATAATAATTATATGGTTGAATATTGCAACCTAGGCACCCTGGCAGCTTATGGTGCCTATATAGAGATAGAAATGGACCCATACCTTACTATTGATTCTGCTTCCATTCCAGTTGTTAGTCAGGTTGGCAACTTGTACCGCTTTAATGTGGATACGGTGGGTATCGGGCAGTGTGGTAGATTCAACCTATACGTAAACCTTGATTGCGACAGCACCGAACTGGGCCAAACGCACTGCGTGAGCGCACACATATACCCCGATAGCATTTGCCTGCCGCCCGACCCTGCTTGGGATGGCTCGTCGGTGGCCGTTACGGGTAGCTGCGATGTGGGCGACACACTGGACCTTAAGATTGAGAACGTAGGTACTGGTGACATGACTAGCCCATCGTTTTTCCTTATAGCCGAAGACAACGTAATGTACCAGAGCGGTAATTTCCAATTACTATCGGGCGATTCGCTTAAGTATCGTTTCAAAGGCAACGGCAGTACTTTTACCCTCATTGCCAATCAAGTGGAGGGCCACCCGGGCAGTAGTTTCCCCATGGTATCCATTGAGGGTTGTGGCACCAACAACCAAGGCACGTTTAGCAAAGGTTTTGTGACCCAGTACCCGCAAGACGACCAGAACGGATACGTGGATATACTGTGCCTACAGAACATAGGCGCTTACGACCCCAACGATAAGCGCGCTGAGCCGCAGGGCCTTGACAACGAGGGATACATAACCGCTACCCAGCCGTTGGATTATACCGTCCGTTTCCAGAACACGGGTACCGATACGGCCTTTACCGTAGTGCTGCGCGATACGCTTTCGGCGAATTTGGACATTACCACGCTGTACCTCACAGGGGCCAGCCACCCGTATACCTTCCAGATTATCGGCAGCAACGTGCTGGAGTGGACCTTCCCGAACATCCTTTTGCCGGATAGCAACGTAAACGAGCCGCTAAGCCACGGCTTTGTGAGCTTTGGTATTAATCAAATTGATGGCAACGCACCTGGCACCGAGATAACCAACCGTGCAGGTATTTACTTCGATTTCAATCCGCCCATCATAACCAACACTACCCTCAACACGGTTATAGCGGATTACAAAACGTGGTTCACGTTCATCCAATCGCCCGAGAGCAAGCTACAGCTGGGTATTTACCCCAACCCGAACAACGGAACGTTCAGTTTAGACTTTACAACCCAAGCGACCAACAACTATGAGTTTGTAATGTACGACCTGGCTGGCACCAAACAATTCGGACAAACCCTAACAGGCAACGCCCCCTATGTGATGCAGCCAGATTTGCCAACGGGTATGTATATCTATCAGTTGTTGGAGAACGGTGTGGCCGTGAATATGGGTAAAGTAGTGGTGAATAGGTAGCTCGTAGTTGTTTGAACCCCCGCAAAAACGGGGCAGGCTATGATTTAACTTGATTAGCATGATTGGAAAAGGGTTTTTACGTAGCACGGTAAAAATCCTTTTCCAATCTATCAATCCTTTTTGTAATCAAGGTTGCTAGGGCTTTACTTCATTACCGCTTTCACATTCTTGGCCTGCAACAAATGCCGCTGTATGTGCGCTATATGGAAACGATAGGTATCGCCCAGCTTAAAGCGCAATATTGGCCCAAGGGTAGAGGTTATACGGTGCTTCTCGAGGTTTACGGTTCGGGCTTTTTTCAGCAAATCGAGCAGATCGTTCAGGTGGCCTATAAACTCTTGAAGAGCTTTATCGTTTTTGGTGGTTTGCTTAGCTGGGTTGTAGCTGCCCAAGGTGCTCATAGGCTTCCGTATGGTGCCGTCGGGCAATGGCTTCATTACCATCATCATTTCGCCAAAGTAACCTGCCGTAAAGGTGCTTTTGGGCTGGGTGCCGCCTTGCTCCACTTGCTTGCGTATGCGTGGCTGGTAGTAGCGGCTGTATATATTCAAGTGCTCTAGGCAATCGCTTATGCTCCATTTGCCCGGGGCAGGCACCCAGTTAAGTTGCTCTCTGCTAAGGGGCTTAAACTCCTGCTCCACCAATCGTATCGCTTCTTTTACATCGGCATCCAGTGCTTGCAGCATCGGCTCGGTTTGGTATGTAGCCATGGTATTTGTGTTTGGTTTATGCTACAAAGGTACTTGGCATTATGCGGTGGCGCATTGATGTAGGTCAAGTTATTTTTTGATTTACGAGGTACGATTTACGATTGAGGAATGAAAAATAGGTTAATCGAAATTATTAACTCAATTGTTCCTCAGTCTTGTGTCTTGTGTCTTTTTTAACCTCCGCTTCAACCTGCTCAACGTCTCCGGCTGTATGCCAAGGTAAGAGGCTATGTGCTTTTGAGTGTATAATTGAAAGCAGTGAGGGCTTTGGCGCAATAATCTTGCAAAGCGTTCTTCAGCGGGTGCCGACAGCATTTCTACTTGTCGCACCAGCATGCCCACCAATAACTCTTCGAGGCCTAGGCGGGTCCAGCGCTCCATTTTTTGGTACTTATCGTGAAGCTCGTTAATATCGATATACTTACAGCGCAGCAAGTGGCAATCGCTTACGGCTTGATTGTAAAAGGTAGCCTTGCGGCGGGTAAGGAAAGAGCCATAATCGCCGGTAAAGGTATTGTCGTAGCTAAAAGCCAGGGTAATATCCTCGCCTTTGGCACTGATATGGTAAATACGCGTGGCCCCGCTGATAATGAAATAGATGTATTCCTCCATTTGCCCCGGCATTATTTGATGCTCGCCTTTAGGCAGGAAGTGGTAATGCCAGCGGCTGGCGATATCGGCCCACTCGGCTTCGGTAAACACCACTTTGGTATTCATTACTTGCTTTAGTGCAGCTAGACCAGTTTCGAGGGTGTGGGGCATGCATTAAATATACGAATTAGCCACTTTACTCCTTAGGAAACCACGGAATAAACGCACTCGTCCTTCTGGCATAATCTTCAAAGGCTTTATTGCCTTTGTATTTCTTCTCGAGCATGGCCACGCCCGATACTTTGGTGAGTAGGAAGGTGAGGATAATGGGGCTGATGATGGAAACGTACCAATAGCCGGCTGGTAGCACAAAAACAAAAATGCCCCACCACAGCAATGCCTCACCAAAGTAGTTGGGGTGGCGCGTGTAGCGCCAAAGGCCGCTCTGCATTATTTTGCCCTCATTGGCTGGGTCGGACTTAAATTTCGATTTCTGCCAATCGCCCACGGCCTCAAACAAAAAGCCGATTAACCATAAGGCAATACCGATATAAGATACCCAGCTAAGCCCTGTTTCGCTGTTACCCATCGCTATCATTATGGGCAATGCAATAACATACATAAACATCCCTTGCAACATAAATATCTGGAAGAATGCGCGCGGCACCACATATTTGCCCCACTCTTTGCGCCATTGGGCATAGCGGTAATCTTCGCCTACATTGCGGTGCCTGCCAAAAATGTAGCCCGATAGGCGGATGCCCCAAATACCTACCATAGCCGCCAATACATAATGAAACGGCTGTGGCAATGGCATTATAATAAGCCCTACAGCCGCCACTACCAAAAAGCCCATGCCCCAGCCAATATCAACAATACTATTATCTTTTATAAGGGTAGCCCACAAAAATACGAGTACCATATATGCAAATATGGCTAAGGCACTATAGAGTAGCATTTCATTCATAGGGTAGGTTTATAATGTAACAAGCGCAAGCGGCTAATGTTTTAGCAACTAAAAAGCCCTTGTACGGGGCTTGTACAAGGGCTTCAAATTTTTAGGGTAGTGGCTTTGATTAACCTTGTGCAAGGTCTTCAATCAACTCAGATATTTCAAGAATGCGTTTCTTGTTTAGTGAGTAGTAAATAAATTTACCATCACGGGTAGTTTTTACTACACCAGCACGGCGCAAAATAGCCAAATGCTGAGAAGCAACAGATTGCTCCAAACGCAACTTTACATAAATTTCGGTAACAGTAAGTTTACTGCTTTCCTCTAGCAAATTGATGATTTGCTTGCGCAATTTGTGGTTTACAGCCCTAAGGGTAAGAACCGCTTTGCGCAATACACCATAATCTAAAGTGATGTCGTCTTCTACGCCATCACCTTTTGCCAACACTACTTTTTCTTGTGAATTCACCGCTGCCATTAGTTAAGGTTTTGTTTATTAATAAATCGGGTTCACGAATATAGACAATAATTACGTATTACGACAAGTCAAATAGCTAGATTTGGCATAGAAATACCTTATTTATCTGAAATTTACATCAATTATACTTCGTTAGTAAACAATCTAAGCTATCAGACTGCTTTTATCGGAGTAGTTTTTAAGTATATTGGTTCAAAATACGCAGCGTTGTCAAATTCGCCTATTTCAAATTTTTTAACACTTATATCAATCAAATTGTTCGCCCCTAAATAAATACCAGTTTCCACTGCTACACTATGGTGCGCCAATATTTCAGCAGCTTTACCCGCCCCGTTACCCAAGCATATCACATTATGGGTTTCCAAATATTCGGTAAAAAATCCGCCGTCGGTTAATATCCACGGCTGGGTTTCTTTCAGTTCATTTAAATTTTCATCGTACAGCGCAGCATACACCTCCATACGCCGGGCATCAATCATTGGGCAAAAAATAGTATTGGGCTTTGGTGCGCCGTGCTGTTTTATGTAACCCGCTACCATGGCTTTTAGTGTATTCACGGCAATTAAGGGCTTGCCCGTGGCATAGCATATTGCCTTAGCCGCACTGGCACCTATACGCAAACCGGTGTAAGAGCCTGGGCCGGCACTCAGGCTCACGGCATCCAATTGTTGCATGGTAATACCGGCATGTTTTAAAGCAGCCTCAATAAAAGGCGTAAGCAACGTTGCATGTTGGTTGCCATCGTTGTTTTCTTGCAAGGCCGCTACTTTGCCATTAATGGTAATGCCTACCGAGCAAAGGGAATTGGAGGTTTCGATGTAAAGTATGTTTGCCATAATGCTAACTGCGCCCTAATTTAACAACTCTGCAATGATATACCATTAAGCCGATTGAAAAAACCATAAACCACTCATTTATGTTATTGTGCTAAGTTTGCAACAAACCTGTTTATATGGATGCCCAAGATTGGATAAAACACCTTAACCTACTACCCCACCCTGAAGGTGGTTTTTATAGAGAGACTTACCGCGCTGAGGGTATTTTAAGCATTGATGCTGCCCCCAAGGCCAAGTTGCGCAACTACTGCACGGGCATCTATTTTTTGTTGCTTGATGATAACTTCTCGGCGTTCCATCGCATTGAGAGCGACGAAATGTGGCACTACTACGGCGGCGGCACCTTAGAGCTTTTTGAAATTGATGCTGATGGCATACTATATAGAACATTGATAGGTAATGATATAAAAGCTGGGGCGGTGCCGCAGTATGTGGTTAAGGCAGGCCATTGGTTTGCCAGCAGGGTGCTTGGGCAGCAGGGGTTTGTGTTGGTGGGGTGCACGGTTTCGCCTGGCTTTGATTTTGAAGATTTTGAAATGCCGGAGCGCGATGCATTGATACAACAGTTTCCGCACCACCAAAAAGTGATTACCGAGCTAACCCGAAAAGGTTAATAAACAGCTATTTAGTCCTTTTTTGGGCTATTTGTTACTATTTTGCAACTAGAAACAGCGTTATGAAACAGACATACATTTGGGTAGCTTTTACGCTGCTATTGATATTGAATATAGTATTGATGATGCGCCTTAGCCACGCCAATAAGCGCATTGATAGTATGGCCAACAGCAGAAATGAAGCCCCGCACAAGGGTGGCAACCATGAGCGCCATAACGAAGAAGAAGAAATTGAAGTGGCCGTGGTAATGAGCCACATACAGCGCCATACCAACAAACTGTTTTTTGCTGGCAAAAACGCCAACTGGCCGCTAGCTTCGTTTTATGTGCACGAGCTGGAAGAATCGATGGAAGAGATTGAGGATGGTAATATAGAAGATGATGGCATCAACATAAGCAAACTGATGAAAGCGATGGGCATACCGGCACTCGAAGGACTGGAAGATGCCATAAAAGCCGAAGATACCCAAGCGTTTAATACCGCTTACCAGCAATTGGTAACCAACTGCAACGCCTGCCACCAAAGCACCAACCACCCGTACATCGTTATCATCAACCCCACCACCCCTGCGCTGGACAACCAGCAGTTTTAAGGGTAGCCCTGTTACCAAATTACCTTGTTTCAACAAGCAACTCGTGCTAGTGTACTTACGCTTGTACACAATAACCTACACCCAAACCGCCTTGTACATTAAATAACACAACATTAAGATACTTTAATAATTTGTAACAAAAAATAAATTTAATCCACTGATAAAAAGCGCATTAGGGCTTAATTTGGGCCTGTTTTGTTAATAAATGGTTAGGCTGCGCACAAAATAGTTTGAAATTTAACTCCTATCTTTTACAACTAATTAACGTTAGTTACCGTTTAAGTTAATATAGTGCTTTTCCTGAACCCGCTAAATTCGGAAGCTATGAAAGTTAACAATTCAATCAATGCGCTATTTTTGGCGTTCTGCTTGTTGCTTTTGGGCTTCGTTTATATCAATACCAAGTTCATGGATGAGTTTGAGTTGAAAAGGAATACCGAAAACCCGGTAAAGCCTGTAAACCCTGACCTTCCAAAAGATACTGAAGCCATATTGGAATAAACGATGACCATTACCGCTTAATGCCTGACTTGATGCCAAGGTAGATGAACCCTTGGAGCAACAGCACCAGCCCCAGTGCTGTTACAGGTATTATCCACGAAACGGTGCCCCCCGTTTCGAAACCATAATCATTTAGCAGCGAATGCATGGCAGCCACCAAGCCGGCTAGTATGGCTATTACGCTTACGGCACAGCCCACTAGTATTATCAAAAACTGTTTGTTTAAGGTATTGGCCAATTCACTTGGTCGGTAGCCAAGGTCGAGCAATATGCCTATTTCTTCTTTGGCCCTGCTGATGATGAGCTGGAAGTTCATTAAAAAGATGGCAAACGACAAGAAAACAAACATGCCCCCGATGGTGCCTGTAATAGCGCTTACTATTTGTAGTGTATTGGCCATGCCGCCAAGGCGCAGGTCGTCGGCATTGGTGTCGTAGCTTTTGGCGGTCAGGTATGCTTTTATCTGTTCGTTGGCGGGGTCGTCTACCTCCAGTATTACGCGGGTGGGCTGTGGCGAAGGACCATCGCCATACTTATCGTTGGCCCACAGTAAAAAGTCCTCTGGTACCAGCACCGATGGTATCCTATCCGTAAAACCCACCACCTTAGCCGTTACCATTCGCGAACTGCCATTACCCGAAATCTTTATTTTTATCGGTATCATTTGGATGGTAAGCGGGCTCAACTGCGGCATGTACTTTTGCGACATAGTCAGGCTAAAGTTGTATATCCTCAAAAAATCGCTGGCCACCATCACGGGTACAAAATCGGCGGTACTGTCCCACTCAAAGTTAGCAGGTATGGTATCCAAAAACCGATTGGGCACGCTCTCCATATACAAGTCAAAAGCAAGCCCCATCTGTTCGCTCACATCGGCATATATATTGAAGGTATTGGTACGGAACAGCCCCATATCTTTTACAAACGGCTGTTGCTTTAAGCTATCCAACTGCGCCTCGCTAAACATGCTTATGCTCTTATCAAACATATTGGCCACGTTCACCGTCTTGTTTACTATTATGTAGTTCTTCTCGTCTTCGCTGCGTTTGGCTATCTGCCTTATGTCCAGAAAAAACTGGATAGAGAGCAACGTAATAAACAACCCTATCCAAAAGCCAGCTGTAGCCACTATCAGTTGCCAGCGGCTCTGCTTGCCCCAAAATATCTTACCCGTTAGTTTCATCCAGCTGCAAGGTTTGGTGGTAGGTAAAATACTTATCGGCGCCTAAGCCCGCTATCAGTAGCCCGGCATTACGTTGTTGGCAAGCTTCTTTAATAAGGTCGGCGGCAATTTGGCGGTTGTTCTCATCCAAGTGGCTAAAGGGCTCATCGAGCAACAAATACTTAAAGGGTTGCAACAAGCTGCGGATAATGGCCACGCGCTGCCGCTCGCCATACGACATGGTGCCGCAGGTTTTATCCAAAAGGCGCAGCACACCTAGCTTGGTAGCCATCTCGGTAATTTGCTCTTTGGTAACGGTATCGGTAAGTTGTTGTTTAAGTAATAGATTATCCCAGCCCGTGAGGTTGGTAAACAAGCGCAGGTCTTGAAACACCACCGAGAGTTTCTCTCGCCTTAGCGCTGCCCAATCATCGGCAGTGTACTTAAGGGTGCTATTGCCATCAATAATTACTTGCCCTTGGTAATCAGTTCGGTTGCCATATATAATGTTGAGTAGGGTTGACTTTCCTCGGCCCGAGGGCGCTACCAACTGTGTCCATTGGCTAGGCTCAAGCACAACATTCTGCTGCCAAATACCCGATACTTTGGGCGCAATTTCAATTAAGGGTTCGGGTAATAACTGCTGCAGCTCGATACGCATGCGGTAAGGGAGTTTATTATTGCTGATCGACAATAACCAACTTAGAGTATGTGGTTTGGTTGCCAGCCGTAAGGCCAACTAAATAAGCGCCTGGGGCCAAATGCCTATCCAGTGTAATGGTTTGCTCATTGGTGCCATCGTAAAGCTGACCCAAGCTTTTTTGATAAACGGTGCGGCCATCTAGTCCCATAATCTGTACCATGGCATCGCTACTGGTTACCAAATCAAACTGTAGGGTAATTTGTTTGCCCTGCAATGGGTTAGGGTACAGTTGCATTGGCTTAGTGTTGCTAACTACATCGGCAATATCGGTTTGGTGGCCGGTATAATCTTGCGCCATTAGTACTGCCTTATAGGCATTTACGCGGCCATAGCCCAACTCGCGGCTCCAGGTGCCTGCCACTTTGGTAGTGTTATAATTATAGCCGCCTACCCTGTCGGCAGAGCTACCTAAAATATAACGCACGGCATCGGTAGATAAATCAGGGCGAACCGATAATATCAAAGCCGCCACGGCAGCTGCATTGGGGCAAGCCGCCGAAGTACCATTAAAATCAAACTCATAATCGCCACTGGTGTAGCCAATAGTACCACTAATATCGCAAGTGTAAATTTTTACGCCCGGCGCAGATATATCCAGGTCTTGCCCCCAGCAGCCGGTCCACCAAGTTTCACCATCGCAAGAGCTTACCGATTTGCGTTCATCGCACATGCTGGTGGCATTTACGGCAATGGTGTTAGCCAGCTTGCTCGGCCATATGGGTCTGGTATCTTCATTGCCACTAGAGAAAAGCATGGGGGTACCTAGGCCATATCTACCACTATCGGCCGCAGCAGTTATGGCCTCTTCAACCAAACTTGGGCTGCCCGACAGCAGTGCAAATGCAATAGGATCGAGACCCCAAGAATTGCTCATTACATCGGCTTCGGCCTCGCGCCAAGCCCAGTTGATGCCATTGGCAAACCATTGTGAGGTAGAGTAGGGTATATCGTTTAGCACGATGCCGCTGTAGGTAGTATCAATATAATAAAACACCTTAATGGGCACAATTTTGCTACCGTGGGCCACACCAGCTATGCCTATACCATTATCAGCTGTAGCGGCAATGATACCGGCGCAGGCGGTGCCGTGTGCATTGTTGGGCTTATCGATATTAGGATACCCTTTGCTACCACCGCCTGTGGCATCATAGCCGGGCAATATATTGCCAATCAAATCAGGGTGCAAGGTATCAACACCAGAGTCAAGCACGGCTACTTTGATAAAAGATGCGCCTGTAGTAATGGTCCAAGCGCTATCCACGTCCATATCTGCATCATTCGAGCCAATTATACCGTTGTTGAAAACCGTATTAGCATCATTTTGGATGCTCCATTGGCGATTATAAAACTGGTCGTTGGCCATTGCCGTGCGGGGGCTAACCAAATAATTAGGCTCCGCAAAAGCAAACAAACCGCTTTGATAGAGCATTACCGAGGCCTCTAGCGCATTATAGCCAGAGTACTTATTGGTAGTAAGCCAATAAACATTCTTCATGTACGCATCGGGGTAGATGGGGTACAAATGGTTGCGCTCTGCAAAACCCAAAAGCTTTTGAAAAGCAACATCATTCTCCACCTTAACCGATATATTGCCCAATATGCCAACTGGGTGTACGCCTTGGCTATGGATAAACGGGGTGGCCAATTTTACATCGTTGTATTGGTGCAGTGCCGCAATAAGGGCTTTCAGTTCGGCATAGTCGGCCACTGGGCGGTCTAGCTTGGCAATGGTTACATTGGGGTAAGGCAAGCTCCAAGCATCGCGCAAACCAACCAGCTGCAATATCAATTGCTTGGATGCGGCAGGGGTGCCTTGCCTAAACTCAATAATGAGCCTATCGCGCAACACGGCTTCATCAAAAGAATCTGACCACTCGGTATTATACACGATGTTTTGTGCGGGCAAACTGCCCAGCATCAACACCATTGTAATAAAGAGTAACGTCTGTTTCACGGTTCTATAGAATTAACCTAAACTGCAATTTAACTAAAAGTACGGGCAATACTAAGTTTTTAACCTGCTACTAGACTAAATCTCCTCAATAAGGGTAAGCCATTCCACAATAAAACCTAACCCTCCATTGCTTATTAAGTTGATTTTCAGCACTTTGCAAGCATATTGATTTCTAGGTACAATGATTGGATTAATAAGCGTGAGAACGATTTACTGTGAAGAACGATAAAAACCTAAAACCATGAAAAATTTACTAATTATTTGCTTGAGCGTAATCACTTTAGGAGCCTATGCCCAGCAAAACGACCAATCAAAAGAATCACCGGAAGCATACGAGTATGCCAACCAAATTAACAACCTTACCGATAAGCTAATTGCTGACCCCGGCAACCCTAATTGGTATGTTGAGCGCGCTGAGAAAATCTACTATTTAAATGCCATTTATCCATACCAAACCGTATCGCAGTTTAAACTAGTGGATGCACTATATGATTTGGATATGGCCATTGCCGCCGATAGTGATAACCCTGGCTTGTACAGCATTAGGGGTATGTATAAACGTAATATTACAGGCGACTTGGCCGGTGCCCGAGAAGATTTGACCATGGCCATAAACCTAGACCCCGAGAACCCGCAATGGTACTTGGAGCGCACCAATTACTCAAGCATCGAGAATGCTTGCACCGATTGGAAAACCTGTGCCGACCTTGGCGATGGTGTATGTGAGGAAATCCGCATGAGTGTATGCTTTAAATAAACAATATCCTTAACAACCTGCATTTTGAAGGTCGTCTCGTAGCCAGAGACGGCTTTTTTTTGTTTGGAACCTTGATTTGAAAAAAGGATTAATAGATTGGAAAAGGATTTAAACAAACACACTTTGTCACCCCGATTTCGGAGGGGCCTTCCAGCGGGTGAGCGAAATACTTGAAGTATAGCAAGGTCAAAATATCAGAGCAACGCTAATTTTGCACATTACCGCAAAAAGATTCCTCCAGAAAAGTCGGAATGACAAACGAGGTTACACAACGCCCAACCCACTTCGTCCGTTATGGAAACTGTTACCATTTTGCATCTTATTGTAAAGCGGTACATTTGTTGTTGTCCGGAATCTTGTCTGAACCATGAATAAAAAAGGATTGAGAGATTCGAAAAGGATTTGCCCGCAACATGTAAAAATCCTTTTCAAATCATGTAAATCAGGTAAAATCAAGGTTCGAAAATTGATACTATGAGAAAACTACTCACTATACTCGCCATCATCTCCATTACAGGGCTCACTGCCGCCATAGTTTTGGACAAATTGCCTACCGATATGCTCCATTTCCCCAAAGGGAAGGAGTATAAGGCCGAATGGGCCGCAGTGGATAGCTTAATGAACTTGGGGCAGCCCAAAACCACCCTTAAAGTGGTGGAGCAGATATACACCGATGCCACCAAAACCAATGACTATGCGCAGATGGTAAAAGCCGTTTTTTATAGAAACGGCCTTACCTACCAAAACACCGAAGATGCCCAACTGAAATTCATTAAAGCTATTGAGGCTGAGGTGCCCAAAGCACCATTCCCTGCCAAACAGGTGATGCTCTCGGGGTTGGCGGATGCTTACTGGAGCTACTACCAAAACAACCGTTGGAAAATACAGCAGCGCACCGAAACCATGGACGTGGACGCTACCGACCCCGCTACCTGGGATGCTGCCAAGTTTTCGGAGAAAGTGAGCGCACTGTATCTACAAAGCCTGCAACCCGCCGATAGCCTGAAACGCACGCCCGTGGAGGTGTTTGATGCCGTAATATTGCAAGGCCGTAGGCGCGACCTACGCCCTACCCTTTACGACCTATTGGCGCACCGTGCCGCTGATTTCTTTAAGAACAGCGAAGCGGGCCTTACCCAGTCAGCCGATAAGTTTTATATGGATAACCCAAGGCTGCTGGGACTTTCGGAAAAGTTTGTGACCACCCAATTGCAACATACCGATAGCAGCAACTTTAAGCTCATCGCCCTACAAATATTGCAAGACCTTACCACCCACAACACCGATAGCCGCAACTTAGCGGGTTTGGTTTATGTGGAGCTGGAACGCTTAGCGTATGTAAAAGAGCAATCTATACTACCGCAAACCGAAAAAGACAGTCTATACATCGATGCGCTGGCCACTTTGCTGAAACGATACACCAGCGATACCAGCAGCGCCATGGTAAGCTATACCCTGGCCCAGCACTATATGGAACTAGGCAACAGCTATAGCAAAACCGACAGCACCCACCGCTGGAAACTGAAAGAGGCCCTAGCCATCAGCAAAGCCGCCATTGCCAAATACCCCGAAAGCGAAGGGGCCTTGCTTTGCGGCAATTTGGTACAAATCATCGAACGACCTGCGCTGAGCATACAAACTGAGCAAGTGTTTGCGCCTAATAAGCCTACATTGGCGATGGTTAATGCCAAAAACATCAACAAGCTGTACCTGCGCTTGGTAAAAATCCCTGCCGAGATTACCTATTCACTACCCGGTGAGGATAACGATAACAGGGTGTACTTTTTGATGCAGCGCGATATATACCGCTCATGGCAGCAAACGGTGCCCAACCCCGGCGATTACCTTGACCATAGCTACGAAATAGCCATGGATGGTGCACCAATGGGCCGCTATTATTTGATTGCATCCACCACAGAAACTTTTGACAGTACTTCCATCATCAACTATGGCGAAGTGCAGGTTTCGGAGCTGAGTTATGTGGCCCGTAAATCGGAAAATGGCGGTATGGATGTATTGGTGCTCGACCGTAATAATGGCAATACCATTAAGGGCGCAACAGTTACTTCCTTCGAGCGCGAATATGATTACACGCTGCGCGAGTATGTTTACCAAAAAGGCAAGACCTATAAAACGGATAAAGCAGGCAGCATACACATTGAACTGGGCAGTAAGTACAAAACCATTGAATTAGTGATTAGCCATAAAGGCGATACGCTACTAAGCAACAGCAACCACTACATCAGTAAAAAATATAAAGCCAACGACCCTAAATGGAACACTCAAACCAAGTTTTTCCTCGATAGGGCCATTTACCGCCCGGGGCAAACCGTGCATTTTAAAGCCTTGGTATTTGAAAACAAAGGCACCGAAAGCCGCATACTGAAGGGCGAGAAGCTGGAGGTAATCATGCGCGATTACAACTACCAAGAAATTGGCAAAGTGGAGTTTGAACCAACGACTTCGGCACCTTCAGCGGTAGCTTTATACTACCTGCCAGCAACATTACGGGCAATGTAACGCTATCAACCAAACACGGCAACACCTACTTTAAGGTGGAAGAATACAAGCGCCCAAAGTTTGAGGTAACGTTTGAGCCCATTACAGGCACCTTTAAAGTGGATGATAGTGTAACCGTAAAAGGGACAGCCAAAGCATACGCTGGCAGCAACATTGATGGCGCACAGGTGCGCTACCGTGTGGTGCGCGAGGTGCAATACCCAATTTGGGGCTGGTATAGGAGCTACCTTCCCTCGTCACCATCTATGGAAATTGCCTCGGGCATAACAACTACCGACAGCGTGGGTGGCTACACCATCAACTTTACGGCCATACCCGACCGCAGTGTAGATAAGCAGACCGACCCGATATTCAACTACAAGGTATATGCCGATGTAACCGACATCAGCGGCGAAACGCACAGCAGCGAAACAACAGTGCGGGTGGGTTACAAAGCATTGGAAATTGGCGTAAACTTGCCCGATGCCATCAACAAAGCCAAGCAAGACAGTATTAGTCTCTACGCCAATAACCTAAATGGCGAACCCGAGCCAACCCAAGTGCAATTGAGCATCCATCAACTAAAAGCACCTGCCCAACCCTTGCGCACCCGCCAATGGGAAACCCCCGATAGCAATTTGATAACCGAAAGCGATTTCCGCAAGCAGTTTCCATTGGATGCCCTGGGCGATGAGATGGGCTACGAGAACTGGTCAAAAGGCGCGGAGGTGTTTAAAACCAGCATGAACACGGGTACGCAAACCAAGTTTTTACCCAACATGGGCACCTGGCAGCCCGGCATGTATGTGGTGGAGCTCACTGGCAAAGACCGTTTTGGGCAAGAGGTAAAAAGCCGCCAATATGTAACCGTGTTTGGCGAAAAAGATAAGAATATTCCTACGCCTGAGTACCTATGGACCAAGTTACTAACCCCTACCGTGGAGCCGGGCGGCAGCCTGCGCTTTCTGTTGGGTACTGCTGCCAAAGATGTGCGGGTGCTATACGAAGTAGTTCAGGGCGATAAAATCATCAAGCAAGAGTGGTTGAAGCTAAGCAAAGAACGCTAATGGAGCTCCCCGTTACGAGAAACCAACCGTGGCGGTTTGAGCGTAAGTAGTAACGGTGAAAGATGGCCGCCTATACAGCGATGATTTCCAAAACGGTGCCTACCCATCCAAAGACCTTAGCCTGTCGTTTGAGAGTTTTAGGGATAAACTGGACCCCAGTGCCAGAGCAAAATGAGAAACCGTAAAAGGCCCTAAAGGGGAGAAAGTTGCCGCCGAGCTATTGGCCAGCATGTACGATGCCTCGTTGGATGCCTTTGTAAAACACGACTGGAATTTTAACCTGCCTGGCCGCGGCCAACGTTACAGCAGCGTAGACAGTTGGGATGGGTTTTCGTTTGGCATAGCCAATTTCAACACCCATCAAAAAACCGACATCGAGGGTACGTGGTTTGGCTATAGCCTGCCGAGGTATGATGATTTGAAGTTGTTTGGGGTGACCGAGTATAGCTATTATCGCTCAAGAGGCATGGTTTTTGACAATGAAATGAATGATGACCTTGGAGATTTATCACCGGTTACGGTAGTTGCAAGCAAATACGCTGAAGGTGATGGTCGCAGAAGCTATGCAAAATCAAATGTTATTAACTATTTAGATGCAGCAATGGAGCAAGTGCCAGGCGTGCAAATGCAAGAGAAGGATAAACCCGATGAGATACGGAAGGAATATTTCTCAGCGCCATTTATTGAAATGGAAATTCCCATAGGCGACCCAGAAATATCCCCTCGCAAAAACCTGCAAGAAACGGCCTTCTTCTACCCAACCGTAGAAACCGATGCCGAGGGTAATTTTGTATTGAAATTTACCGTACCCGAAGCCTTGACCCGCTGGAAATTCCAAGGGTTTGCGCACACCCAAGCGTTGGATTATGGCCTCATCAGCAAAGAAACCATTACCCAAAAAGAACTGATGGTGTTCCCCAATGCCCCACGCTTTTTGCGCGAAGGCGATACCATCGTATTCAGTGCCAAGGTGAGCAACCTTAGCGAAACGCGCTTACCGGGCATGGCCGGGCTACAACTGTTTGATGCCGGTATGCAGCCGATAGACGCGCAGTTTATGTTGGCAAACGCCAGCCAGCCCATCACCATGGGCAAGGGACAAAACGCGGTTGCCGTGGGACGCTGATAGTACCAGGGCATCTCGGCAGTGGTATACCGAGTGAGTTCTCAAGCGGGCAACTACTGATGGCGAGGAAAACGCTTTGCCTATCCTAAGCAACCGTATGTTGGTTACCGAAACGTTACCAATCAACCTAAGCGGCACCGAGACCAAAAAACTGACATTTGACAAGCTACTCAACTCTGGCAAATCGAAAACCCTGCGCCACCAGAGTCTTACCTTGGAGCTTACCGCCAACCCGGCTTGGTATGCCATACAGGCCCTGCCGTACCTTATGGAGTACCCATACGAGTGCAACGAGCAGACCTTTAACCGATACTACGCCAACAGCATTGCGGCGCACATTGCCAACAGCAAACCGCAAATACAAAAGGTGTTTGAGCAATGGAAAAACGCCGACGCCTTGGTAAGCAACTTGGAGAAAAACCAAGAGCTAAAAAACATCATCCTGGAAGAAACGCCGTGGGTGCTGCAAGCACAAAACGAAACCGAGCGTAAAAAGCGGGTAGGCTTATTGTTTGAGCTGAACAACCTAGCCCGCCAGCAAGACAACAGCTTGCGCAAACTGGTAAAAGCACAAAGTCCTAACGGAGGCTGGCCGTGGTTTAAAGGCGGGCCCGACAACCGCTACATTACCCAATACATCGTTACCGGCATTGGCCGTTTGGTAAAAATGGGCGTGATTGATTTGAGCAAAGAACCGCAGCTTAATAAAGCGCTATTGAACGGCCTTCGTTACTTGGATGCCCGCATTAAAGAGGATTACGACGAGTTGGTGAAAAACAAAGCCAACCTTGACGAAAGACAGCTGTATACACCCAGTTAGGCTATCTATATGCCCGTAGTTTCTTCCCGTACCAAGGCTGGAAAGCAGTAAAACTGACTTACATTATTACCTCGGTCCAAACCGGAGTACTGGAACAATGCTGGGCCCTTACGAAGGCGGGTATGGCTGCTATTGTGCTACAAAGAATTGAAAACGAGAAGAAGGACCCAACGGTAATGTTCATCATGAAGTCGTTGAAGGAAACGGCCATCAACCATGAGGAGTTGGGTATGTATTGGAAATCTATTCGTGCGGGCTTGGGCTGGTACGAAGCACCAATCGAATCGCAAGCGTTGTTGATTGAGGCGTTTGTGGAAGCGGGCAACGATACCACCTCAGTAGATGCCATGCGCATTTGGTTGCTTAAACAAAAGCAGGTGCAAGACTGGGGTAATACCAAAGCGACAGCCGATGACGCTGCTATGCCTTGCTTTTGGAAGGCACCGATTGGCTTACCGAAACGCCTAAACTGACCGTAAAACTGGGCGACAAAACCATCGACGGCAACAAACGCCGAGCCAAAAGGCACCTTACACAAACCACCATTAGTGGCAACGAAGTAACGGCCAGTATGGGCAACATTACCGCCACCCGCGAGGGCAAGGGCATCAGTTGGGGGGCGGTCTACTGGCAGTATTTTGAGCAGTTGGACAAGATTACCCCTGCCCAAACACCACTGAGCATCGTGAAGCAACTATACGTGCAGCGCGATAGCAAAACTGGCCCAGTGCTAGAGCCAGTAACCGAAAAAACCGAACTTAAACCAGGTGATTTGCTGAAAGTCCGCATTGAAGTGCGCGTGGATAGGGATATGGAGTTTGTGCACCTAAAGACATGCGCGCCGCTGGCCTAGAGCCGATAAACGTGCTGAGCAGCTACAAATGGAAAGGCGGCCTAGGTTATTACGAGAGCACCCGCGACGCCGCTACCAACTTCTTTTTTGATAGGTTGCCACGTGGTACGCATGTGTTTGAGTACCCATTGCGCGTAAACCTTGGTGCATTCAGCAACGGCATCAGCACCATACAGTGTATGTACGCACCCGAGTTTTCGGCGCATAGTGAGGGGGTGAGGATAACGGTGAGATAGGTATAACACTTGGTCCGACGAGTACCTTCACCATTGCGCTGAATGAGCACTAACTTCAACCCTCAAACTTAGCCCTCATCTGACCAATAAAACATACCACAAGAAAAAGGAAAGTGTTAAGTTGGAGTGTACCAAGCTAGTGGTCCGACCAACGCTTGGGGACAGATGGTCCACAGGCCACAGTCGACGGTCCACAGGCCATAGTGCGCCACCTACTAGCACGGAAGTTACTTCCGTGAGTTTTTGAACTTAGTTCCAACCCATTATAACAGCGGGAACCAAGTTCCCTTTGTACAAAAGTAACTTTCGCGCCAGTGAGTGGGTCACCTCTTAGACAGGGCATTTACAAATATTTCGAAAACAAGTTATTCAGCTTTGGCACGTTAAATTTTTGCACCATATCCAAGGTTGACCTTCCGTAATTATTCTTGGTATCGACATCAGCACCTTTGTTCAACAATGCTTGTATTACTTCCTCCTTTATCCTTGGATTTAAAACTGCTTGCCATAAGGCATTGTTTCCATGTTTATCCCTCTTGTTAATATCACAACCATTATGAATTAGTTGAAGTGCAATTTCATTTTCATCATGGGCTATAGCATACTGCAAGGCAGTGTCTCCATTCTTATCTGCATAATCCACATCTATACCTCTGTCAATCAGTAACTTTGCTATATCCGCTCTTCTATGAGCTATTGCCTCTTGTAATAAAGATCTTTGGTATTCATTTATTGTGTTAATATTCTCTTGACTTAGTGCCTTAGAGTATTCTTCCACACTTGAGTTTAACAACCTATACATGTCCATATAGTAACTTGCTTTTGTTCAAATTTACCAATTCAATTATTTTTTGGCTACTCAGGTTGATAATTTTAGCAATCTGATATATTGATCAAACTTATCTTTTGTAATTCAGAAAACGGCCGCAAAACTATCACTTTGCGGCCGTTTCAATTGATGTAAACTTGTAGATGGTCACTTCACTATCTCAATGACTTCAATCTCTTTATGCTTTCCGTGCTTGTGGCGACGGGATTTTTTGCCGTCCACCTCTTTAGTGATAAAAATAATCTCTTTCTCCACTTTGGCACCCGAAGGCGCATCGGCATCTACCCACTCATAGTCGGCGGGCATTTGCTTACCATCAATAAAAATGGTCCTTTCAACGTTTACCTTCCCATTGGCATCAACCATGTTATCATTTGCACTCTTCAGGCGCGAAACTTTGTTTCGTGATTTGGGAACTTAGTTCCCGCTCAAGGGCTTACTTTTATGGATACACTAATCAACTGATTAACCAATAAACCAACCCACAGGGTTAAACTTTGTTAAGGATAAGTTTCACAACGAGTTATACAATACTTTTGTAGCGTGAATAAGTTTAGCATAACAGCGGTAACGGTTTTGATGGGCATGCTGGTGGTATCACTGGTGAGCATCCAAATTTATTGGATAAACAATGCCATTGCCCTGCGCGAGCAGCAATTCAATCGCCACGTAAAGGAGGCGCTTATAAATGTGGCCAACCGCGTAGAGCAAGCCGAAACGTTCAGTTTTCTTACCGGTGCCGATGATTTGAGCGGCTATGCCCTGCAAGGCGGCACCCCCGGTAGTGTACATATTGTACAGCACGAGGTGTATGAGCCCAACTGCATTGATGGTCGCCCGGCAGAATGGAAGAACGGGGTGTTAAAAGAAGACAAGATTTCGTATGCGGGCATGGAAGCCAATTCGCTAGTGCCCGAAACCATGATTGACCTAGATACTACCATGGCGCTCGACTCATCGGGCTGCACCTACTACCGCAGTGTGATTTGTATACAGGTTGACGACTCCGCACAAAGCTTTACCTTTACCCATAACAGTCCCGACCAGATAAAGAGCGCGCTTATGAGCCAGAGCAATAAGCTTGAGCAGCGTCGCCAAATGGTGAGCAACCTGTTTTTCCGCTTGCTCGAGCCGCCTTCTATTGCCGATAGGGTAAGCCAAGACGACCTGCAAATGTACCTTGATGAGGAGTTTGGCCGCCGTGACATTAACACCGATTATGAGTTTGCGGTGTACAGTACCTATGGGTCGCCAGTGTACAACAGTATGGGCTATACCGCAAGTATGCCCAACCGCTCACATCGGGTCATCCTGTTCCCCAACGATATATTTGCCAACCCCAACCAGTTGATGGTGCATTTTCCGCACAAGCAAGCCTATATACTGAGCAGTTTGGGTGTAATGGCATTTTCTAGCTTGCTTATCATCTTGGTAATTGCCTTGTGTTTTGTGTATACCGTTTACATCATTTTCCGCCAGAAAAAACTGAGCGACATGAAAACGGATTTTATCAACAACATGACCCACGAGCTTAAAACTCCCGTGGCTACCATATCGTTGGCCAGCGAAATGCTCATGAGCAGCAACGTAACTACCGACCAAGCCCGCTTGCAGCGCTTTGCATCGGTGATAAATGAAGAAAACAAACGCCTGGGCGGACAAGTAGAGAAAGTGTTGCAAATGGCCGTGTTGGATAAGGGCGAGGCCAAACTGAACCTTACCGAAGTAGATGTGCACGAGCGCGTTAAAGCCATTATTGACAAAATGGCCCTGCAAATGGACGACCGCCATGGCGAGTTTAAAATTAAACTGGATGCCAACCGTAGCACCATTATGGCCGACGAGGTGCACCTTACCAATATTATTACCAACCTGGTTGACAATGCCATCAAGTATTCGCAAGACAACCCGCATGTAACCATCAGCACCAAAGATGCCGCCAATGGTATTGTAGTGAGCGTAACCGATACGGGCATCGGCATGACCAAAGAGCAGCAAAAACGGGTGTTTGAACGCTTTTACCGCGTGCCGACAGGCAACATACACAACGTAAAGGGTTTTGGTCTTGGGTTGAGTTATGTAAAAGCAATGGTAGAGGCCCATGGCGGCAGCATCCGCTTACAAAGTGAAATTCATTACGGCAGTACTTTTGAGATGTTTTTACCTTACAAGCCCACCGTTCAATAAACCATAGACTATGGAAACTACCGTATCAAGGATTTTGCTTTTAGAAGATGACCCGAACCTGGGCTTTGTGCTGCAAGAGTTTTTGCAACATAAGGGATATAACGTTACCCTACGTGAAGACGGTGAACTGGGCCTAAAAACCTACCACGAAGCCTCGTTTGATATTTGCATTGTAGATATTATGATGCCGAAGATGGACGGGCTTACCTTTACCAAGCAGGTGCGCAAAAGCGATACCGAAACGCCCATTATTTTCCTTACCGCCAAAAGCATGAAGGAAGACAAGATTGAGGCCTTTAAATTGGGTGGCGACGACTATATTACCAAGCCTTTCAGTATGGAAGAGTTGGAACTGCGCGTTGAGGCGGTATTGCGCCGCAGCAAAGGCACTAGCGGTCAGCCAGAGGAAAAGAAAATTTTCCAGTTGGGGGCTTATGAGTTTGATTACCCATCTCAGAAACTAAGCCATAACGGCGAAAGCACTAACCTTACCACCAAAGAGGCTGAACTGATGAAGTTGTTGGCACTCAACAAAAACCGCGTGCTAGAGCGTGAAATTGCACTGAAACTGATTTGGGGCAACGATAACTACTTTACCGGTCGCAGCATGGACGTGTTCATTACCAAACTACGCAAGTACCTTAAAGACGACCCAACCGTAGAGATAGTAAACGTACACGGCACCGGCTACAAGCTGATGACGGGGGAGTGATGTAATGAAAACCTTTGAAGCGGTTAGGTTTTGGCTATTTTCTTTACACCTGCTATTTCAATAAATCACAAAACCCCACCACCCCATTCAAATAAGCGTACCTTGTAGGTGTGTGTAGCTACGTGTTGGCTAATCAACACCTTATAACTTACCCAATGAACAAGAATGGCCCTGTTGTAGTAATTGAAGATGACGACGACGACAAACAAATGCTCCAAGAGATATTTGCCACGCTCAATTACAAGAACAAAATCGTGTTTTTCACCAATGCCGAAGATGCACTGGCGTATTTCAATAGAACGGATGTAACGCCGTTTTTAATCCTTTCGGATGTAAACATGCCGCGCATAAACGGTTTTGAGCTGCGCGAAAAAGTACACACCAATACGCTGCTCAGCATTAAATGCATTCCCTACCTGTTTTTTACGACGGCCGCTACCAAGCAATCGGTTATTGATGCTTACTCGCTATCGGTACAGGGCTTTTTTGTAAAGCCCAACAGCTACAGTCAACTAGAAAGCAACATCAAGCTGATAATGGAGTATTGGTCGGTGTGTATTGCCCCCAATGAGTATGAGGTGTAAGGGTTGCTATCTCTTAAAACAAGGTACAATAAAAATTTACCGCAACGAGCGCAAAGGCAAATCTATAGTCCTTTGCGCTCGTTGCGACCTTTGCGGTTAATGCATAACACCCTTCAAATCTCCAAAAAGTGTATTTTGAGCACAAATAAAGTGCATGAAAACGCTAGCTAAAATACTAATGGGCTTTGTAGTGGTAGTTGCAGTGCTGGCTGCGGTTGCCAAGTTATCAGGTAATGGCTACCTCATTAAAGCCCTAAATGCCACCTACCTGCGGGGCTACAACTCTGCGTCCATTAGTGATGCCAAACACTTCGATACCCGTGAAGTGCCTGCCACTGGCAATACTTGGGAGTGGCCCATCCACCAGCAATATAACCAAGCCAAGCTATCGGATAGGCTTACCCAAACACTCGAAGAAACCGAAAGTGTGGCGTTTGTTATCATCAAAAACGATAGCATTATACAAGAATATTATTGGGATGGGTATAGCGATAGCTCGCGCTCCAACTCGTTCTCTATGGCCAAAACTATTGTAACCATGTTGGCGCAAATAGCAATACAGAAAGGCATTTTCACTAGTTGGCAACAACCCGTAAAAGAGATTTTACCGAGCATAACGGGCGAGTATGCCGATGACCTTCAATTGTGGCACCTTTCTACCATGTCGTCGGGCTTAGATTGGGACGAGCACTACACAAGCCCTTTTACCGTTACGGCCAAAGCCTACTATGGCGATGATTTAGAAAACCTCTTGCTGGGGCTGCCGATAGTGGATGCACCGGGGCAAGGCTTTAACTACCAAAGCGGCTCAACCCAATTACTGGCCATGGCACTAATAAAAGCAACTGGCAAGCCGTTGGCTACCTTGGCATCTGAGTGGCTATGGCAACCCCTGGAAGCCAAAAACGCTGCCCGTTGGCACCTCGACCATGAGGGCGGTATGGAGCTGGCCTACTGCTGCTTCAACTCCAATGCCCGTGATTTTGCCCGCTTTGGCAAACTCATGGTGCACCAAGGCAACTGGAACGGCACCCAAATACTCGACTCATCTTTTGTGAGCCTTGCCACCAAAGGTACCTTCGAACCATACTACGGCTATTCGTTTTGGATTGACCCCGACCGCGGCACACCGGTATTTGCTCAGCATGGCATATTGGGGCAATACATCATCAGCATGCCCGAAAAAAACCTAGTAGTGGTGCGCCTCGGCCACCACGATATGGGCGACGCTCCCAACCAACATACCAATGATTTTAATATTATTGTAGATGAGGTGTTGGAGATGTATTGAGGAAAGGGGAAAGTACAAATGGCCAATATTCAAAACACCATATTGGGTGTATAAGCCAGTTCATACACCAAACCATTTGGGTCGCGAAAATCGACGGTGTAGTAGTCTTTGGTGTAGGGCATTTCTTTAGGGCCTCGGATAATGTCAGCGCCAATGCCAACTAGATAAGCACCCACTTCATCCACTTGCGCCTTAGTAGTTGCTTGAAAACAAATGTGCCTTATACCGCTGCTGGGCACGGCTACGGCAGGGTTTTCTTGAAAATAAATCTCTAAGCTATCAGTAGCAAAGGCATGGTCGTTTACCTTTCGCCAGCCGATAGTTTCCATTATCGGTGCAAAAAAGTCCATGGTATTGGGCACGTTGGTTACCCAAATTTCCAGATGGTTGATACCGGGTTTAAGCATAGCGAAGATTTAAACGATTATGCAATAGGGGTTATCATAAAACATTGCCAAAATAATCATTGGCAACTTATTTGCAATACCTCCCGTTGTTATAAGGTACAACAAATTGTTTCAGCCATGCGTAGCCTGCTATTCATCCTTACCCTTTCCATTGCCCTTGCATCTTGTAAAAAAGACAGTAACCCCTGCGATGATACCCAAAGCCTACAAACGCGCATACAGGGCACTTGGGAGTTGAAAGAGATATTTAACCCTTGGACCAACGAAAGCCGCCCGCCCAGCCAAACAGAAGTGCAGACTTTGATATTTGCCGATAGCCTTACCGCTATCAACTTTAACAATACCACAGTATCGGCCTACCAAATAAACAATGACAACCTAATATCAAACGGTGCCAGTGGCAATATTACTATCAACTGTAACACACTGGTAATTGACGACACCCCGGTTGATGGGCCACGCAGCACGTATAGTAGGGTGCTAGAGGAATGAACATTGTTAACACCGAGGCATATCATCCTAGCTTGCACGTGAGTGCAGGGGCGCAAAGAACCTTAACTGCTATATGGTAAGTAGATGGGAGGGGTGACGGTCTAAATCAGGATTTAAACCTTTAGTTTATAGCGTTTGTGATAGTGCTCCATCACTCTTCTCTGTCATATTCTACGATAAACGATTACTTTTGCAAGTCTAAAGGAGCCCTTCTGCAAAAGTTCAGGACAGACTTTGTCGAAGGGAATGTCATCCTGAGCTTTGTCGAAGGGCATGTCATCCTGAGCTTTGTCGAAGGGTGCGCGCGCTGGC
>JAGYJT010000004.1 GCA_018401955.1 Chitinophagales bacterium | reverse complement strand
ATTTTAGCACCTGCCATAAAAGACACTAGCAAACTTCAGGTGGTTTACAGCGGCATCGATACCGAAAAAGAAGTTGAGGTAGACAATAGATTACGGAAAGAACTTCGATTGCCCGATAATGCCATCATTATAGGAAATGTAGCCGCCCTGGCCGACCATAAAGACCCATATACCTTCATCAATGTTGCCGAAGCATTGAAAGACCATCCCCAATACTATTTTGTATGGATAGGTGGCGGCGAAATGCAGCGCGAAGTAAAAGCAGAGATTGAAAAAAGAGGTTTACAAAAGAAAGTATTGCTTACTGGCTTTAGGAAAGATGTGCGCGATGTGTTGCCAGAGCTTTCGTTCTTTTTGATGACCAGCAAAACCGAAGGCCTTGGCACCAGTATACTAGATGCGTTTATGAGCGATGTACCCGTGGTGGCAACCGCAGCAGGAGGCATACCTGAGCTGGTAGAACATGGCAAAACAGGCCTACTTGCACCAGTTGCCGATGCTGATGCGCTGGCTATGCATATATTACACCTATCAGTTGATAAAGAATATGCGCAAAAGCTGGTAGTAGCCGCAAAAGAAAAGGCATTGAACATGGATTTTCATGTAATGGCCGATAAGGTATTGAAGATTTATAAAGAGGTTTTAAGGTAGTACTCTAAACCCATTATTATATTATGTTTTAACCGCAACGTGCGCAAAGTAAATCGCAAAGAACGCGAAGCCATTAATCTTTTATTACTTTGCGCACGTTGCGATTTTTTATTTCTTAGCGTTCTTTGCGGTTAATTTAACAAATCGAGTAAAGTATACCATAAACCCATGACCCAACCCCTGCACATAGGCTTTGATGCCAAACGGGCATTTTTCAACCAAACCGGGTTGGGGCACTACAGCCGTAACCTATTGCAGGCGCTGGCACAGCATTACCCCAACAACCACTACCATCTATACTCGCCAAAGGCACCCAATAGCAGTACCGAGCCATACCTTACCCAACCGCCATTTGTAGCCCACTACCCCACCGGTTGGATTGATAAAATGTTCCCGAGCCTTTGGCGTAGCGTGATGTTGGGCAGCCAATTGGCCATGGACGGGGTGCAACTGTTTCATGGGTTGAGCGGCGAGCTGCCGTTTGATATATTGGAATCGAAAGTACGCAGCGTGGTTACTATACACGATTTGATTTTCCTCGATTATCCAGAGCTATACCCAGCCTTCGACCGCAAAATATACCGCACCAAAAGCAGCATGGCCTGCGAGCGTGCCGACCGCATTATTGCCATCAGTGAGCAAACCAAACGCGCCATCATCAAACATTTCGGTACGCGAGAGAGCAAGATTGATGTGGTGTACCAAAGCTGCAACCCTATTTACTTGCAGCCCACCACCCCTGCTCAACAGGCAACCGTTAAAAACAAATACCAATTGCCCGAGCAATACCTGCTATACGTTGGCTCCATTGCCGAGCGCAAGCAAACCCTGCAGTTGGTTGAGGCATTTAAACTAGTAAACGACCACGGAGTAAAACTTGTGCTAGTAGGCAATGGCGGTGATTACCTCCATAAGGTTAAACAATATGTTAGTGCCAATAAGCTTACCGATAGGGTGCTGTTTTTAAACAACATCCCCACCGAAGATTTACCAAGTATCTACAGCCAAGCATTGGCATTTGTATACCCCTCGTTAATGGAAGGTTTTGGCATACCGATTATAGAAGCCTTGCACAGCGGCACCCCAGTGGTAACCATTGGTGGCGGTTGCCTGCAAGAAGCCGCTGGCCCTGGTGCTGTTTACTTGCCCGATTCCAACCCAAACAACCTTGCAGAAGCCATGGGCAAATTATTATCAAGTACTGATTTACGACAAGAACTAACGGCTGCAGGCCATGCCCATGTGCAACAGTTTACACCCAAAACTTTTGCCGACGGCGTGATGCAGGTTTATAGGAAGGTATTGGTTTAGCTGCCGTTGCGAACTTTGCGAATCCGTTGCGCTCGTTGCGGTTAAACACACAATATGTAAAATGTAACCGCAAAGGACGCAAAGTTAAAACACGCAACGAACGCAAAGAAAATGTAGGCTTTTTACTGTATCGCCTTCAAAACCCACTCCCTAGTAAAGTATATAAGCGTGGAATGGAAAACTATTTGTGGGAAAATACCCACCAAAGTACCCAAAACCAAATCGCGGTTGCGCACATTGGATAGCGCCAAGAGATAATTTACCGGTGGGGACACAAAAAACAACGCCCTTAGCAGCACTACCGTACCCATTGGATGGCTATCGAACCGAGCCATGATTTTCTGCATTAACGGTATTTTTACCTCCGACAAAGCCTGCCCGCCGATAGAGCGCACCACCTGAAAGTGCACATAAGAAGCTATAAAAGACCCTAAAAACGCAATCGGGAAACCCATAGGAATGCCATAAACCAGCATAGCCGTTGCAGTAAAAAGCATGGCCGGTAAATTCATAAGCGCACCACCAACGTAAGCCGCCAAAAAGATAACGACGCCCAATGCTCCAGCACCCAACAAAGTCTCGCTTAAAAACCTATAGTTAAGGTAATCGCCCAAAAAAGTAAACTTAGCCAGTAGTGCCAAAGTTACCATCAGTACACCAAGTATTGCCAACCTTATTACCGTAGCTTTTTTCATAATTACGTATGATTGCCCGTGTTTTTTGTGGCAATATTAATCATTTAAAATTCAATTGGGCTGCCAATGGCATCAAAAGCCTTTAGCTGTGTATCATTAAATGATAGCTTAACAAAGTCCTATCAACAGATTTGAGCTAACACCTCCAATACCTAAAAGGCATAAGGCAAAACCAGCTTGCATAAGAATTAACCTTTCCTTATAATACCTAGTGCCTCGTTATCATTAACTTAGCTGGTATACTGGCTGGCAAAACAATGTGCATTTGCAACAATATATCAATTTTAATTGTCTCAGTACAGACCATTTAAACTAGCTTTTTATAAATGAAAAAAATCACCATCATCCTGCTACTCCTCGTTAACGGTATTTTGGCCAACGCCCAGGACATCATTGATACCATCGTGAACCAGGGTGGCGAACGTTATTACAGGGTGCACCTGCCCCAAAACATGCCACCTACTCAACCAGTACCCTTGGTAATTGCCATGCATGGTTTCAGCGCCGATATGAGTTTTGCTGCCAATTACGGGTTTAGCCCAGTGAGCGACACGGCCAACTTTATTGCAGTATATCCACAAGGCGACAATGTATTTGGCTTCGCTTCGGGCTGGCGTATTGGTACTGCGTTTGATGGCAACAAAAGCGATGTGCAGTTTATTTCCGATTTAATTGACACCCTGCAAAGCCAGTACCTCATTGATAGCAATCGTATATATACCACAGGGTTTTCAATGGGTGGTTTTATGTCGCACATTTTGGGCTGCGAGTTAAGTAATCGGATAGCCGCCATAGGAGCACACTCGGGCACGGCATCGAGCGCAACCCTAGCTGCCTGCAACCCCGGCCGCAAAGTACCGGTTATCCATTTTCATGGCACCAACGATGCGGTCATCAATCATCAAGGCGGCAATTTTAACGGTTTTTTGCAGTTCGTTTCGGCACAGGATGTAATCAATCATTGGGTTTCAATAGATTCATGCACAGGTACTATTGACTCAACCAGGTTGCCTGATGTAGGCACTGATGGCGCGAGCATTACCGTGGATAGATGGGTATATAATGGATGTAAAGACAGCACCGAAGTGGAACTATACTTGGTAAACAACTTCAACCACGACTTTGCAGTAGCGCCCCGCAACGATGTAAGTGCCGCAGCAGTAATGTGGCAGTTTTTTAGTAGGCACCGCTTGCCAACTAATATTACTGATAGCACCATGACCTCTATTGACTCCGAAACGCTTGCTAGCAGAACATCTTATAACGATGCCCTGGTTTCAGTGTATCCAAATCCTACCCACGGCAAGCTAAATGTTTCAGTGGCTCATATCCAATCTTTCACCTTAAAAATTTATGATTTATCAGGCGCCCTTTTGGTTGATAGGCACGGAATAAAGTCGGGTGCTACAAGCTTGAACCTAACCGCTGCCCCTGGTATGTATATATTGCAGATAAGCGATGATAACACCGGATACATGATAACCAACCGTACCTTAATGGTGGAATAAAACTTGCACCGCAATACGTTTTGTTGGGTATACTCTCTAATTATTGCTGCTCAAGTCCTTCAAACTCAATAGCATCTAGCGCTACTATTACTTCATTTCTTCTGCCAAACAGCTGAAAGGGAGGGTTGTAACCTAAAAAGCGAAAGTTACCATGGTACGATAACCCTTTTGCTTGCAAAGCTTTCTCCAATATCGCCCTATGCTTTTCAATTTTTGAAGCAGATGAAAAACCTCCGAACCGAATAACCGCAACATACTCAGGCTCAGAGGTTTTGAGCGACACTTCGGCATTGTTTGGCTTGGGAAGGTTATCCATATTGTATTCAGCAGGCATTACAAATGCCATTGTAGACACCGTATCGCCTACCTCCATGTGCACTGGGGCCGTCATGGCTATTTGTTTCTTTTCGCTGTTGCCACCAAAAATATACTTAGCCAACTTACCAAAACCTGAAGAGCCTAAATCGCTGTAAGATTTTATATCTGAACTTATCATGGCCATAGTAGCAGCAGGATAATATCGAATCTCAAACTGCTTTTCTTCCCTAATAACCTTGTAAACTTGAGTTTCCGTTTTGAAGATGGACATGCTGATATAGATTTGAAACGCAATAAACAGCGCCAAAATGACACCTAGTATGATGAACAATATTTTCATGGGTTTAATTCTTTATACTGTTGCAGTATTGATTGCTACACTATAAACGCACCACCATACTATATGTTTACGCTCCTAACGTTGGGCAGTCGATAATTCACTTTGACCTGCCTCACTTTTGGTCCTTGTGGTCACCTTCTCATAAGTGGCATCATAATCCTCTCTTACCGTGCCCATCAATCTATCCCAAATAAGGGAGTACAGACCGTAGTTTCCTTTAAACTTATGATGGTGGATATTGTGAGCCGTTGAAGTATTCATTAATCTACCTATCCAGGTTTTATGAAAGCCTTTGGGAAGAATCTCGAACCCTAAATGACCATAAACGTTGTAGCTAATCTGAAAAACAAAAAAGAAAATGACTGCTGACGTGTGAACAGGCAAGGTAAATGCAATCAATGGCAATATAAACGCTTCAGAAATGGCCTCAAGCGGATGAAAAGCATAGGCAGTCCAAGGTGATGGGTTGGTTGATTTATGATGGATAAGATGAACATGCTTAAATAGTAAGGGATGGTGCATGGCCCGGTGCATCCAATAAAAATAGGTATCGTGCAAAAAGAACATCCACACAAACGTAAACAAATAATAAGCGATGCTGTGCTCATTAATATTATGGTAAACGTTGTTGTACTTGCTACCAATGTAAAAAGTAAGCACAATGGTTATGGCTGATATGGTTATGGAAATAAGGGAGTAAAAAACATCCCTGCGGTAGTCTTTATACGAGGGCATTTTCTGCTGAATCTTTCTAAACCACAGTGGCTTCCTTAAAACAACATAAAACAAGAAGAAGGTAGCACTCGCAAAAATGAAGTAGTCTTTGGCTACACGGAAAATTTCAAACGCAAACTTTTCAAACAACTGGGTATCCATAACATTACTATTAGTTGTTCGCAAGATAAGAACACAAAAAGAAAAGGAGTTTGACGCAAGTCAAATTATGCAATACCTTACAACTTACCCGCCCGAACCCTACTTAAAGTCTCCAATGCCATCCCTAAGTAAGAGGCAATATAGGTTAATGGAACCCTGGTTACAATTTCAGGTTGAAGCTCCAACAGCTTTTTGTATCGCTCTCTTGACGAATCAATGCGCATCAGTTTTAAGTGCTGACCTCCTTTTATCAAGTATTCGCTTAGCACCTTAGCTATTCCAATTTCAAACCTAGGAAAGGTTTCTAAAAAATGATAGAAGTCGTGCCTGCTTATCCAAACCACTGCTACTGGTTCCATTGCAACAAATGAAGTAGCTGCGGGCACTAGCTCCACAAAGCTACCGTAAGGAAAAGCAGGTTCGTTTTCGAAGTGAAACCCTACCGTATTCTCCTTACCATCCTCATCAAAGTAGTATGAACGAACCGCACCCGTGATAATAAAACTGGCCGATTTGGGTATTTCCCCATACTTATAAATAAGGTCTCCCTTTTGGTAATTAGCGAAACGTACTAATGGCAACAGCAATTCAAGCTCTTCCTCCTGCACATTGCCAATGTACTTAGAGATGTACTCAATGGCAGTTTGTAAATGGTTATCCGTACCGCTCATTTTTTAGGCTTATTCATTTAGTATGCACCTAAAACTAAGGGTTTCTTTTCGTTATTCACGCCTTACAACCGTCAAAGAAATACAAAACCGGCCCACTGCGTTAGCAAGAAGCCGGTTTTGTATATTGAGCACTACAAGATGTTAATCTTGCCCAATATTAACGCCAATACCTACCATTATAGAGAGGTCTTTGTTCTTCAAATCTAGGCCATTGTCAGATTTATCGATTTTAAGGGCGCCGATGCCGTATCTAAAATCGGCGGTAAAAAAGAGTTTATCGGTAACCACATCTACGCCAAAACCAAACACGCCGCCAAAATCAAACTTGCGTACATCAATCTGGTCAGAGAAGGTTGCACCATTGTACAAATCAACCTCATACTCACCTTTAAGGCTAAAACTACCTTGCGGACCGGCGTAAATGTGCGGATAAACTATATCGGCAATGGGCACCCTAAGTTTAAACAGCACCGGTATATCAATATAAGTAAGGTTGATGCGCTGCTCGATGTTGGAAAACTCAAAGCTGTTGTAAGCGCCCCGTTGGCGAAACAATGCTTCGGGCTGTATGGCAAACAATGATGCCACCGGTATATGCACAAACAGGCCGCCAACAAAACCGTTGCGCCAGTTTAAGTTACCAGCATCGTCGCCACGAAGATTGGCAGCAGTGAAGCCAGCTTTAAGACCTATAGAAGCCTGCGATTGGGCCATAGCAGGTACGGCAACTACAGAAAAGGCCAACATTAGGCCCAGTATTGAGTAAAATCTATTCATAATAAAAGGTTTGATGGATAAAATGATATTGGATTGGCAAAACCAACCCTCAATTACCCCTACACGGCAAACCAAGTGCCCACAATTAAATAACCCATTGAAAATCAAACAAAAACAACCAATACTAGCGCCCCCATTGGTTATGCCCCAAAACCAACGTGCAATACCTGATGAAAAGTGCAAAAATCTGGGTAATAACAGGGGTAAAAGCTATACTTATTGGGCAACCGGTCGGCATATATAATGCACAATAGGCACATTAGGTATGGCTGCAACAACTTACCAAAACCCTCAACAGCGTGCGCAACCATGTAAACATTCTGCCGCCCAGAGTAAGCGGGGTTATTAACTGGGATTTTTAACAGCGCACATCGTAGTATTTACCAGCCTAGAGGCTGGTTGTGCAATACGTCTTAAGCGTGGACGCTTAAGATGGCATAGGGCATGCCCCAACTATCCCGCTACCAATGTAAAAACAAATTGACACGAAAGCTTTGCTTCAACAGGTTGCCCATTTTCAATAGCAGGCGAAAAGTTTAGCTTGGCTGCAAGCTCATCTACCTTGTCCTTAACTCTGGCATTTGACATGCTTCGCGCATCTACTTCAATAATATCGCCATTCTCAGCAACTGTAATGGAATAGTTGTAGGTCATTCTGTAATCATCTGGATATCCTTCAAAAAGACCAGCTGGAAACTCATACAATGCGACAACCTCTTCGGTATTTAGCGCCACAGGATATTTTTCGGGCTGCTTAATGCCCATTTGTGCTAAATAGGGGCTTTGCTCAAAGGTAATCTCTAGGGCTACTTTAGGTTTATCGTACATCCTAAATTCTTCTTCTTTGAGTTTCTTCCCTTCCTCATACAAAGTCTTCTTTTTAACCCTACCATTGGGATAGTAGTCTATGCTAAAGCCATGTTCCTTCCCAAACAAGTATGATTTTTCTGAGGAGAGCAATTCATTCTTTAGGGTTTTACTAAGCCCGTGCAACTTGTGATCAACATATTCCCGTAAGTAAACAGTGTTGTCATACCCTAACTTGTGCAAGCCTGTTCCATTTTTCAAGGTTTGCGTTCCATCCTCATCCCACACACCATAAATCAACCACTCCCCATTAACAAATTCAGAATCGACATATTGCTGTCCATTTCTAAAGAATCTCACCAGCTTTCCATTCCTATTATACTGGTCAATAAAAAACGATTCGTCTTTCAGCACCCCATTATCAAACCACTCCCTGCTATATCCACGCCTCACGTCATCCAAATCATAATAATCCTCATTAATTCGAGTACCGTTTGGTGCAAACTTTTCCTTTATCTTTTGGTTAGCCGAAGGGTTGATAGTCTCTCGCACTCTTAACCTACCACTATCATCATACATTTCATTAATATTGACCCTATCGCCATTTTGATAATAAACTTTCTCTTTAAGTTTTCCGTTTTTGTAGTAAATCAAAAACTCACCATGTAATACTCCATTTTCCAAGTTAAACGCAGCACTTACATTCCCGTTATCATGCTTAATCAACAATTGACCTGTATGCTTCGGGTTTATCCTATTCCCATCTCCATCTAAGCAAAACTCATCGGAATGAGATTTAATAAAACTTGCAAGCTTATCCATGGTGCTTCCATTATGGTCATAGTATAGGCTGTCCATATCACCCAACTCATCCAATTGGTCATACAAATCACCACCAAACAACTCATCTTGGTTATCAAACAGGTGCTTCTTGTTTTTATAGATTTTATGGGCACCAGCCACCAGTTCTGCCATTTTTGTATCGCCAATGTATCTCAATCCATCAATTATAGCAGGTACATACTTGCCATATCCATTGAAATAAAACTGTACAAAACCGCCATTGGTTACCTGCGCATCAAGATACCAGAAAAAATGTAAGGCCTTTTGCCCAGGTGATAACCTTCGGGTAGTTGCCACTTCATCCTCGGGATTGATGATATTGTTTACTGGCGAAAGCACTAACCAACAGAGGTCGGAACCATCTGCCCTAAAAAAGTCTGCCAAATCGATTTTTGGCAAAAATTGGTTGCTGGCATCAAACTCGCTGAAAGGATTTACATCGTTCCCTGATTTGAATAAATCAAAAAAGCCCATTTTGCATTGCTTATTTTTGTACGCTACAAATTAACATAAAACAGAGAAAAATACACTTTCCCGTTGCAGTTATGCAGAAATTACCCCCCCTATCTGGCACCAGCTTCCGCTGGTAACTCTTTATTTTAACCAGTATTTACTGGTCCACAAAACATGTTTAAAGCTAATAACGGGCACAGCTTTCCAACTACGATTACCTTTCTAATAAATTCCCGCCTTCTTTACCCGCACGTTGCACTTCTCCGCGAAAAGCTTCGAAATGCCTAGCAATCCCGCGCACCCTTCGACAGGCTCAGGCTGACACGCGGGCTTCCGCACCATCATTTCCAAATTCCCACATTTCCTAATTTTCAAATTACCCCCGCCAAAACGTCCACCCCAACCCACCACAACCTGTCAACTCGTCCAAAAGATTAAAATTATCTGCCATATTGACATAAATCATGTGTTTATTTGCCTCGGTACGGGTTTTGAGTAGTAGTTTTCAGAAACAAATAGGTTACGAGTTGTTGCACCATCGCCTGAGGCGAGGCAAGCAATAACCAGTAACCAATAACCAATCAACCAAAAACATGAATCTGAACAACTTTACCATAAAGGCCCAAGAGGCCGTACAGAAAGCCCAACAACTGGCTTTTAGCGATAATCACCAGAGCATTGAGAACGCTCACTTGCTGAAGTCGCTGCTGTTGGTGGACGAAAACGTGGTGGGTTTCCTTTTTAAGAAACTGAACGTAAACACCAACCTGCTTGCCACCAAGGTAGATGAGCAACTGGCCAAGCTGCCCAAAGTGAGCGGCGAGGGTGGGCAATATATGAGCAACGGCGCCAACCGCACCATCATGAAGTCGCAAGAGTACATGAAAGAGTATAAAGACGACTTTGTGAGCGTAGAGCACCTCATACTCGCACTTTTGGCGGGCAACGATACCATTGCCGGGCTGATGAAGGATGCTGGTGTAAACGAGAAGGGCCTGAAAGTCGCCATTGCCGACCTACGCAAAGGCAGCAAAGTAACCGACCAAGCGGCAGAGAGCAAATACAATGCACTGGATAAGTATGCCAATAACCTGAACAAGGCTGCTCAAAACGGCAAGCTAGACCCTGTAATTGGCCGCGATGAGGAGATACGTCGCGTGCTGCACATATTGAGCCGCCGTACCAAAAACAACCCCATGCTAGTGGGCGAACCGGGCGTAGGTAAAACCGCTATTGCAGAGGGCATTGCCCACCGTATTGTAAACGGCGACGTGCCCGAGAACCTGAAAAGCAAAGTGATTTATGCCTTGGATATGGGCTCGCTGATAGCGGGTGCCAAGTACAAAGGCGAGTTTGAGGAGCGCTTGAAAGCCGTTACCAAAGAGGTGATTGACAGCAATGGGCAAATCATTTTGTTTATTGACGAGATACACACCCTTGTGGGCGCCGGTGGCGGCGAAGGTGCTATGGACGCGGCTAATATATTAAAGCCCGCCCTGGCCCGTGGCGAGCTGCGTGCCGTGGGTGCCACTACCCTAAACGAGTACCAAAAGTACTTTGAGAAGGATAAAGCATTGGAACGCCGTTTCCAAAAGGTGATAGTGGATGAGCCCGATGTGGAGGATGCCGTGAGCATATTGAGAGGTATCAAAGAAAAATATGAAACGCACCACAAAGTGCGCATAAAAGACGAAGCCATTTTGGCCGCTGTGGAGCTTTCCCATCGCTACATTACCGACCGCTTTTTGCCGGACAAGGCCATCGACTTAATGGACGAAGCCGCCGCTAAACTACGCTTGGAAATGGACAGTTTGCCCGAGGAATTGGACGAGTTAGAGCGCCGCATTAAGCAGCTGGAGATTGAACGTGAGGCCATCAAACGGGAGAAAGACGATGCCAAGCTGGAACAACTAAGCAAACAGATTGCCAACCTAAGCGAAGACCGCAACGAGATAAAAGCAAAATGGCAAGCCGAAAAAGACGTAGTGGATGGCATACAGGCCGTAAAACAACAAGTTGAAAACTACAAGCTAGAAGCCGAACAAGCTGAGCGCGCAGGAGATTTTGGTAAAGTGGCCGAGTTGCGCTATGGCAAGATAAAAACCGCAGAAGATGCCTTGAAAAAGATGGAGCAGCAACTGCACGATATGGATAGTGGCCAGCGCCTGATGAAGGAGGAAGTGGATGCTGAAGACATTGCCCAGATTGTAGCCAAGTGGACGGGTATACCAGTAACCCGCATGCTACAAAGCGAGCGTGAAAAACTATTGCACCTAGAGGACGAATTGCGCGAGCGCGTAGTGGGTCAAGACGAGGCGATTGAGGCGGTGGCAGATGCCATCCGCCGAAGCCGAAGTGGGCTGCAAGACCCTCGGAAGCCTATCGGTTCGTTTATTTTCTTGGGGACAACTGGGGTGGGTAAAACAGAGCTGGCCCGTGCCTTGGCGGAGTTTTTGTTTGACGATGAAAACCTCATGACCCGCATTGATATGAGCGAGTACCAAGAGCGCCACTCCGTGAGCCGCTTGGTGGGCGCCCCTCCGGGATATGTGGGCTATGACGAAGGCGGTCAATTGACTGAGGCCGTGCGCCGCAAACCATACAGCGTGGTGCTGTTGGACGAGATTGAAAAGGCCCACCCGGACGTATTCAACATACTGCTACAAGTATTGGATGAAGGCCGATTGACGGACAACAAAGGCCGCATAGCCAACTTTAAAAACTGTATCGTTATTATGACCAGCAACATGGGCTCGGAGATTATCACCGAAAACTTTGAAGGTATTACCGACGAGAACATGGCCCAGGTGGCGGCCCTTACCAAAGCACAGGTAATGGAGCAACTGCGCCGCACGCTTAAGCCGGAGTTTTTGAACCGGGTGGACGAGGTTTTGATGTTTAATCCGCTTGGCAAAGGCAACATACGCCAAATTGTGCGCATGCACACCGAAGCCTTAACCAAAACCCTTGCAGAGCGCGGGGTACAAATCAAAGTAACGGAGCACGCCCTTGACTATTTAGCCAAAGAAGGTTTCGACCCGCAGTACGGTGCAAGGCCTTTGAAACGGGTTATCCAGAAGGGTTTGGTAAACGACTTGGCCAAAATGCTTTTAGCCGGGAACATTAACCCTAAGGAGATTGTTGTAATTGATGAAGTGGACGGCGTAATTTTCTTCCGCAACGAAGCGTTAAAGAAATCAGATGCAGCTTCGGCTGAATAAGTAAGAATTCATGATGGGAGTTTCAGGGTGCAATGGTTGGTGGTTTACAATTGCATTTTGAGACTCCTCTTTTTTTGGGTAATGAGTGGTGTCCTTCGACAAAAGCTCAGGATAAAATCCTCAAGTATCAAGACTTGATGCTACTATATAAAAATAAAGCCCTCATTTTTCAACAAGGGCTTTATTTTTATTGGTTCTAAGCGCAAAGGCCGATAATCAATCCACGTATTCACACTTGTAGCCATCAGCTACTTTGCCATCCATAAAGCTATTCACTATAATATCATCCTCATCACACAGTTCTCTGGTATCATTCAAGGTGTTGGTAGTAGTAGCTGTACCTCCTGATATAATGCAACTTCCTCTGAATGCTTCAGCTTCCTGTTCCGTGCCGCAAAGCTCAAAAATTGATCCATCGCTAGCTTCACACCTTACACAATAATCACGCAGTTCGCATTTAGCACAGGTTTCGTCTTTCTTACAAGAGATGGTAAATAGTGTGGCCGTTGCCAGCATTGCCAAAATAAATTGCTTAAACATAGATTCCTTTTTTTTGCTAAGATATGTAATAAATATGGATTACTTGAATCGCTTCGGGCCTATTTAATCTTATACTAAATAATCATTATCGCTTCACATCCCTATTTTCACATGTGCATTCCAGTGGTTTTTAACATACCATTCATCACCCAACAATGCCACTCATCCTCCCCATAATACCATTCATCATTATTAAATAGTGCAGCAACCACGGGCTTTGGATATTCGCTATCGAAACAAAACAAGCCTGTATGAAAACTACCATCTCCGCCCTCATCCTCATTTTGTTATTTACCCAAACAATAATGGCACAGGGCACCCAAACTATTAAAGGCACGGTTACCGATGCCCAAAGCCAAAGCCCACTGCCGGGGGTTACCATTGTGGTGCTGGGCAGCGAACCCCTAATTGGCACATCCTCAGATTTTGACGGCGTATACAAACTAGAGAACGTACCCGTTGGCCGGGTTACCTTACAGGTAAGCTACCTTGGCTACGAAACCGTTACCATGGCCAACCTACAGCTAAACTCAGCTAAGGAATTGGTGATAGATGTACCGATGGTGGAGCAGGTTACCCGCGTGGATGAAGTAGTAATAACCGGGGCGGCCGATAAAGATAAATCGTTGAACGATATGGCCACCGTAAGCTCCCGAACCTTGAGCATGGTTGAGGCCAACAAGTATAGCGGCACGCGGAGCGACCCAAGCCGAATGGCCCAAAACTTTGCCGGCGTAAGCGGTGCTAGCGACGACCGAAACGATATCGTCATCCGCGGCAACTCCCCCAGCGGCGTATTGTGGCGCTTGGATGGTATTGATATACCGAGCCCTAACCATTTCGGCACGCTTGGTACCACAGGTGGCCCGGTTACTATGCTCAACACCAATAACCTCAGAAACTCTGATTTCTTAACTGGGGCCTTCCCTGCAGAATACGGCAATGCCTCGGCGGGGGTGTTTGACCTACAACTGCGCAACGGCAATAATGAAAAGTATGAGTTTTTGGGTCAAATTGGTTTCAATGGCTTTGAGCTGGGTGCCGAAGGGCCATTTAGCAAAAAAAGCAAGGCATCTTTTATTGTCAACTATCGATATAGCACCCTAGGCTTGCTGAGTGCCATAGGTATCAATTTTGGAACAGGAGCGGCAATTCCACAATACCAAGATTTGACTTTCAAAATAAACGCCCCAACCAAAAAAGCGGGCAAGTTTACCTTGTTTGCCCTTGCCGGTACCAGCTACATCGAGTTTTTGGATAGCGAACTGGCCGATGGGGACAACTTTTACTCCACGCAAGGCGAAGATAGCCGAGCCGGAAGCGATATGGGTGTAATTGGCTTATCGAATACTTACTTTTACAACAGTACTACATCTGGCAAAATATTTATCGCTGCATCGGGCTGGCGCACCACCTTCAGCAGAGATTCGTTGAGCATTGTTGACAACAGCCCAACCGAAACCGATGACCTTAAGTTTAGCCAACTGAAATACACGGCTGGCTACCAGCTCAACAAAAAATTTAATGCCAAAAACCAGCTAAAGGCAGGTGTGCAGTTTGATTTGTTTGATTTAAGGCTGACCAACATACAATTGGTAGCCGAAAACACGTATTTGCCCGTGCAAGACTTTAAAGGTGCGGCCCCGCTGCTACAAGCCTATGTGCAATGGCAGCACCGCTTTAACGATAAGCTCACCTTGAACAGTGGGGTGCACTACCAGCAGTTTATGCTAAACAACAGTTGGATAGCAGAACCGAGGGCCAACCTTCGGTATCAGTTTAAACCTACCCAAAGCATAAGCGTGGGTGCAGGTTTGCATAGCCAAATGCAGCCGCTGCAATCATACTATGTTGAGACCAATTACGCAGATGGCACCAGTGCGCGCACCAACGAAGACTTGGACTTTTTGCGCAGCAGCCAGCTGGTTGTAGGCTATGACAACCTGATAGGCAAAAACTTCCGTTTCAAGGCCGAAGTATATGGCCAGTATATTACCAATGCAGCGGTTGAGCAAATGCCAAGCACCGTGTCGCTCATGAACCAAGGTTCGGGCTTTGGTATTGAGCCATACGATAGCTTGGTGAACAACGGCCGGGGCTACAACTATGGCCTTGAGCTTACCTTGGAAAAATTCTTTGGCAAAGGTTACTACTTTTTGGTTACGGCATCATTATTTGATTCAAAATACGAAGCTAGCGACAAGCAATGGCGCAACACGGCATTTAACAGCAATTACGTTTTTAATGCGCTAGGTGGCAAAGAGTTTAGGATAAAAGAAAAGCATACCATCGGTTTCGATACCAAGTTTGCCATAGCTGGTGGCCAACGCTACACCCCTATTGACTTGACTGCATCCAGAGAAAAGGGATATGCCGTGTACGACTTTAGTAAAGCCTTTGAAGAGCGCAACAGCCTTTACTTCCGTTGGGATTTTAAAATTACCTACACCTTGCAAGGCAAGCGCGCTACCCAAAAGTTCTCGGTTGATTTGCAAAACCTTACCGGCAGGCAAAACGTATTCAGCAGGGAGTTTAATGCCCGAAACGGCGAACTTAATACCATTTACCAAATAGGATTTTTCCCTGATATACAATATCGTATCTTATTTTAACTTTGGGTTACTGCTTATATGAACAAACAAGAAGAAATATTAGGCTTTAACGACAATTGGGCACGCATCATAGGCGTGCCCATTGTAGCCTTTGCCACGCCCATTATTTTCCTCAACGAACGCTTTGAGGAAGGGTTGTTTATATACTTCATGAGTTTTTTGGTTTCCCTATTTTACACCTTTATATTATGGCAAGGTAACAGGCGCATTATCATAATTTGCCGAACCTATTTTAACACTATCGGGCACGAAAGAAAACGCTTAATGGTGCAAGGCATAGCGGTATTGGCATTTGCCAGCATTACCTTTTTTACCCTTGACCCTATTATTTGTTTTTTCCTTAAAAACGCCCCAGAAGAGATTTATAGCAATATTATAAGCGGCCTTTCCGCTTGTCTGTTTAACAGTCTGTTGGTTTTAAGCAGTTACGAGGCCGTCTATTTCATGAAACGCTATATGCGCTCGGTAGCCGAAACCGAGCAATTAAAGCGCGAAATGGTTCAATCGCAGCTAGAAACGCTCAAGAACCAGGTAAACCCCCATTTTCTATTCAATAGTTTAAACACCTTAGTATCTATTATACCTGATGATAAGGAAGTGGCTATTGAGTTTGTGCGAAAACTAAGCAAAGTATACCGGTATATATTGGAGATAAAAGACTTAGAGCTGATTACCCTTAGCGAAGAGCTGGACTTTTTGCAATCTTATATCTTTTTACAGAAAATTCGGTTTGGCGATAACTTGGTAATAAAGTTGAACTTGCCCGACCATATTATGCAGCACCAAGTGGTGCCGCTGAGCTTACAAATGCTATTGGAAAATGCCATGAAACACAACATTGTATCCACCGAAAAACCATTGCACATTGAAGTATCGGTTGGCAAAGACGACCAAACCATTGTTGTGCGAAACAACTTGCAGCTAAAGCAGCAAGTAATGGACTCAACCGGAACCGGATTAAAAAACATTAAGCATAGATACTTGTTTGCTAGCGGTAGGGAGGTAGAAACCATAGTGAGCACCAATGCCTTTATGGTGGCCCTGCCCTTAATTAACAAAGCCGTTACCGCATGAAGGTTTTGATTATAGAAGACGAGGCCCCCGCAGCTAAACAGCTACAAAGGTTGATAACTGCTTACGACAACACCATTGAGGTGTTGGACGTGCTGGATAGCGTAGCGGCGGCAGTAAAGTGGTTGCGCACCTTCAAGCATCCTGACTTGTTGTTCTTGGATATTCAGTTGGCCGACGGGGTGAGCTTTGACATTTTTATACAAGCTGAGGTAACAGCACCGGTTATTTTCACCACCGCCTACGACGACTACATGCTTAAGGCCTTTAAGCTCAATAGTGTTGATTATCTGTTGAAACCGATTGAACCTGGCGAGTTTAACCAAGCCTTGGAAAAATACCGAAAGTACTTTCAAAGCCCGCAACATTATGATAGGGCTGGCATTGAACAACTTTTGCAAGCCATGCTAAAACCGGAGTACAAAGAGCGTTTGCTGATAAAAACCGGCCAAACCCTAGCCTATTTGCAGGTTGCAGAGGTGTTTTACTTTTATGCTGACCAGGGGGTGGTAATGGCCGTAACTAAAGACGGGAAAAAGCATTTGGTTGACCAGACATTGGAGCAACTACAGTCTGCACTCAATCCCAAAATCTTTTTTAGAGTAAGCAGAAAGTTGTTGATACACCTTGAATCCATCAAAAAAGTACACCCCCATTTTAACGGTCGTTTGAAACTAGAGCTGCATCAAGAAAACCATCTAGATGATAGCTTTGTAAGCCGCGAAAGGGTATCTGAGTTTAAATTGTGGCTAGATCAGTAATTACTTGTCTATACTCTCCTTTACATTTTTTGCATCAGTTAGCGCTAAAATAGTGCATCTTCTTGTGTCATGTTTTTGTAAATATTAATTCAATGTATTGTTTTAACAAAGCAGTGCTGTTATCTTACATGCGTTCTTTACTACTAAAAAAGGCAACCATGAGGATTTTTACATTATTCTTATTATTAAGCATTACCCATATATCATTCAGCCAAAGCTGGTGCCCACCGGGTGCCCAATGGGCATATCAAAACTACGGTGTTATTGGCGAAGGTTCATCAAACCTTTGGTATGCTAAAGACACGGTTCTCAATGGCCAAGCATGTAAGGTGATATTCGAACGTTTTGAAAACCTAGGTTACGAGCGGCTAATAACCCATTATACCTTCGAACAAAATGACACTGTGTTTTTCCGATGGAATGACAAGTTTGTGCCTTGGTACTTCTTCAACGCTTCAGTTGGCGACACACTAACTATACCAGCAGGTGAAAACATGGATGCTTGCGACAGTATCCTTTACATGGTGGTAGATTCAACCTCTAATATGCAGTTACAAGGTGAGACGTTAAGATATTACAGGGCACATTATACCGACACCAATGCATACCCAAAATCGGTGCAATTTTTAGAGAAATTTGGTGCAATTGATAACCACTTGATACCCGTTGTAGGTTGCTTAGGGATGTTTGATTTCTATTACTTTGACCTAGGTTGCTATGAGGATAGTAGTTTCGCCCGCTACCAAATTGATAGCAGTATTACCTGCAACTATGTTTATCTGAGTATCGAAGATGAAAGCGCTGCAATGGGAGATATAAATGTATACCCCAATCCTGCAAATACATCACTCAGCGTGCAAGCCAACGGTTCAATCATCTCTGGCCTTGCTATTTTTGAATATTTGGGTAAATTAATTTCGGTAGAAAACATATTAACTGATGTGAATCAGTTGGATATCTCTTCATTACCTTCAGGCATGTACCTATTAAAAATCCAACTCAGTAATGAACAATATGCCGTAAAACGGTTTGTAAAAGAATAACTACCCGTTCCTTCTACGTTTAAACGACCAAGTAAACTTAAACCTTGCTACTTCGGTGCCATCTTCAGCACGGCCAATGGTGTCAACGGTTACCAGCACCTGCTCGCCAGTGGCTTGTGCCTCTTTTACCCCGGCAAACAGCTTATCGCCATCGGCGCAGGTAAAGGTGGTTACGTTTACGGCACGTTTAGGGAACTCCGCCTCCATGCCGATAATGATAACCGCTACCGAAGGTTTCGTTTTCTCAACCGCAAACAACGCCAGTGTTCCGGTTGATAGCTCCGCAGCCATACTCAACGCCGCAAAGTAGGTCGACTTAAATGGGTTTCGGGTCATCCAACCATATGGCACGGTAGCCACACAATGTTGCTTGCTCATTTCGCGCACCCGCATGCCCGAGAAAAAACCCAACGGCAGCTTGGCCAGTAGGTACAACCTAAACGTAAAGGGGCTCTTTAAGCGATTGATAAATTGCTGCTCCCAAGGTTGTAGGGCTTCCGTTTTGGTTTGTTGGGGTGTTGCTGTTAAAGTTTCCACTGCGAGGAGGTTAATGGGGTGCTACAAACAATTACTTCCGTGAAAATAACGACTAATTGCGCTATTCGCAAACTTATTGATTAACAAGGGGAACGAAGAAAGGGTTCTGAAAGCAGTGTGTGGCAAATTAGGCTCGTATCAAATTTTCAACTAGCATAGAAAGTTGTTCTTCAAACTACCCCTCACCTAGCCTCTCCCAAAGGGAGAGGAACTCCTATGTTTCGAATAACTCATTTCAGATGGGCTTGGTCGCCCGCGTCATTTCGCGTTTGCCGGGTGGGCCGGGCAGGCGCTCAATGGTAAAGCCTGCCGCTTTCATGGCGCGCTTCACGCTGCCTTTTGCGCAATAGGTAACCAATGTGCCCCCTGCCTGCATTTGGTTATACAAGGCGGTAAACACCTCCTCCGACCATAAATTGGGCTGCACATCGGGCGCAAAGGCATCAAAATATACGAGATTGAATTGTGGTAGCGCCGCCCAGTCCAGCTCACTGAGTTTGGTATTTATTTTATGGATAGTAAATCCGGGCTTTAGTTCGGCTGGTTCGCCCCAGGGTAGGGTGTGTATGGTTTGTAACAGATGCTTGGCATCTGGATGCGCTTCAAATAGATTGCCATAGTTAAGGCTGGCGGCTTCTTCGGCACTTACTGGGTATGCCTCTACACTTACATAGTGCACGGGTCGCTGCAAAGGCTGCAAAGCAGTAAGCAATAGGTTTAGCCCAGTACCAAGGCCCATTTCAAAAATATACAATGGCCCATCGCCCGATGTTAATGCTTCCAATCCGTGTTTGATAAACACATGGGTGCTCTCTTGCACCGCGCCGTGCACCGAGTGGTAATGCTCGCCCAGTTCGGCTACAAATAGGGTATGCGAGCCATCAGATGTGGTTACCAGTTTGCGGGCCATAGCGTAATTGCGTTGTTACCCAAAGGTACAAAGCTAAAACTGCATTAAATAAAGGATAATAGGATTGAAATAAACCTTAGCCCAACGGCTTAATTTTTTTGATAACGCTCAAAAACTGTTGGGTAAACCAATTGCTGGTCATTTTTTCCATGGTGGTAAGCACCGTATCGGCTTGGTGGGCAAAGTGGTCAATGTCGTGCACCGCTTTGGTAAGCGCTTGGCCTTCGGGCGTATCCAGTTTTTCTACCTGCTTAAGCTGGGTCATTATCTCAATCAAAGGCTCCAACTCGCGCTTCCTGCGCTCGCGCATAATTTTCATGGCGGTAAGGTAAATATCCTTTTCAGCGTAAAAATACTCCTTACGGTCGCCAGGGCGCAACTCTTTATGCACAATACCCCAATCCATCAACGAGCGCACGTTCATGTTCACGTTGCCCCTTGATATGCCCAAGGCATCCATAATTTCCTCGGTAGATAAAGCAATTGGCGATATAAGCAACAACGCATGAATTTGCGCCATGGTGCGGTTAATGCCCCAGCTAGAGCCCAATGTGCCCCAAGCTTGAATAAATTTGTCCCTGCCTTCTTGTACTTGCATCATGCAAAGATACTATACTCTCTACACTTTCAATAACTTCTGAAATGGTGGGGTGCGGGTTATTGGTTGATTTAGTATTGGTTATTGGTTGATTTGTTATCAGTTAACTAGTGGTAGCGTAGTATATTACCCAATACTTGCCCAATATGGATGAAAAGGGATCAATTTTGGGACAACCTAAATCTCACTTTTTTAACCCAATAACTAATTAACTAATCAACCAATCAACCAAATAAGAATAGAAATTGCTACTTTTGGAACTCCAAAAATATTGCACCCATGAACTTTGAATTAGTAGGTAAACTGTACGAAATTTTCCCAACAGAGCAAAAAAGTGAGCGTTTTCGCAAGCGTGAGTTTATTATGGAAAACTCTAGCAACATTGGCGACCGTACCATTACCGACTATGTAAAGTTTCAATCAACGGGTGATAAATGCGACTTGTTGAACAAGTTTAAAGTGGGCGATACCGTTAAGGTGCACTTCAACATCCGTGGCAATAAATGGGAAAATGGCGGCAAAGTATCTTACTTTACCAACCTAGATGCTTGGCGCATTGAGTCGCAAGACAACAACCCTTATGGCGGTGGCGCACCTGCTCCTTCATCTGATGGTTTCGACACGCCACCACCAGCACCAGAAGGCGATTTTAACGACGACTTGCCGTTCTAGCACAACCTTACTGGCATGTTTCTTGTTATTTTATAAGCACTAGTGGTTTATAGCCTGCACAGCTTTGCCACATCAATTGCATTACTACTGCTACCTGATAAGTTTTTGTTAATCTAAAACTACTAATCATGGTAAGCAATATATTCAAATACGGCGCTTTAGGCGGGGCAATCCTCACCGTGCTGTTTTCAATAACTTATTTAACGGGCCTATACCTTAAGGTAAGTTATTTTGGTGCCTACATGATAGGTATCGCTATTATTGTGGTTGGCCTGTTGGCTATTGCCCCAGCAGTGCTGCATCAAAAAAGCCTGCAAAATGGAGGGCTTGGCTTTAAAAAGGCTTTCGGCATAGGTATGGGGGTATCGGCTGTAACGGCCATTGTATATGGCATTACTTCGTTGGTTATTTTCAGTATCATTTTTACAACCTACCAACCGGTAGCAGCAAATGGCCTGTACGATACCGCTTATCAGTTTGGCACTTGGCCCCTACAAGCCCAAATTGGTGAGATAGAGATGGCATCAATGAGCCCAATCTATTCTAAGCCCTGGATGCAAACCATAGCAACCCTTACGGCCATTATACCAGTAGGTATGTTAATGTCGTTTGTATCGGCAAGGATGACCAACACGCGCCCTTAACGACTGAAGATTATAAAACAACCCAAAAAAGACCTCTCAAGATATCTTGTGGGGTCTTTTTTGCTTGTGTGTGTCATCGGCTCTACAGTTATATAATTTCAATATCCAACCAATTTATCTACCGTTCACCCAAATATTCCGTATCTAAAACCCGATATTTGCCCATTCATTATGGATTACCGCATATATGGGTCAGCAAGAAAAGTTAATAGCGCAAAACACCTTACAGATACTTAACCAAGGCAGCTACACCAATAACCAAAACGAGCTGGTAGACTTGCAAGCGAACATACAGTATGCAACAGCCAATACCCGACTTTACACCCCCGAAGACTTAGAGCAATTGCCCAGCCGCAACAAACGACATGCGCTGGCCACTATTTTTGAAACCACCCACGAAACCACACTACAAGCCGTGCAACGAGTAGCACTTAAAGGCCATAAAGTAATGTGCCTTAATTTTGCCTCGGCAAAAAACCCAGGTGGTGGTTTTGAAAAAGGCGCCATAGCGCAGGAAGAAAGCTTGGCGAGGGCCTCGGCCCTATATTCTTGCCAGCTCAAAGCTCCAGGATTTTACCAGTTTCATAAAAAGCAAACTACTTGCCTGTATAGCGACCATATGATATACTCGCCCAAGGTGCCGTTTTTTAAAAACGATGCAGGCCAATTGACCGATAGGCCATACATGGCGAGTATATTGAGTGCGGCAGCTGTAAACGCGGGCGTGGTGCGCAAACAAGAGCCCCAAAACATTGCTCGCATTGAGCACGACATGCGCATCCGTATTAGAAAAATGCTGACGCTGTGTGCCGTGCAAGGTTACGAGCATTTGGTACTTGGGGCTTGGGGCTGCGGGGTGTTTGCCAACGACCCCGAAATGATTGCCGAGCTGTTCAACGAAAAATTAACCGACCACTTTGCCGGCTGTTTCCGCCACATCATCTTCGCCATCAAAACCGAGGATGAACGTATCTTCCAACCGTTCAATACCCGTTTCAACGGCACCATGTATTATTTGATGTATTGACTTAGCTCATTATCTAATACTTCACTTACAAACTGTGCAAACTTTAAGTGACCTTGGTTATTAAAGTGCTCGTCTGCTCCATTTGCATAGTCATCAAACGTAAAATGATAAGGCACAAAAGGCGAAATCCCCTCAAAATGTGCACCATAACTATCGCTAAATTGTTTTGCGTCAGTAATTAGGTTTATCTTTTCGGGTATTACAAACAATAAGAACCTACCACCCATTCCTTCTACCGTTTGTTTTATATCCTGTAGGTATTTACTCGTGTAAATAGTCTCTGTATATATTCCACAATTGCCATCATCATATTGATTAGTCAGCGCAAAGTAAACTTTGGTACCAATATGGGTTTTGGCCAACACATCTTTTACAAACCAATTCTTACTGGCCAGTAATGAGTAGTGCTCCATATAATGTTGGTATGCTAAATCAGGACTGTCAAAATATATTTTATCGCCGCAAGCATCAATGTGTTCGCTAGAAAAGCCCATATTTTTTGTCCAAAAATGATTAGGTACAAAAGGTCTTAGCTTAGGCTGATGTCGCAACAAATCATTACCAATATAGAGAAACAAACAAGTGAACTGAGGATTAATCTCGTTGAAATATTGCTCTACTATAGCTTTATATTGTGCAAGGCCGGCTCCAATAATACCGGTGTTGAAAGTGCAATAGTGCTTACCCAGAACATCAGAAAAAGACGCATCTAAAGGCTTTGCCGAGAGCCCCCACAGAAAAGAATCTCCCAAAAATAGCAATCGGGGATTACCCATGCAGGTATCATTAAACTCTCTCGAACGGAAACCGCTACTATTAATGTATACATCGGGTTCAAACTCATTATAATAAGTGCTATTTGCTATGGTTATACCTATACTATCAGCAATAAACTGATTGGTGAGCTCCAGTTTTTCTAGCTTTTCCAAATAGCCATACTCAGCAGCAAAACCAGCTTTATCGCCCCTCAACTGATACCAAGCCTCCATAAATACCAACGAGGGTGCAGTAAGTATTACGAGCCAATAAACACCGATAAAATATACTGCAAAACGTTTGTTTAGTGTCTTTTTCTGTATCCAAAAAACTATTACCGCAGCCACAAAAACCAGTGCCAGTAATACGCAGGTTAGTGCCCACATAGTTATACCATAATAATCTAACATTGCAATGGCTGGCATAACTATCAATACCAAAAGGTATGAAAACACAATGGCCAAGAATACTTTTGGCAAAAAGAATAATGTTTTTAAAATCATTGATAGCATAGCATTAAAGATAGCTATGATGTTTGCTATTTAAAAGCACCAATTTAGTGTCGGTACTAAATCCTTTCACAGACAAGTAAATAATAGGCGGCTGTGCCCTATGGGCGAGTAACAGTAACGTAAAATGTTGCCCTATCAGCTTTAGTACTCATTATAGAGCTTTGCTCGCCTTTACTGCCAAACTTCGCTTTAGCATCGCGGCCAACTATGTAGCCAAATGCTGTAATACCTAATACAAACAGTGCCATGCTCAAGTATTTGCGCCATTTAGGTACTTCGGGCACATCTTTTATATCGGCACCTTTTGGTAGGTAGTGCATATCAGCCAGTAGCATTGAAATGCCTAATGTAAGCCAAACAGTAAATTCAAAATACTCTTGCTTTACTAAGCTAATAATACTTATCAAAGCAAAAATGCCCCCAGAAATATACTTTAGCGAAACGGGCTTCTTTTTGGTGGTGCTTTCAGTGTTCATAATGCTTATTTTTTAATGGTCTAATTGTTTCTGTTTTACCATTAGTATCAGCAACAGGCAAAATATTACAGCTGGGGTAAAAAAATTATTTAGCGGATAGCTCATCAAGGCAATTCTCTAGGTCTTGCAAGGGTTTGCCGTACACCCAATTAACATACACACGGGTTATCCAGTAGGTTGATGCAACCAGAATAACACTTAGCGGTATAGCATACCACTCGGTAAGTTGGCTGGGCACGGTAGGTTCTAGTTGTAGTGTTGATTCTACAGCGCCATATACACCGCCAAGCACCGCACCTATAACAATACTGGCCACCATCATCCAATGGTATAGTTTTATAAATTGCTTAACTGCAATTATCAGGTTTTGCAGCAGTATGGTAGTGTTCTGTTCAAATTGTACCAGCTGGTTCAATTGGCGGTATTTCCATACATACACACCAAGCATGGCGCCGCAAATTAGCAACGCAACACCAGCCAAAAGCTGCACCCATAGCAAGTTGTAAAACACCAAGGCCGCACACACTATGCCCAATACCACCAATATACTTGCGGTTTCCCACATAATGGCCTTGTTTATTTTGGCGGCAAGGTTGGTAGCCTTGCCATGTATGGCGCGCTCAATATCTTTACGGGCCAATTGCTCCGCTTGCGTGTTAGTTTCAATACGGGCATTCAACAGCCCCAAATAGCCATCTATATTCATGCCTCTAGTTGTTTTATTATAGTGGAGAGCTTTTCTTTTACCCTGCTCATCTTTACCGCCACGTTGTTGGCACTTATGCCCAATATCTCCGCAATTTCTTGGTAGGGCAATTCATCCAAGTATAGTGCTATCAATGCCTTTTCCACATTATTTAGCTGCTTTATCGCATTATTTAGCAATCCTAGCCTTTCATCGTTATCGGGGGCATCGGCAACTACCGGCAATTCGTCGGTAGTATATCTATCGGGGCGGCGCGATTCCTTTTTTAAGTTGGAAATAGCCGTATTGAGCGCCACCCTATACAGCCAAGTACTAAACTCCGACGCTGCCCTAAAATTGCCATACGAGCGCCAAGCCTGCAACATCATCTCTTGCACCAGGTCGCGCCGTGCTTCACGGGTATCGCAATACAGGTTTGCCACCTTGTGCAATATGCGCTGGTGGGTTTCAATAAGTGCTACAAACTCCTTTTCAGAAGTGGCCAAGGCAATGGTTTTGGTAGTTAGTATGCAGTTTGACTAGAATATTACAAGTGAACCAACAAAATGTTTGCAATACCAATATTGCCACAAAACAAAACGCCCCGGTGGAGATTCCACCGGGGCGTTTTTAGTATGTCAATCTAGGGTAGATTACTTGTTCAACACCACACGCTCAACGTTGGTTTGACCAGCATAGTTTATGCGAGCGTAGTATACGCCTGCGGCCATGTTGCTCAAATCGAAGGTATGGTTTACGGTAAGGCTGCTTTCGAAGCTAGTACCCAACACACGCTCGCCAATGGCATTATACCACTCAACCGTTACGGCTTCTGGCTGCGCCAAAGTAAGGCTCATGTTTACTTTACCCTCACTTGGGTTAGGGAACATGTTTAACGAAACAACCAAACCTACATTGCTAATGCTAGTGAAACCATCAACAATGCCACTTGCAGTTGCGCTGCAACCATTACCATCGGTAGCAGTTACAGTGTATGTGCCAGGGGCAAGGTTGGTTAAGTTACTGCCGGTAGCGCTATTGCTCCAAGTATAGGTAATTAAGCCTGTACCACCAGTTGATGTAGCAGTAGCTGTACCATCATTGGCATCAATACCTGTTTCGTCAGTAGTTGTTAAAGTAAGGTTAATCGCATTTGCCTCACCAACTACCAAGTTGGTAGCACTTGTAGAGCAACCGCCACCATCAGTAACCGTTACGCTATAAGTACCTGCCGCAACTCCGGTTAGGTTTTGCGTACTAACACCGCTACTCCAAGCATAAGTATAGTTACCCGCACCACCCGAAACTGAAAGGCTGATGCCACCATCGTTGCCACCATTACAAGTAGCACCGGTAGGCGTTGCATTAATAGTGATACCACTTGCAGCACCAACGGTACCTGTAGCAATGGCTTCACAACCACTGGCATCGGTTACGGTTACGGTATAAGTACCAGCTGGCAAGCCAGTTGAACTCGCACCCGAACCACTTGCAGACCAAGCGTATGTAAACGGAGCAACACCGCCAGTTACGTTTACGGTTGCAGTACCGGTACTTGTACCTTGGCAGGTAGTTGGTGTTGTGTTTAAGCTAGCACTAAATCCACTTGCATTGGCCACAGTAGCAACACCTGTTACAGTACAGCCATTATCATCGGTTACGGTTACAGTATAGGTACCGCCAGCAAGGTTGCTAATAGTAGCTCCTGAACCTGAAGTCCACTGGTAAGTGTAAGGACCAGTACCACCAGTTGCACTGGCAGTTGCAGTACCATCATTTCCGCCAGCACAATTTACTGGGGTAGTTGAGGTAGTTACTGATATTAAAGTAGGCTGTGTAACAGCAGCCGTTGCAGTTGCAGTACAACCGCTAGCATCAGTAACCGTTACTGTAAAGCTACCTGCGCGCAAGTTGCTGGCAGTTGCACCATTTTGTATAGGTGAAGTGCTCCAAGCGTAGGTGTAAGGACCATTGCCGCCAGTTGCAGATGCGGTAGCAGAACCAGTAGCACCGTTAAAGCAACTTACAGCAGTGGCAGTTGCAGATGCCGCCAAAGCAGTAGGCTCGGTAATGGTAACACTTTGTGTTGATGTACAACCATTTGCATCAGTAGCAGTTACGGTGTAAGTACCTGCGCCCAATCCGCTAGCGGTAGCACCGTTTTGTGCTGGTGTAGTGCTCCAAGTATAAGTAAAGTTACCAGTACCACCGGTAGCGGTAGCAGTAGCAGTACCGTTGTTGGCACCGTTGCAGGTTACATCATTTTTGGTTACAGTAACCGCAATACTAGCTGGTTGGGTAATGGTAACGGTAAAGTTACGCGAGCAACCTTGGCTATCAGATATTTGTAAAATGATAGAACCTGCACTCAAGCCAGAAACAGTAGCTGTAGTCTGCGCTGGTGAAGTCAACCAGTTGTAAGTATATCCACCATTGCCGCCTGTAGCAATTACAGAAGCTACACCATTAGAAAAACCTGGGCAAGTTACGTTGGTTTGTGTTATTTGTGCACCGATGGTATCGGGCTGGGTAACATTGGCAACCGTTACAGCTGTGCAATTGGTAGTTACATCCAAAACAGTTATGCTGTAAGAACCAGCCGAAAGACCGGTAGCAGTGGCACTTGAGCTCACATTAGGGCTCCAAGTATAAGTAAAGTTACCTGAACCGCCAGTTGGGGTTACTGTTACCGAGCCGTTGTTACCACCATTACAAGTAATGGCTGTTACCGCTGCGCTAGCAGTATGAGCACCTGGGTCGGTTACGGTGCCGGTTGCGCTTACAGTGCAACCAGTGGCATCGGTAACCGTTACGGTATAACTGCCCGCAGCAATACCAGTTATGGTAGCCGAAGTGCCGCTATTGCTCCAAAGGTAAGAGTATGGCGCCGTACCGTTATTAGCATTGGCAGTTGCAGAACCGGTTGCAGTGCCGCAACCAGAAGTTACACCACCAGATACGCTAGCCGTAACAGGGTTGGTTGGAGGGGCTACAGTACCCGAAGCAGTGGTTGAACAACCATTGGCATCAGTAACGGTAACCGTGTAAGTGCCTGGGGCCAAGCCTGCCGCAGTAGCAGTTGTAATACCACCCGTGCTCCAAGCAAAAGTATATGGAGTTGTGCCACCCGCACCAGTAACCGTCAATGAGCCGTTAGAAGCACCTGGACAAGTTACGTTGCTGTTTAAAGCAACCGTTGCAGACAAGGCCGCACTTGGGCCATTGATATTGCCGCTTAAAGTAGCTTGGCAACCATTACCATCAGTAACCGTTACAGAAACCGGACCAACTGGCAAACCAGAAACGCTTGCACCAGTAGCACCAGTGCTCCATAAATAAGTGTAAGGCGTTGCACCACCGGCAGCAGTAACCGCGGCAGCACCATCGCTCAAGCCAAAGCAAGAAACATCGTTACCACCGGCAAGGGTTAAAGTTGGGCTACCTGGGTCGGCCACACTAGCCGAAGCGGTTGCACTACAGCCGTTAGCATCAGTAACTGTTACGTCAAAAGTACCAACAATAAGGCCAGTTATAGTAGCAGTGTTGCCACTGTTGCTCCATGCATAAGTATATGGTGCTGTACCACCTGCAGGGGTTGCCGTTGCGCTGCCTGTAGCGGCACCACAAGTAGCATTGGTAGTAGAGGTGCTCACGGTTAAGTTACCGCTATTGGCAGTAACAGTAGCCGTGGCAGTAGCAGAGCAACCGTTGGCATCAGTAACCGTTACGGTATATGCACCAGCGGCTAGGCCACTTATGGTAGCAGTAGTACCAGCATTGCTCCAAGCATAGGTAAATGGAGCCGTACCACCAGTAACGGCAGCTGTTGCAGTGCCGTTAAGCGCAGTACAAGTAGCTTGGGTAGCGGTAGCATTTACAGCCAAAGTACCACTGCTTGCGGTAATGGTAGCGGTAGCAACTACCGAACAGCCATTGGCATCGGTAATTGTTACCGTGTAAGCACCTGCGGTTTTACCAGTAATAGCCGCAACGGTTTCACTGCTGCTCCAGATGTAGGTATAAGGGGCAGTACCGCCGCTTGGGGCAGCAGTTGCCGAACCATTGCTAGCAGTACAAACTGCAGGCGTGGTAGTAAAGTTAGGGGCAATAGTTGGTGAGGTTGCAGTAAGCGTGGTGCTTGCTGTACCGGTACAACCGTTGGCATCTGTAACCGTTACGGTGTAGGTGCCCGCCGCAAGGCCGCTTGCCGTTGCTGTGGTAGCACTGTTGCTCCACACAAAAGTATAAGGACCCGTACCGCCAGTGCCTGTTGCGGTTGCGCTACCATTAGCAGCAGTACAAACAGGAGCCGTGCTGGTAAATGTTGCCGAAATAGTTGGGCAAGGCACCGTAGCACACTGTATAGGGAAAACATAATGACCTAAATCGTAACCCCAACTACCCGCTTCGTTGTAATTGTGCCATGTGCCATCGCTCCATTGCTCATAGGCTGTGCCTGGCACTACATCACCATCAGTACTGGTCAAAAGGGCAACGGTATCGCCATTTGCATATTGATACGAAATGCCGATGTAGTAATTACCAGCTGGTGTTGCTGGGTTAGTAAATGGTACATAAGTAAGCCTTCCTGCTGTAATATCGGCAGCAATAGAACTAATGGTTACGGTTTCAGTGGCCAATACGGTACCAGGTAAACCACCTGTGCCGTTATTGTTCCAAACTTTTACACGGATTGAAGCCGTTGGGCTAGAAAACTCTGCCACAGTAAACTCCATTAATACACCCGAAACAGGGCTGCCCGGCAATGCATTACCTATAAGCTCCGCTTTAGAGCTATCACCAAAAAAGTTGTGGCCCGCAACATAACCAGCGCCACTTGAGGTATAAATAATAGGGGTAGCAGTTGCTAAATCAAGGTTCGTGAAGGTATCACAATCAACATAAGTGTTGCTACCGCCACTAGCCTGTACTTGAATGTAGCTAGCTTTTGTAGTAGTATCAGCACCATTTGCACTGGTTGCTATCAAGGTTACATCATAACTACCCGGTGTGTTGTAAGTAATGCCAGATGGCGATTGTGCCGTTGAAGAACTAGGCGTGCCACCAGGGAAAGACCATGACCAAGCTGTTGGAGAACCGCTAGAAAGGTCAGTAAAGTTTACGCTATTGCCAGCTGTAACCGTAGTAGGTGTACCCACAAAATCGGCAACTGGTGCTGGTGAGGTAGGGCATACTATCGGAAACAACCAGTGTGAAGTATTAAAACCCCAAGAAGCTGGATAAGAATTCCAGCTTAAATCGTCCCATTGTTCCCAAGCAGTGTTTATTGGGCCAGCAACGCGCGGGTCTTCTGTGATATAAAGCGCAACGGTATCACCTGGGTTGTAAGTAAGCTCTATACCCAAGTAAAAGTCTCCGTTTACGGCAACGGGTGTATTAAAATTTACAAATGTAGGCAAGCCATTAACTACATCAGCAGCAAAAGAGCTGATGGTAATGTCTTGAAAACCCAACCGAGTGTTAGGAGCTCCACCAACGCCATCATTGTCCCAAACGCTTACACGCACGGTATTAGAGGCATTGCCAAAATCTGCCTGACCAAAAGCAACAAAAGCACCGGTTACCTCAGCAGGACCAGTATTGGCAAACGAATCGGCTTTAGCAAGGTCGCCAAATTCATTATGGCCCGATACATAACCCCAAAAACCATTAATGGTAAATATTTGGGCCGAATCGATGTTAAAAATATTGGTGATAGTATCACAAGTAGTGCCTCGGCTACCACCGGCTTGGTTCAAAACGCTTGACAATGAAATATTGCCTGAGTTGGGTACCAATACGTTTGAACCTACTGTACGCTGCGCTGACATTGGAAGCCAAGCGCCCAACAGTATTACCAAAAGCATGGTTAGTTGAGTAAACCTATTCATTTTGTGTGTTTTAAAATGGTTGTTAAGGTTGATTTAGAGGTACAAAAATAAGAAAATATATGAATCCCCCTGCGGATTGCTGCCGTGTTTCGACTAACGGTTCTCTTTTTTTAGCTTTTAGTTTACATTCCCAACAAATTGCTGGTATTAAAATATCGGCAAATATTGAAGCCGGTTACTCCTTTTTGACATTTTTTTTACATTTTTAGGGTGCATTACGTTTTTCAATTCTCTCATTATCCCAACATTAAAAACTATGAAAAGAAATTCTTTACTCTCTTTTGCCTTTATTGGTGCCGCTTTGTTGCTTGGTACACACGACCTTTTTACCAACACCGTGCAGCCACCTGCCGGCCATGCTGGCGCTCCAGGAGACCAAACCTGTGCAACTGCTGGTTGCCACGCCGGTAACGCAACTTTAAATGCAACCGACATTACCCTTCAGGGGGTAGGAAGCCCTAGCCTTACCAGTGGATATGCCGCTAGTACCGAGTATAACCTTGCGGTAAATGCGGGAAGTGCAGCTACTTATGGCTTTTCGCTAACTGCCGTTGATGGTAATGGTGATGGTATCGGCACATTTGCTCTTACTAGCCCAGCCAACACATCTTTGGTTGCTGGTGCTAACAGTAGGCAATACGTGGGTCATAAAAACGCCAACTCTAACAATGCATGGACCTTTAAATGGACTAGCCCTGCAACAACTACCGACTCCGTATTTTTCTACCTTGCTGTAAACCAAGCTAATGGCAACGGCGCTAGTTCTGGCGATAACATCCGTTTAAGAACTTATGTGGCTACAGCTACTTCTTTTGGCCCTTACGTTGCAGGTGGTGGTGGCACAAGTATCCAAAATTTGGATGCATTGGTTGATGGAAAAATTGCTGTTTTCCCTAACCCCGTTATCGATAACCTTAATTTGAGCTTTAACCTTACCCAAAACCAGCTTGTAAAAGCGGGCATCTATAACCTAAATGGCCAACTAGTGAAGCCATTGATGGATGAGGAACTTACTTGGGGCGAACATGACCGCAACTTTAACGTGGCCAGCGAAATGAGCACAGGCATCTACCTAGTGAAATTCAATGTCGGTGGTAGCGATTATTTTAAGAAAATTGTAGTTGAGTAACAACTGCTAATACCATATACGTTGAGGGCACGCTAGATAGCGTGCCCTCTTTATTTTTAAGACCTTAATGCTGTAAGCTATTTTAATCAGCGGTATTTTAGGATGGGCTTTTGTACTTACCAAACCAATATAACCAAGTAGCCCTACCAAGACGAAAAATAACCGGTATAAACAATGCCAGCATACCACCGGCCAAGGCCAATGAGCCATAGAAACTTACATCAAGGAACAGTTTGAAAACAATAAACGTAGGCAGGATGATAGCCACCGAGAAACCATAGTTTAAATACATGCTACCCCACCAAAAACCTGGCTCTTGCTCATACTTTAAATTGCACTTGGGGCACCTATCATACATATCGCCCATACCAGATACGGTATAAAGGCCTGGTTTTTTAAATAGATTACCTTCCCGGCACTGCGGACACTTTAATGCAACTATGCCTGCAAATACTCCGGGTTTACTTTCTTCCTTCGCCATCCTCTAACTGTTTTTACAAAGATAGGAATTGCTGCATTGTGGTTTGGGTGATATAAATCACAATAAATTGCAGATAGTGAAACCAATTAACACGCTAGCGACTACCGCAGCAAAAGTATCGATTGGTTGTGCCGTTCAGAAGTTAGGTCAAGAAACTCAATATACACATCAATAACAAACACCCCTGGCGGTAGAATTTTACCTTTCATCGTGCCATCCCAGCCTGTATTGATATCGGTTGAAGTAAATACCGATTCGCCCCAACGATCAAAAACCGACCATACAATTCGCTTCACACCCTCAGCATATACGTACAATACATCATTTCGTCCATCGCCATTGGGGCTAAATGCATTGGGGATATACAGTATATGGTCGCTATTAACATACACCCAAACAGTATCCGTTGCTAAGCAACCATTGTTATCAAGCGTTACAATATACCTTGTATCCCAATACACCTCCACCTCCGTTGATGGGCAATTGTCGCACGAAAGGCCCTCTGATGGCTCCCAAAAATACGACACACTGCCAGGGTTGGTTACTACGGTAGTTTCAAGGGTGTCAACCAAACCAATCCTCAATGTATCAATAGGCAGTACATCAATACTTGTGGCCAATGGTTCAACTATATCAAACGTAAAGCTGGTATCGCAGCCATTATCATCAGTAAGTATAAGGGTGTAGTTTCCGGGGGCGATACCTGAGAAGTTATTTGCCGGGTACTCGCCACCAGCCCAAGTTGCGGTTATATCGCCGGTGCCACCAAAGGCATCCAGTTGCACAAAACCATCCTCTAAACCAAAACAACTGGCATCGTTTACCGCTACATCAAAGCCAATTGGTGGAGGGAAAGCCACAGTAACCGATTGAGTAACCGTACATTGGTTTTGGTCGGTAACTGTTAAGCTATAAGTGCCATCTCCTAAGCCGACAATATTGGCGTTGGTGCTTGAGTCGCTCCACAAATATGTATAAGTAGGTGTGCCACCCGAAACAGCGCTGTTTACATTTGCATCACTATTTCCAAAACAATCTACCCCGGTAACATCTAATGAAAGCTCGATTGCGGTAGGTTGAGCAATAGAATCATCAACCACCAATGTACAGCCATTATCATCGGTAATGGTAACCGTATAACTGCCTGCAAGCACCCCTGTAATATCTTCGGTTACGGCAGCATTGCTCCACAAAAAGGTGTAAGGTGATGTACCACCCGCGGGGGTTAGTTCAATACCGCCATCGCTGCCGCCAAAGCAGTTCACGTCCGTTACCACCGATGTCGCCGATACGGCTGCAGCAGGTTCCGTTAATGTGACCGAAAGTGATGCCGTACAACTGTTGGCATCGGTTACCAATACATCAAACTGGCCCGCGGCCAAATTCGCCAAGTCTTCGGTTACGGCGGCGTTGCTCCAAGCAAACGTGTAAGGCGCGGTGCCGCCATCAGGTATCAAATCGATAGCGCCAGTAGCCGCACCAAAGCACAGTATGTTGATGGTAGTGGTGTCCAACGTAAGAGCAGCCGCGGGTTCGGTAATTTGGGTGGTTGCGCTGTCTATACATCCGTTGGCATCGGTAACCGTAAGCGAGTAACTGCCCGCTATCAGGTTTGATATATCGGGGGTTATTGCCGCATTGCTCCAAGCATAGTTGTAAGCGGTTGTGCCACCACCAACGGTTGAGCTTACTGCACCCGTGGCCTCGCCAAAACAAGCAACCATAGTGGGCGAAAGATAATGCCATCGTTAGGTCGGTAGGCTCCACTATCGTTTTGGTATGGGTTATACTACACCCGTTGGCATCGGTAATGGTTACGGTGTAGTTATCGGCAACAACGCCCGCAATATCTTCGGTTACGGCAGCATTGCTCCATAAGAAGGTGTAAGGTGATGTACCGCCAGCGGGGGTTAGGTCAATACCGCCATCGCTGCCGCCAAAGCAGTTCACGTCCGTTACCACCGATGTAGCCGATACGGCCGTGGCAGGTTCCGTTAATGTGGCCGAAAGTGAGGCTGTGCAACTGTTGGCATCGGTTACCAATACATCGTAAGGGCCAGCCACTACGTTGTTCAGGTCTTCGGTTACGGCGGCGTTGCTCCAAGCATACGTGTAAGGCGCGGTGCCGCCAGCAGGTATCAAATCGATAGCGCCTGTAGCCGCACCAAAGCACAGTATGTTGGTGGTAGTGGTGTCCAACGTAAGGGCAGCCAAGGGTTCGGTAATAATTATCTGAATAGTATCGGTACAAGTATTATTGTCGGTAACCGTTAACGTGTAGGTACCTGCTGCAATATTTGCTAAATCCTCGGTTACTGCTGCATTGCTCCACAAATAAGTAAAAGGAGCCTGGCCGCCCAAAACGGTAACATCAATACTGGCAGTACTGGCACCAAAACAGGCTACATCAATATGGGTCTCGCTTAAACTTACCGGTGGTATGGCCACTACCGTAGTACTTGCTGTTGCCGTGCACCCATTGTTACCATCAGTAGCCGTAACGGTGTAAGTGCCCGCCAATGTTACGTTTTGGGTATTGGATACATTACCTCCGCCCCAATTAAACCCAACACCTAAAGTAGTACTGGCGGCAGTTAAGTTGATGCTGGCATTATTGCAATCAAGATTGTTATGTGGATTGATAGTAACATTGGGCGCTATAGTATCTTGCGCAACTACCAAGGTATCTATTATCTCACAATTGTTTATGGGCTCAGTAACCGTTACGTAGTAGGTACCCGGGGCCGTTACCGAAAAAGTAGGATTGGTATTAGTACCGCCCCAGCTGTAAGTAGCCCCCACAGTAGTAGAAGATGCCGTGAGGGTAACCGATGTTACACTGCATTTTAAAGTATCGGCGGGCAGGGTTGTAAGCTCTGGTATGGTAGCCGAGTCATTATAAAACACCGGTATAGAAGGCTTGGTTAACCCACAAGGGCGCGTACCTGCAACACTGTAAAAGCCACTATCGGTTGCGGTGTAGGTTTGTGCCGTTGCGCCTGGTATAGCTACTTCATTCAAAAACCATTGGTATGGGGCATAGCCAGGCTCGGCGGTAAAGGTTACTTCGCCACAATTACCGTTTGGTGCAAATACCGGCGGCTCCAAAATTTGATTGAACGACGAAAAGAATGCCGACATGGAGAAACCTCCACCCTGTTGCACAATAGAGATATTCATGCGCACCGAACTATTGATAATCATGTTGGCCGGAAAACCAATTTGCGCATCATTAAACCTAATCATGTAATAGCCCGTATTGCCTATCTGAAAACGTGGAGCAGTAATGCTCTCCAAGTCTACCCCATTCATAAACACTACGGCGGTGGGGTCTTCTATCAACACATATCCGTTGTACGGGAGTGCCGTATTTAGGTACGTTTGAAAATTGGTGGTTTCAACCCTAAATGAACCCGCACAAGGACCCACTGGCGGCACAAACGACATATCAACCTCACAACTAACTGCACTGCCCGCATACACGGCTATAGGTTTATCGCCTACTATATGCGAGCAAGTATATTGGGTAGCCGCATCGCCATGATGAAACGAAACAAAACTGCCTGCATTGGGCAGTAAATAGTTGTTGGTACCAATCAGTACACCCGTGGCATCATATCTATCCACACGCACATTGGTAGCTGCCTTGGTGGCTACCACGGTGGTTTGCTCGGGCAAATCGGTGGCCGTACCGGCAGTACCTAGGCCCCTTACTACAAAATATGCCGTATCGAGCACCGATGTTGGGGCTACCTGATCCACCACCCCATCGCCACAGCCTTGAGGCGAATCAACATACGCGCCGCTATTGAGCACCACTGGGGCCGATGCTTCTAACAAGCTACCCATAGGGGCCAAAAAAATATAGCTTTGGCCGGTATTGAGCGTGGTAATAACAGCACCATTAAGTATTATATCGGTATTGTTGGCTGTAGCCATTACACAGTTTACCACAGGCAGCGCATAGCAAAACCCTACCCCATTATAGTCTGACCGATAGTAGCCCAAGCGAAAGGTGATACCCAAGCCCTCGTTGCCAAAGCTAGTAAGTGATGAATTGCCCTTGCTATCAATACAGTTACCTACCGCAACTTGGTCGCTGGTAACGTTGCGCACGTTTACGGCTACGGGCTCGTTGGCGGTAACAAACATGCCAGCATCGTTTAGCACGGTATTTATCGGGTGGTTAAGTACTCCGGCAGGGTTACCCGTAAACCTGAAAGCGGTTGGGTTGCCTTGGCTCACCGTTGTGCTTACCATAGGCGTGCCGTCACTTTTAGTTACGGTTACATTTACCACGCCAGCAAACTCGGTAGACAACACAATTTCGTATGCTCCTGTCCAATACACCCATGGCGATGGAGCAATGAAATGCTGACTGGTATACTGTGCCGAAACAGTTAGTACGCTCAGCAGGCATACTAATATAAGTACGGTACGAATTGCTATTAATGATTTCATGGAGGAGGTATGCTGATGCTAAGTTCGTGAAATTTAACTTCAAGTTATAATTTACTTTGTAATGTAATCATTTTAAACTCTGGCAAAGTTGGTTCTAAAAAACATTAAAGCTTCTTAATAAGAGATACGATAGAAACTAAGAGCCACCTTCTAGTAATGCCAGCATCCCATCAATGGTTAAAAAGAAAAAGCCCCACTCCGAGTAAACGAAATGGGGCTTTCTTAAAAAATCAAGCAGTCGATAAAAGTAACCATCGGCAAAACGAAGGCGGCCTGGCTGCACCCTACTTTACCTAGCTCCTCAATACCGGAGCCAGGCCTCCATTTTCGTCTATTGCTGTTAATATTACCGCTACTATCGGTCTCTTTAGTAAGGGTTTCAAGCCTATTACGTTGAGAACGATAGAAAGGTTTTAGCTTTTCGTTTGAAACAACTGAACCTTCGGTAAACAGTAAGAAAATAGGGTTAAAGGAGTACGCTGTATTCAGCAGGCAATGCACTACAGCCTTAAATCAAAAAGCGGTATAGTATGCTTATTTAATGAGCTTAAAGGTTTGTGTAGCGCCACCAACATTTACCTTTAACAGATAAGTGCCTGGCTTAAGCAAGCCACCATCAATGTTATGCGAGGGCCCAACCAAGTCATCAGCCTGTAAAACAAGCCTACCAGCAATATCATATACAAACACCGAAGCGCTTTGACCAGTATGATTAATAAGCAATGCAGGCTCGTTGTTGAAGGTAAAACCATAAGAATTGTAAAGTTCAACAGCAGGGGCGTTTGAGTTAGCTACCTTTTCGATACCTACGCCATTGATAAAGCCCCTTTGCACCATAATGGGGAATATTACATCAAAGTTGGCACCACCGTTGATGGCGCTATCTGCTTGTATGTAAGCCCATGCAGCATCGGTAAAAGTCATGTTGCTACTCAACGAAAACAGGGTTTGCAGTGCCAACTTATCAGCCTGAACCTGCCCCAATGCCGACCATACCTGCATTAAAGCCGTGGCCCACATTTCGCCATTGCGGTGTATGCTGGCGGTCAACTCTGCCGGATAAACTTTAGCCGTATTGGCATCGCGCCCCAGCCAATATTCATTGTTACCATCCCACGAAAATACATGCTGCCAGCGGTAAGACGAAAGACTGCGCGAGTATGATGCCGCAAAATAATCACCGAAACCTTCATCGAGCGCACTGCGCTCTTGCCCAAAATTAGTTCCAGGCGAGCCTGCATAGCTTAGTGCGTGGCCGTACTCATGCACCACTACATCAGCATCTTCGGCATCATCAACGCCGCCATCGCCAAAAAACAACCTTGGAAAACCACCCCCAGTAGAAAATTGCGAATTATCCGCTCCATTTAAGGCATGGGCATCTACTTGTATCTGTTCTTGGGTAAGGCTACCATACCCTATAAACGATACATAGGCTTGGTATGTATTCAAATGGTAGTAAGCGTTTACTTCCTCAAAAGCCGTATCGGCGCGGGTAAACAGAAAAGATGGCGTTGAACTACTCACTACCGTTTGGTTTGGCGCACTGAAATCGGTCATTACAAAATGGTCGTTTTCAAGATAATACCGTCCACCTGACAAGGTTACATCAATGTTTACCAATACCCGCTCATCGCGCAATACCATAGTATTCGCATCGTTGCTATCTACGTACGGTGCCGCATAAATTGTTTGCGCAGTTGTTAATGGGTCAGGATTGAAAACATATGCCGATGCTGGTACGCCTGAATAAGCATTCAAATCGCGGTTATAAATTATTACACCGCTTTTATCCAACAGATAAAGCCTAAAATCGCCAGTGCTAGGGTCGTGCAACTGCATCCATTTATAGACTGCTGGTTTACCATCAATCTCGGCAATGGTTGAATGCTCTTCTATATTTGCTTGGGTGTAACCAGTTTGGGTTGCCAGCAACTCGTTAAATTGTAAATGGCTTATGGCAGCCGCAGCATCCACAAGTTCCGTTGCGTTCCAATGGTTGCTGCTATAACTATTATCAAAAATAGAATAGACCTTGCCGGCAGTACCCAGATTAATTTTTACCTGAGAGTTAAACACCGGTATGCCATTGTAATACTGATCGAAAGTAAAATGCTCACCACCTGGGCTCACCTTGTGGGCAGTTAACTGTAACGTAACGCCGGCTGCCGACAAATGCACCAATTTTTGCTGCAAGTAAGCTATCATTTGCTCGGTAGAATATGGGGTTTCGAGCACATCGCCTGGAAAATACGACGTTGCAACTTTATCTGCAAACGGGTCTAGCGCTTCACCACCGGGTGATTGCTTGGCAAACGAAACTAAAGCAACTAGCAATAGTAATATGGTAGGTAGTATTTTATGCATACGCTATAAAGATAGTGCTAACGCCCAAAATGATTGCCAGCTCTTGGTTAAGTTTTTCTGCTTTTGTTTGCGGCACCGCCACCTTAAAACGGCATTCCGTATCCATTTCTTGCTCTGCAATTACAACGTGTTCTTTTTTCAAGAGGTTCATTACCTCGTGCATAGTTGCATAGGGGCAAGTAATATTATACCACGCCAGCACCTTATGGGTAATAATGCTTGCCGTACCCAGCGCTTCAGCCGCCGCACCTTTATAGGCGGCAATGAGCCCTGGCACACCCAGTAAAGTACCGCCAAAGTATCGTACCACGGCTACCAACACATTGGTAACACCTACTGAGTATATTTGGTTGAGAATGGGCTTACCGGCACTACCCGATGGCTCCCCATCATCGTTGCTGCGCTCCAACGGTTCATCAGCACCTATACGGAAAGCGTAGCACACATGCCTTGCCTTTGGGTGCTCCTTACGCAGGTGTTCTAGGTGCTCTTTTACTTCATCTTCACTAGTTACGGGTATGGCCCAACCGATAAACCTGCTGCCGCGGTCTTTCAGCTCGGCAGTGGTTGCGATTTCAATGGTATTGAATGATTCCGACAATGGCTGGGTTATTAGTTATTGGTTATTGGTTATTGGAAACTACCAATTTTCCATTTGTACTGGTTCCGTTGCTGGTTATCTGGTAAAAGTAAACCCCATTTGCTAGGTTACCAATATCAATATAGTTGTTCGGTTGTGACAGGCTGGTTTCTATAACCTTTTCTCCAGTTAAATTTAACATCAAAAAACTTCCAGTTGCCCCAGTGGATAATTGAACGTTAACTAAACCCTTTGCTGGGTTGGGGTGTACCTTGGCTATATTATTAAAGTAGTTAGATTGGATTGCCGTAGCCGTGCAATTGAGCACTGGGTTCAGCCATTTCCATATGCTGTCCACGTAGGCATTAGGCACCAGTGAGTTGATGGCAGGTGCTGCTCCCATCCTTATTACCACCAACCCCTGCGACGGCACCACATTTATTATTTGGCCATCCCTGCCTATTGCGGCATACATTTCGGCAGGAGCATTTGGCACTATTGAGCCCGTGAAAGTAAACTGGGTTTGCGGCAAGCGATAGGTTGCTTTTCCATTGAGCCACCACAAATACCCATAACCAAGGTTGATGTTTTGCGAGGTATTGGTCATGGCATTAAAATATGCCGTATCGGCCATCACCGCATCTTGCTCCCACGTGCCTTTATTTAAGGCTAACAGGCCAAAACGAGCCATACTGCGCGGTGTGCTAAAGTGCACGTTGTTGTATGCCCTTTTTATATATAGCCCTGTCATACCTGTTTTAGCCTGCAGCTGCTGTGCTAAAAATATATTGAGATTTTGGCCTGTAGCACTGGCCATTACCTCATCGAGAATGGTATATGGGCCATTGTGATACGCCCAACGGGTACCTGCATCAGCAAGATAAACCAAACAGGTATCATCGGTGCAATCTTGTTCAGGCACACCTTCATCCAACCCAGTTGTCATGGTTAGTTGGTGCCAAATGGTAATGGAATCTTCTTTGGCGGGCGGGGCAACGGTCCAGCCAGTGCCCAGATAATCGCTGGTTTTGTCGTGTATATTTAAGTATCCCTGCTCTTGTGCCAAGCCTACTAAAAAGGCTGTTAAACTCTTGCCTGCCGAAGCCCAATACCAAACACTGTCTTTAGTAAAGCCATCAAAGTAATGTTCAATCACAATTTTACCATCCTTGAGCACAATAAAGGCTTTGGAGTTGGTTGCATCCAAGTTTTGCAGTAACTGGGGAATAGAATCGGTGCACCACCCTAACGAAGCTGGTGAAACAGTATCCCAAGCACTGCCAGTTTTGGGCGGAAAATAAAGATTTTGCGCAGCACTCGCACCAGCTATTAGCAATGCGAACACAAGTAGAGGTAGTTTAGCCATATATGTATGACTAAAATTGACAAAAAGAGTTTACATCACCTAAAAAATCACCTCACCAACAGCAATTTTTCAACGCCCGATTGCGTGCCGCTTTGATAGTGCAACAGGTAACAGCCACTAGGCATACCTGCTGCATTCCATACAAAATGGTTTTGTTGATGGTTGTTTTGGGTAATGAAAGTAATTTGCTTGCCCGCCAAATCCGTAACCCACAGGGTAACCGGCTGGTTGCTAGTTTGCTGAACGGTAATGTTAACTTGATTGGAAAACGGATTGGGATATGCTGTAAGCATAATTGATTGGCCCTTAACTTCGCCCACCCCTGTGCCAGTGCATACCCCTTCAGTCCACCGTTGTACGCCAGCCGCATCGGCAAGGCAACTGTTTTGATAGGTTACATTGTTGCAACCACAAACTGGGTCAACAACCGCAGGGCATATGGCCAACGAGTCAATTTTAGATGAATCAACACAAGTGTAGCTGCCAGACTGCACCACCCTGCAAAAAGTTGATGTGCAACTATTGGTAGTATCGTTTACCGCAAGGCATACCACATAATTGCCAGGCAAGGTATATAAATGGGTAGGGTTTTCAAGGTTGCTGGTATTGCCATCGCCAAAAGTCCATAGATAGCCCACCCCTGTAAGCCCTGACAGATTGCTAAATGTGGCATTGTATCCCACCAACGATGGTTGTAAATCAACTGAAAAATCTGCCTTACAATTGCTGTCAACTGGGCAGGCGCCTGTGTGCCATGATGTTACACCGTGCTCATTAAGTGCAATACAGTTATTGGCATATTGGTTGCCATCGCAGTCGCAAACTGGCTCAAAAACCGCAGGGCATGAAACTGTGCTGTCAATTAAGGTGCTATCAATGCACTGCGCATTAACATTGATGGTAAAAACAGCTAGTGAAAACAGCACGAACAAAAAGGTAAAGGCTCTCATAGGTTACAGGTTTGGTGTTGCGTAATCTATAGGGGTAACGGGAGAAGTATCCAAAAGGCTGCCTTAATCAAACGTTTTTTCTACGAAAGGCTTCACTTAGTCCTCCGTGCGCATTTCTTTAAGAGCCGCTACAATGTCGGTGCGGCGCATATCGTAGTAGCCGTCAATGCCTTTTTCTTTGGCTGCTGTGTACAAATCTTCCATACTCATGGCTTCATAAATATGTGCATCGCCATCGCCGTAGCCAACGTTGTGAGTATTGGCTATAGCAGCGGCCTCCTCATCGTCAAGCCCTTGGTCTTTCAGAGAGTCGTGCAGCTTATCCTCTTGCGGGTTGCGTTGCGCCTTTTCTTTGTTTTCTGCCTCTGTATTTTCATATCCATCGGCATTATTTTCAGTGTTAATGTTTGTCATAACTATGTTTGTTACAGGTTCAATTATTCCTCAAGGCGTAAATCAACTCTGCCTTATTCATTTTCGAGCGTCCCTCAATACCTACTGATTTGGCTTGCTGGTACAAGTCCTTTTTAGTGCGCTCTTCATACTTACCCGCTTTTCCACCTTTCTTTCCAGCATCGGGCGTATTGGCAATTCGGGCCGCTTTTTCTTTGCTGGCACCTTCACGTCTCAGCGCTTTGTACTGGTCTTCGTTTTTCACATTTGATTGTCTTAAAAACATGATAATAAATAGTTTGTCCACCATTAGCGTACCAATTACCATACCATCAGTGGCACTATACTTGCACCAATAAGTAGAAATCAAAAAAAACAACCACTATGTTAAGTACCAAAGAAGCAATATTGAAAGTGATAAACGATTGCGCAAACGCTTGTGAGCACTGCTATATATCGTGTTTAAGGGGCGAGGATGCCCGCCACATGGCTGATTGCATTATTACCGACAGGGAGTGTGCAGATATTTGCAGGCTCACCGCACAGTTTGTGGCAACCGATTCACGGTTTGCCGATAAAGTGCTACAACTATGCAAAGACATGTGCTTGCAGTGCGAAGAAATTTGCCGCCAACATGCCCATGAGCATTGCCAACAATGCGCCGATGCCTGCCACCAATGCCATTTAGCTTGCGAAGAATACATGAAAATAACCGTGTAGCCTCCGTTTGGGGACAGCTGTAATGAATTGAAACCAACAACCCCTACCTTTGTAGGCTATGGATTGGTTTGATAACATTGACCCTGCAATAGTAAATTGGGTGATAATACCCTTGCTGATATTTTGCGCCCGCATGTTGGATGTGAGCATAGGCACCATGCGCGTGGTATTTACCAGCCGCGGTAACAAGAATATTGCGCCCCTGCTGGGTTTTGTAGAAGTACTTATTTGGCTGATAGCTATTGGCCAGGTAATGCAAAACCTTAATAACTGGGCTTGTTACCTAGCTTGGGCCGGAGGCTTTGCCGCAGGCAATTACATCGGCTTGTCTATTGAAGAGCGCTTAGCGATGGGGCAAGTGGTAATACGTACCATAACGGCACAGCCTGCCATAGCTTTAATAGAGCGCTTGCGAGCCGAGGGATACCGCCTTACCACTGTTGATGCCCAAGGTGCGAGAGGCCCTGTAAACTTGTTGTTTTTGGTAATACCCAGAAAGAAAAAGGACGATGTGATTAAGCTCATTACCGAGTTCAACCCAAAAGCCTTCTACTCTATTGAAGACGTGCGCTATGTTTCGGAGTATGATACCCTGGCAGATGGCCAAAAACCTTCTTTTTTCCGCAGATTATTGCCTTTGCGGAAATGACCTATACTATGGCAGCACTGTTCTGGCGGTCATTTGCAATGCCTGCACATCAATAAAGTTTCCATTGAGCGGATTGTACAGTCTTGCACTGAAAGTCATGCTGGTATTAAACTCAGAAAAGTTGTCCACCGTGTTTTGCGTATGGCTTGTTACCAAAAAACTCCAGTTAGGTTGGTTTTGAGGGTCGCGGTCGGTGGTCCAGCGGGTACCATTTGCATCAATATAAACGATGGCTGCCCCTGAAAGTAAATTGGCATCGGGCGCTATAACATCAAAAGTACCATAGCCGGTTGGGAAAGTACCTGCCCGCACAATGGCCTCTTTTTGTGCGGCGGTTGGCTCTGTGGCAAAAATGTCAATAAAATAAATACGCAAAGTATCGTTTACACTGGCAAACTCAGTAAACTGACGAAACAAGTAATTGCCCACCGTATCAATTACACCACCACCGGCACCAACCGCATTGGTATAGCCTACCAAGGCAGGTTCCATGATGATGGTATCACCGTTAATCACTACTTCGGCACTAAAATTATTCTGGTTAATATCCCCATCCTTTTCAGAGTCTTTTTTACAAGAAACCATACCAAGCATCAGCAGCAGGGGCAGTATTATAGCGTATCGCATACAGTGGTTTTTATTTCACTAAAATAGGGAACATATTACATATCATCCTACAAAAAAGCTTTTAAGGCCTCCAAATCAGCAGCAATTTTATGCGCCAACTTAGGCTTGTGTTGCAAACTGGCCAATGCTTCTGGCACCTCAACCTTGTTACTGGTTGCTTCTTCTACTACCTCAATAAATTTAGCAGGGTGGGCCGTTTCCAAGAAAATGCCTGTAGCCTTATCCAATTGTAAATAATGCTTCAATGCCAAGTAACCCACAGCACCATGAGGGTCGGTAAGGTAGCCTGTGCGCTGCTGTATTTCTTTTATAGCCGCTTTGGTATCAGTATCACTTATGGCATAGCCTACCAAGTCGTTGGCAAGGGCGTCATGGCTGTTGCCGTACAAATCCATCATGCGGGCAAAGTTGCTGGGGTTGCCCACATCCATGGCATTGCTGCAAGTAGCAATTGATGGCCGAGGCAGATAAGCACCCGTTTGCAGGTATTGCGGCACCACATCGTTGGCATTGGTGGCGGCCACAAAACGGTGTATTGGCAAACCCATGCGCTTGGCAATTAACCCAGCGGATATGTTACCGAAGTTGCCGCTAGGCACGCACACAACAACTTTATCGTCCTTGCCCGTGGGCAGTTGGCTCCAAGCGTAGTGGTAGTAAAAACTCTGTGGTATCAACCTTGCAATGTTAATGCTGTTGGCCGAGGTGAGGTTAACCCGTTTGTTCAACTGCTCATCGCTAAAGGCAAGCTTTACCAGCGCTTGGCAATCGTCGAAAGTACCATCTACTTCCAAGGCTGTAATGTTCTGGCCCAAGGTGGTCAATTGCTTTTCTTGCAGCGGACTTACTTTACCGCTTGGGTACAATATCACCACCCGTATGCCCGGCACATTTAAAAAGCCATGCGCTACGGCACTACCTGTGTCGCCACTGGTGGCTACCAATACGGTTACTTCCTTGTCTTCGTTTTTAAGAAAATGACCCAAAAGTCTCGCCATAAACCTTGCGCCCACATCTTTAAACGCCAGCGTGGGCCCATGGAACAACTCCAAGCTGTATATATCTTCCTCAACCTCCACCAACGGAATCGGAAAGTTGAGGCTATCATCAATAATGGCCTTCAAATCGCGAAGCTCCATATCGTCTCTAAACAAGGCCCAAGCTACTTTGAAGGCAACCTCCTCAAAAGGCAGCCCTTTAAGGTTGCTATAAAAAGTATCCGCCAATACGGGGATGCGCTCGGGCATGTACAAACCCTTATCGGGCGCTTGTCCGCGGGTTACGGCCTCCTTTAGGGTAGCGTGGTGGCCTCGGTTGTTGGTGCTGTAGTAATGCATGGTATTGCAAAGATGTAAAAAATGCTGTTGCGAGTTGCGGGTTACGAGTTGTTTTTACCCCAATACAAACTTTCGTAAAAACCCTGTCAACAACTTTATCACTGCACCTTACTCAAATGCTGCTGATGCTCATGGTAGCTTGGCTGATAGTCTTTGCCACTGGGCGCAGCTACTGAGGGCAATACATCGGTACCCAGCTCAGTAAACTTAGCCAAGGCATCCAAGGCTTGCTGCTTTTCTTTTTCAACCTTGGCAAGCTGGCGGGTTTGGGCATTGTTTTGGCGCTCTTGCTTTTCTTGCCACTGCAACAACCATTGAAAACGCCTCCAATCTTTTTCGGCATCCACAATACCTTGGAACATGGCCATTTTTTGCTTGATTTTCTGCGCCTGCAAGTAATCATTTATCTCTATAAAAAATTCTGCCTGTTCGTGCTCAATGGTAGGCTCGCCGTAGGCATCCAACGAATCCATAAACTTTAAGTACGCACCATAGCGCACATACTGGTCTTCAGGGCAAAGGTCGTTGGCCAGGAAAAAGATTTCTTGTTGGGTAAAAGCTATCGCGGCCACATCGTTTTTCATGATTTCTTTAAGGGCCAATAAAAAGGTAGGTTGGGGAGTAAAGTCCATAGGAAAGGTTTATTTATTTTCAACTAATTTACTATCCTTTTTAGTTTTCTGCAAATTATTTGAGTATTATTTTCATAAGCCTAGCTAAAAATAAGCCTAATGCATTGATTTAGTATGAGTTGTATTTTTAGTAAATTTTAAACTTGGAGTTTTTAACCGCAACGAGCGCAAAGGAACAAAACGCGCAACGTTCGCAAAGAAAAACATTCAATACTGGCTAAGTGTTACGTTCCAATCATATATTGGGTGTAATGTGGCTACAAGACGCAGTCTTGCAGCAGCCCTATTTCCAATTTTAAATTTTAAATTTTCAATTCATAACCCGCACCCCATCGGCATTGATGCCCGATACGTATACATGGTTATCGATGCCTGCCTGTGTAAAGGTTTGGCTCATGGCTTGAGATACGGCCTGGGCAATAGCACGGGTGCTGCACAGTGCAAACATGGATGGCCCACTACCCGAAATATTGCAACCCAACGCACCGGCATCCATAGCGGCTTGCTTGGCAGCGTGGTAGCCTGGTATTAACGGTGAGCGGGCTGGCTCTACTATCACATCTTGCAACGAACGACCGATAAGGGCATGGTCGCCTTTCATGAGGCCAGCCACCAATCCGGCAACATTGCCCCATTGCTGTACGGCATCGGTTAGCTTTATTTCTTTTGGTAATACCTTGCGGGCATCTTCGGTGCGCACTTCAATTTGGGGGTGTACCAGGGCTACAAATAAGTCTTGCGGGTATGGTATGGTAACTATATCCAGCGGGCTATAGCTACGCACCAACGTAAAACCGCCCAACATGGCCGGGGCAACATTATCGGCATGGGCGGCACCACAAGCGGCACGCTCGCCTTGCATAGCAAACTCTACCAACTGGACCTTGGTCAATGGCTTACCAAACAATTCATTCAAACCAAACACCCCAGCCGCAGCACTGGCCGAACTACTACCTACCCCGCTGCCGGGTTTTATCTTTTCATGGAAAACTACTTCAATGCCTTTAATGCCTTTAAGCACGGAAATAAGTTCTGCGCTAGCTTTAGCTTGGCTGGATTTTAAATACTCCAAATAGGCTTTGATAGCAACCGTGGTAGTGTTTTTATCGGGGTCGAGGGGCATATTAAGGCCCGTCACCTCATTCCGGATGGTAATACCTGGCACATCGGTAATGGAAACGGAAATAACGTCGCCCGGCGTTTCGAGGGCAAAGCCCAATACATCAAAACCACAGGCCACATTGGCTACGGTAGCTGGCGAAAAAATTTTGATGGTGTGGTTCATGATGGTGTTGTACGCTATAATATTACCACCAGTTTCGCAACTAGGCGAATGATTGGCTATTTTTTTGCCAACACTTTAATGTCGTTTATCTCAATGGATTGTTTGGGGTACCCTTGTTGGGTGGCGTTTATCATGGCATGGCCCACTTCTTTAATGGTAGTAGCCAACCCTACGGCCCTTACTACCGGATATAGCCAACCAAAATACTTAAATGCCGGCAACACGTTTTTCGCCCCTTCGGTGGGTTTCATAAAACCCGGGCGGAAATTGTACACGGCCTTAAAGGGTAACTGGGCAAGGTTCTGCTCGGTTTTGCCTTTTACGCGGGCCCAGTTTTGGCCTTTATTGATGTCGTTGCTGGTGCCGGTGCCCGATACATAGCAAAACGTGAGGTCTGGGTTTTGCTTGGCCACTACCCCTGCAAAATGCATGGTAAGCGTGTAAGTCATTTTATAATAATCCTCTTTGCTGATTCCCACCGACGATACCCCTAGGCAGAAATAGCAGGCATTATAAACCTTCAACTGCTCGGCAATGGTTGTTACATCCAAAAAGTTGGCGTGCAGTATTTCTTTCAATTTGGGATGGGTGTAACCGCAGGGCTTGCGGCCTACTACCAATACGGCCTCCACATCGGGGTTGCTCAATGCTTCTTGCAAAACTCCTTCGCCTACCATACCCGAGGCGCCTGTAATGATGGCTCTTATTTTCATAGTGAGGATATGACGGATTGGGTGGGGTGGATATTTTAAGGCTGTTGGGAACGAGTAAACCTCACAAGTTGGGCAGCTGTTGTTCTCGCCCAAACAACCCTCACCCAGCCTCTCCCATAGGGAGAGGGGCTTACATATTTTGCAAAAAATGCTTTTTCCATGGACCATGGACCATCGACCATCGACCATCGACCAAATCACCCCCTCAACCTGATTATATCGGCAAATACGCCCGCGGCGGTAACTTCGGCACCGGCACCGGCGCCTTTTACTACCAATGGGTTTTTAGGATAGCGGGCGGTATAGAACAATACTATGCTATCGCTACCCTCCAGGTTATAGAAGGGGTGGTCTTGAGTGAACTCGCGCAGCTCTACTTTAGCAGCTTTGCCATCAAAACTGGCCACTAGGCGCAGTTTTTTCTTTTCTTTCTCAATGCGGGTGCGTAATACATCAAACTCGGCATCGTAGGCTTCCAAGGCAGCCCAAAGGCTTTCGATATCCTTGGTTTTGAAAACCTTGCCCGGCAAGAAGTTCACAATCTCTACCTCTTCAAACTCCAGCATAAAGCCCGCTTCGCGGGCCAATATCAATATTTTGCGGGCCACGTCTTTGCCGCTTAGGTCAATGCGCGGGTCGGGCTCGGTATAACCTTGCACCTTGGCCTCTTGCACGGTTTTGCTAAACGGCATTTTGGCGCTCACGGTATTGAAAATAAAATTCATAGTGCCGCTCAATACCGCCTCAATGCTGTGTATCTGGTCGCCGCTCTTCACTAAGTCGCTCAAAGTGCTTAAAACAGGCAAGCCAGCACCCACGTTGGTTTCATACAACCAACGTGCACCCCGTTTTTGGGCAATGCGGTTCAGTTCGTTGTACAACGCATACGGGCCACTTGCCGCAAATTTGTTAGGCGTAACCACGGCTATGCTATGGTCTAAAAAAGCTTTGTACGATGTACCCACCACTGGGTCGGCAGTGCAATCTACAAATATGCTATTGCGCAAGTTAAGCGCTACTACTTCTTTGGCAAACTTATCAATATCGGCCTTTTGTTTCGATTTCTCTAGCACGGTAGCCACATCTTCCCAAGCAATGCCCTCGGCATTAAAAGCCATTTTACGGCTATTGCTTACGGCAGCCAAGCGCAGCTCCAATCCCAATTTATCTTTTAAGTATTGCTGCTGCTGTTGTATTTGTTTTACCAAGGTTTTGCCCACAAGGCCCACTCCCACCAAAAAGATATGTGCCACCTTGGTGTTGGATAGGAAAAAGCTCTCGTGAATTACGTTCAATGCCTTGTTCTCATCTTGCTTACTTATCACGAAAGAGATGTTTAGCTCGCTGGTACCCTGCGCAATGGCGCGTATGTTGATACCGTTTCGGCCCAACACGCTAAACAGTTTGCCCGCTATACCAGGGGTGTTGCGCATGTTTTGGCCCACTATGGCTACTATGCTCTGCTGTTGCTCCATAGCTATCGGGTCAATTTTGCCCGCTTGAAGCTCGTATTCAAACTCTTCCTCTATGGCTTCCTTGGCTCGTACAGACTCTTTATCGGTAACGGCAATGGTTATGGAGTGCTCCGAAGATGCCTGCGATATCATGATAACGCTAATCTTGTTGCGGCCCAGTGCGCCAAAGAAACGCATGCTGGTACCCGAAATGCCCACCATGCCGCTACCCGAAATGGTAAGCAAACTTATATCGCCAATACTGGTAATGCCCTTTACGGGTGCATCGCCAGCAGGCACTTCGGCAGTAATGCGAGTACCTGGTGCGGCGGTATTAAAGGTATTTTTGATAACGATAGGGATGCCCTTATCCAAAGCTGGTTGAATAGTTGGCGGGTAAATTACCTTCGCCCCAAAGTATGACAGCTCCATGGCTTCATCGTACGAAAGCAACGGTATAGGTATGGCCCTGCGCACCACACGCGGGTTGGCGGTAAGTACACCATCCACGTCCGTCCAAATTTCGAGCACTTTGGCATCGAGCGCAGCGGCAAATATGGCAGCAGTATAATCGCTACCTCCACGGCCTAGGGTGCTTACTTCTCCCCTATCGGTGCTGGCAATAAAGCCGGGCACCACAGTTAGGGCTTTGTTCTTTTTAAAATAGGTTTTAATGTTTTCCTCGGTAACCTTCACATTTACGCGCGCATTGTTAAAATTGCGGTCGGTGCGTATTAGGTGCCTCGAGTCAGCCAACTGAGTTTCAACACCCGCATCAATAAAGGCATCAGTAATAATCAGCGAAGACAGGCGCTCGCCAAAACTGGCCACATAATCCAACGATTTGGCACTGAGCTCCTTTAGTAAAAATACGCCATGCAGCACATCCTCCAACTCAGTAAACATGGCTTTGAAACCGGATAGTAACCCTTTCTGGTTCTTGGCCTTTATCAATGCTTTTACCGCATCAACATGGCGTTGCTCGATGCCCTTTAGTAAGTCTAAATAGGTTTCCGCACCAAGTTCGGCCAACTGGCTTACCTCTATCAATTGGTCGGTAACGCCACCGAAAGCCGATACCACCACTACCGTTTTGGCTGGTTGCTTTTCTGCTTTAATAATGGCAATAACTTGTTTAATCGATTCAGTACTTCCAACGGAGGTGCCGCCAAATTTTAAAACTTTCATAGTGGTGTGGTGATAATGCTTGGTAAAGTTGATAAATAACGTGCAGTTGAACGCTGTTTACGCAAAAATGGCATTATTGTTTTTTCCACATTAGCATTTTGTGTGCTGCTTTATTTTGACAAGCGCCAACCAAACCAAACTACATAGGCAATGCTTTCTTTAGGCGCTCTACCACTTCGTAGGCCGCAGGGCATATAAAGGTGTTTTTTAGCGTGAGGTCCAATATTTGATGGAAGTTTTTACGGTCGGTGTGCGGGTATTCGCTGCAAGCTTGCGGGCGCACATCATAAATACTGCAATAATTATCAGCTCCCAAAAACGCACAGGGCACTTGTTGCAGCACAAAGTCGCCATCCTCGTCCATGTACAGGTACTTTTCGATAAACTGACCAGTTTTAATACCTAGATGCTTGGCTATACGGTCCATATCGCGTTGCGTAAACAGTGGGCCGGTAGTTTTGCAGCAGTTGGCGCAATTGAGGCAATTGGTTTCGGCAAACACTTCTTCGTGCATCTCGGCCGCGGTATCGTCTAAATTGGCAGGCTTGCGGCGCTTTAGTTTATTGAAATACTGCTGCGTATCCGCTTCACGGCTTTTGGCTAATGATTTAAGATTGGGGAGCAGTTTATCCATATTGCTTTGCAAGTCCATGGTCCGTAGTCCATGGTCGATGGTAAAAAATCTGGTGCAAATTTAAACGTTATGCGGTAATCCATGGACCAACGACTATCGACCATGGACTAAAAATCACCACCCCGCTTCTTGTTGTTTGGCGGCGATGCGCTCGTCAACCCATTTGCTTGCCAATGCCAGCTGCTCTTCTTGCGAAAAGTCGGTGTTGTCAAGCACTAGTGCATCTTTTGCTTGTCGCAGTGGGCTTTCTGCCCTGGTGGTATCAATATGGTCGCGGTGGGCTAGGTTTTCGGTTACCTGCTCAATGGTGATGGTTTCACCTTTTTCCAACAGCTCTTGGTAGCGGCGCTGTACCCTTACGGCAGTATCGGCGGTCATAAATAGCTTGAGTTCCGCATCCGGAAACACCACGGTACCTATGTCCCTGCCATCCATTACTATGCCGCGGTGTTCTCCCATATCTTGCTGAAACTGCACCAAAGCATTGCGCACAGCTTTTATCCTGCTCACCTCGCTCACTTTTGCCGAAATGCGCATATCGCGAATGGCATACTCCACATTAAGCCCGTTAAGGTAAGTTTCGTTGGTATCGGTTTCAGGGTTGAATTTAAAGCCAATGCTGATATGACCTAATGCACTATTTACCTGGCTTTCATCATTCCAATCAACATCATTATTTAAAAAATACAGGGTAACAGCCCGGTACATAGCCCCTGAGTCAACATAGGCATAGTGGTACTTGGCGGCCAAGGCCCTAGCCAGTGTACTTTTCCCACACGATGAGAAACCGTCGATAGCAACAATAATGTCCTTCATTACGGGGGGTAAAGGTATTAATTTTCTGGGGCAGGTTCAGCTACTGGAACCACTGGGTCTTTCGTTTTTTTCGGCGGGCGGTTCTTTTTTTGGAGCTGGTGTATGTTTACGCCCAGTGTAATGGTAGTAGAAGCCTGATTGGCATGGTACCTAGCCCTGCCCAAACTAAAGCTAAACTGCTTAATGTTGAGGCCAAAGCCAAAAGAAAAACCAGACAACCCAGGCCTAACGGTGGCGGCCAGTTCGGCACGGCGCTGGTGGTTGTAGCCAAAGTTTATCCACATGGCTTTACCAAGATAAAGTTCGCCCCCGATAATTAAGTGGCGCGCAAAATTGTCGAAAAACTGACCAACCTTTTTATCCTCCTGCACGGTATCGCCAAACAAAGTATTATTGCTGCTGGCCAAATCAGGGTCATCGTAATAGATGTTCCATTGGGTAAGATTGTGCATGATTAGGCTAATGCGAAACGGCACATACTTCAATCGTTTAGAAAACCCGATTTGCAAATCGAGCGGCATGGGCTCTCGTGAACCTTGATAGTAAGGTGTAAACTGAAAGCCCACGTTTTTAAGCAAAATAGTTGCCGTAAAACGCTTGGCGGTATCATCATAAGCCGCAGCAAAATCGAAAGTATTGCCTACTGATGTGTAATCGCCAAGCTTAGAGTATATCAACTTATAGTTTACACCATAACTATACTTGTCCCACTGGCGGGCAGCGCCCAAGGTTAGAGCAAACTCGCCTGCGCCAAAGTCGCCAATGTTATTATTGGTCTCGTCGCGGCCAGCAAAAGTACCGTAAGAGATGAAATTCAAACCCGCATGAAAGGTAGTAGCAAGGCTGTTATAGTGGCGGGCATAGCCCATGTATCCTTGCTTAATATCGGCAATGTATGGGGTAACGCTCATTACCGCCCGGTTGTGCATTTTAAAGTTGAGCAATGCCGGGTTGTGGTAGGCTAAACTTATATCTGCATCTCTTACCGTTATAAGGTTACCCCCTGCACCCGTTACCCTAGCCGAAGCGGGCAAATCGATAAAATTATATACCGAGTTGCCGCCGCTTACTTGCGCCCAAGTAACTAAGGGAAACATCAACAACAAAAAAGTAAATAGATATAGTTGGTGTAAGGGTCTCAAATCAATGCAAAATTTAGCAAGCCGGTATATTAACGGCAGGTAAAAATAATTATTTCCGTTGAGTACTTATTTATTTTGGGCAAAGCATTACTCGTTAAAGCAACCAGATGCTAAACTAGCTATTAATAATCTGTCAATTTGGGTAAATTTGGCAATATGAAGTTACTACCTACACTTTTAGTGCTGCTGATGTTGTTTGCCACCTTTACCGCATGCAAAGAGCAGCCAACTTACCAACCGCCGCGCAACTGGGAAAAGCATGAAAATTATGTGCTTAAGTTTACGGTATACTATCCGCCAGGCTGGATTTTAAGCAACCAAGGCAACCCTAATTTGGTGTTCAACATCAACTCGCCAAAGGTGGATGAGTATGATTATATACAAGAGAACGTAAACCTGATTGTACAAGTAGTACCCGAGGATATGGATGCCGAAACCTACCTTAAGCAAATAGAGGATAAGGCCACGAACCAATTGGTAAAAATTGAGAAGGTCTCTGCAGAACCAGTTAACTTTAAGGGCTTTGAGGCGGTAACTAGCACCTACACCGCCTATGTAAACGATATAAGGGTAAAATGGACCCAGTACCTTTGGATAAGGGATAGACGTGCCTACCTGCTTACCTACTCGGCAGAAATTATCCAATACGACGCCTACAAAGACTTTGCAAACGAGATAATTAAATCGTTGGAGTTTTATTGATGGGGTTATGTTAAGCTTCAATCTTGTTCTTAAAACGAGGCATTTTACCGGGCACCAACCACAATATAAACCCCAAGAGCAGCCCTAGTAGCATATAAATGATTGAGAGCCCAAGGTAGTTTCCAAAATGATAGGCAAAGCTACTATTGGGCAAAGAATCGCTTGCAAGTGTAAAAAAGATGGTGGGCGATAAAGATATGGATGTTGCCAATGCCCCTGCCTTAAATATTTGCAAATAGTGCCTTTTGCGGGTACCATACATTGCTATCAACATCTGCGCTACCAACATCGAAAAGAACACTATAAACAATGCAGGATGCGAAACCCCAATATTATTGGTTCCTATAATCCAATTGACCAAGGCTAGGAACAAAAGCCCGACTAATCCACTTAAAACGCCTGTTTTCTTGGCTTGCAAAGGGGTACGGTATGTTTGCGTTGCCTCGTAATCGAGTATTTGATGTTCCATTGCTTTCGTCCTTTTTGCTTTTCGCTAATCCATGTATATTTCCCATCAGGCGTACATTAAGTGGGAAACATAGTGCCGATTTTAGTTACAAGTTTACAATTAATTGGATAAAAATTCTGCAAATGGCATGTTGCTTTTGGTAATCGCCAACGGGGCCATATGCCAATAATATATTGCCCTACGAACAAAATTGCGTTTCCGTAAACCCATTACGTACGGTGGGCGATGCCCAAGGCTAACGATTTAATGCCCCGTTGGGGCTTACGGGTGGGAGGTTAAAAGATAAAATTAGCTGCTTTTCAGGTGTTATTATCCAGTCACAGACTGTATGTAACATAACCGCCAGTTTGCAACTGGCACGCAATACCCTAATCATTTTTCAAAACACTCAAACAACCGCACACACTCCACCGCTTCCGTTACATCATGCACCCGCAAAATTTTAACCCCTTTTATTAGCGCAACCATGTTAAGGGCCGTGGTGCCGTTAAGGGCATCGGCAGGTTTTACGCCCAAGGTGCGGCATATCATCGATTTGCGGCTAATGCCCGCCAACACGGGCAACCCTGTTATGTTCAAAGCATCCAAGCCTTGCAACAGTTGGAAGTTATGCTCCACCGTTTTACCAAACCCAAACCCGGGGTCGAGGATAATATCGTTAATGCCCAAGGCATGTAGTTTAGCCACTTCGGCAACTAAGTAATCCAACACCTCTAGCACAACATTCTCGTATTGAGGATTTTGCTGCATGGTAGCAGGCGTGCCTTGCATGTGCATGAGTATGTACGGCACTTGTAGTTGGGCCACGGTGGCAAACATGCCCTCATCCAATTTACCCGCTGAAACATCGTTTACCATACTGGCGCCTGCAACCACGGCTTGTTTGGCTACTTGCGCTCGGTACGTGTCTACGGATAATATCGCTTCCGGAAAACGCTTGGCAATGGCCTCAATTGCGGGTATAACCCTTTTCAGTTCTTCGTCAACCGTTACGGCATCGGCACCTGGGCGGGTACTTACGCCGCCTAGGTCCAGTATATCGGCACCGTCGGTTAACATCTTTTCACAGCTCAACAATAATTCATCTGTTATCTTGTGTCTGCTATCGGCAAAAAAGGAGTCGGGCGTAAGGTTGAGGATGCCCATAACGCGCGGTGTGGATAAATCCAGCAAGCGCCCGTGGCAGTTGATGGTCGTTTTACCGTAAAATCCTGTATTTTTATCGCCCATAATCAATAAATAAATTGCCTGAAATCGCACTAAAATTACCAAATAACTTGGCAAACAAGACCCTGGAGCAATACGATGATATAATTGCCAGCTGCAAAGATATCTATATGAAAAAGGTAAAGGACTATGGCACCTCGTGGCGCATGCTACGCCCTCGCAGCCTTACCGACCAGATTTTCATTAAGGCTAAGCGCATTCGTAATATTGAGGAAATGGCAAGCCAGCAAATTGAAGAGGGCATTGATAGTGAGCTAATGGGCATCATCAACTATTCATTGATTGCCTTGATTCAGCTAGAATTGAAGGATTATGTGGATATGGAACTAAACCATGCCGAAAGCGAAAAACTATATGACCAACAAGTGGAACTGACCCGTAGCCTGATGCTGCAAAAAAACCACGACTATGGCGAGGCTTGGCGCGACCTGCGCAATACCTCATTTACTGATTTGATACTAATGAAGCTGATGCGCCTAAAACAGATAGAGGACAACCAAGGAGTAACCTTAATATCTGAAGGGCCTGATGCCAACTACCAAGACATTATTAACTACGCTATTTTTGCATTGATAAAAATGAAAGAAGCATGACCGTATATACGTTAGTAGGAATTATTGGCGCCATTGCGCTGGTAATAAATGTGGTGCGCTACTTGATAAATAAGCCTGAGCGCTTGTTTGTAGCTTACGTGCAAGATTTTGTGGGCACGTTTTTCATCTTTTCGGGAGCAGTAAAAGCCATTGACCCACTGGGCACCGCCTACAAAATGATGGATTACTTTGTAGAGTTTGGTATGGGGTTTATGGAGCCGCTTACTGTAGGCTTTGCCGTTTTTATGATAGTGCTGGAAATAGCCCTCGGTGTAGCACTGATACTCAATTTCATGAAAACGGTAACGCTCTTTTTGCTTACCGGCATGATTGTGTTCTTCACTTTTCTAACGGGCTACACTTCATATACGGGCAACGTAACCGATTGCGGTTGCTTTGGTGACTTTTTGAAGCTGGAGCCGATTGTATCGTTTGGCAAAGATTTGTTCTTGTCGGTGCTGATTGTGATTCTATTGCTTCAAGCGCGTTTTATCAAAGGTTTGTTCTCTGGTTTACCTGCGGCAGCTACCGTGGTTGCGATTACCGTGGCCAGCTTTTTCTTTTGTCTATACAACTTCGTTTGGAACTTACCGATTGTCGACTTCCGCCCGTATGCCATTGGTAAAAACATACCTGAACAAATGGTAGTAGCCGAAGAGGACAAGGCCATTATTGACTATGTTTTCGTTTACAAAAACAAACAAACCGGAGAGAACAAACAGTTTAAGCAAACCGAACTACCTAGGGGCGAAGAGAAACAAAACTGGGAGTTTGTGGAGCGTACAGATATCGTGATTAAAAAAGGTAAAGACCCGAACATCAATAACTTCCGCCTAGAGGACGAGGATGGCAACGTGATGAACGACGAAATATTGACCAACCCCGATTATACCTTTTTTGTGGTGGCCTATAACCTTAACCATACCCACAAAGAAGCTTTTGCCCAGTTGAACGAGCTGGCTGCCAAAGCCGAGCAAGATGGCTATATGTTTTTTGTAGGTACCAGTGCCCCGCGAAGTGAAATAGAGACCTTCCGCCATGATGTGCAGGCGGCCTATCCGTTTTTTACGGGCGATGGCACATTCCTTAAAACCATTAACCGAAGCAACCCTGGCTTAATGATTATTAAAGATGGTACCGTAGTAGGCCAATGGCACCACCGCCACCTGCCCACCTACGATGAGCTTAAAGCCAATACCCTTAAATAATCAGTTAACGCACACTCCCTTGCTCAAATACATTGTTAAAAAATCATTGTACAGTTTACTCATCCTTTGGGGGGTGATTACCACCCTGTTTATGATACTGAACCTGCTGCCCAGCCCCGAGCGCATGCTCTCTGGTCAGCGTACCGATGTATCGAGCGCGGAAAACATCAAGAAGCAACTTGGGCTTGACAAAAGCCCCATGGTGCGCTACTTGATATATATGAACAACCTTTTGCCCCTTACCTTGCACGAGGACACCCCCGAAAAGCAAGAAGAGCTGGGCTACACCAAACTGTTCTCCATTGGCGAAAATGCTCTGGTGGTAAAAGCACCGTACTTGGGCCGCTCGTACCAGCGCAACACCCCCGTAAGCGAGATTTTGGCTGAAAAAATACCGCCTACGTTTATCCTTGCGCTTTCGTCAATACTGTTGGCATTGGCTATAGGTATCCCGTTCGGCATATTGGCATCCATGTATCGCAACCGCTGGCCCGATGATGCCGTAATGAGCCTTTCGGTGTTCGGCATTTCCCAGCCATCGTATGTTGTGGCCTTGATATTGGCCTACGTGCTGGCCGTAAAACTAAAAGCTATAACAGGCCTCAGCGTGCGTGCCCCGTTGTTTGATTATGAGTTTGGTGAGCAAACCATCATTTGGTCAAACCTCATCATCCCTACCCTGGCATTGGGCATACGCCCCGTGGCCATTATTACGCAAATGACCCGCAGCTCTATGCTCGATGTAATGTCGTCAGACTATATCCGCACGGCTAAGGCTAAAGGTTTATCCAATTACATTGTAATTACCAAGCATACCTTGCGCAATGCGCTTAACCCCGTACTTACCTCGGCATCTGGCTGGTTTGCGGGGTTGTTGGCGGGCTCGGTGCTAGTAGAAGCAGTAGTCGACTATAAAGGCCTCGGTAGCGAACTATATGATAGCCTAATGAACCTGGATTTGCCCGTATTGATGGGCATTGTGCTGTTTATTGCCGTAGTATATGTGGTGGTAAACATCCTTACCGACATCGGCTACGCTATTTTGGACCCGAGGGTGAGTTATAAATAACAGATGTGAGATAAGAAATGAGAAAATTACGTAGGCTTAACTAATATGTTTGTATCCTTTCAACAAGTCCAGTATGGACTAAATGTTGGTAGAAAATCATCAGATATTATCACAAAGTCCCGTAGGGACGACACCTACATTGCGAGTACCATCCCTACGGGATTATATGCTCGGCGCAATTCTTCCACCTACCAACATATCATCCCCAAAGGGATTATCATGTGATTGGTACCCCGACAAATTTGTAACCAGTAATGGCATAATAGTTTTGATACTTACCACTCTATTGCTTACCTTATATCTATTGTTTCAAACCCTTGCAAATTGATGTTAATTACAAGACCTTTGTAACCCCTTATTATGCTTACTTTTTAAATGACTCTTCCATTTTCCATGGACCATCGACCATCCACCATCGACAAACATATTTACATCATCGGCCCCATGGGGAGCGGCAAAAGCAAGATTGGTAAGGAACTGGCAACCAAACTTAAGATGCCGTTTGTTGATTTGGACCAATACATAGAGGCTGCCACGGGCAAAACCATCAAACAGATTTTCGAGGCCGAAGGCGAGCCTTATTTCCGTGGTTTGGAAACCCAATACCTAAAAGAACTGGCTACACAGCCTACAGCAGTAGTTTCGTTGGGCGGCGGTACGCCCTGCTTTTTCAATAACATGGCTTTCCTAAAAAAGACGGGCAGAACGGTTTATCTGCAAACCCCCGTGGGCATACTAGTTTCGCGCCTAATGCAAAGCAAAACCGAACGCCCGCTTTTGAACGGCAAAAACGAAGATGCCGTGAAAGACTTTATGGAAAAGCAGATACAACAGCGCGAAAAATTCTACCTCAAAGCCGACCACATCGTGCAAAACGACGGCAAACTCAAAGCCGTTGATTTGGTTGCGGTGTTGAATTGAAGGGATTGTGAATTGAAAATTTAAAGTTGGTGGTGCGGAAGGAAGCGTGTCACATTGAGCGTAGTCGAAATGCGCGCGCGATTGCCTACCCGCCGTAGCTTTTTCAGCGGAGGTGGGGCGTTGGCGAGAGAGGTAAACTTTCAATTACCATTTACAAACGAGCGTCTGGAGACGCAAAGTACGTTTCATCCTCGTCAAAAATAAGACGAGGACGAGTAAAAGCTTCACCTCTCACTCCAGCAGGCCAGCGCAGCCTTCTCGACTACGCTCGAAGTGACAGCTAGGCTTTGTTCCCCATTATATGGCAGCTATGACAAAACTCAATCGTAAATCGTACCTCGTAAATATCTAGACCAAATACACCGCTTCTTCCTCATCTTCAAACACCACGTTAACGTGTTCTTTGTGGGTGGTGCTGAGGCTGAGGCCTACGTAGTCGCTGCTGATGGGGAAAAGCTTGTGCTCACGGTCAACCAATACTGCTACTTCAATTTTCTTGGGTAGGCAGTCAAGTAGGGGCTTTAGGGCGTAGGCTACGGTGCGGCCGGTGTTGGCCACGTCGTCAACCAAAATTACAGTCTTTTTATTAAGACTCTTTAGGTCGAAATCGTATTCCATTTCGTCTTTGTTGGGCTTCTTTTTGTTTAAAGAAAGCGAGCAAAGATGTATGGTAGTTTTAGTAATAGTCTTTAAAAAAGCCGCTAATTTTTCGGCAAACAAATAGCCATTACCCTGTATACCAACAAGGTACAACTCTTGCTCATCGTAGTTGCGCTCCAATATCTGGTAGGCAATACGATGGATTTTCTGCTGAATGCTTACGCTATCGAGTATGAGTGTTGAAGTGGGCATATTGGTTAATCGGTTATCGGTTATCGGTTATTGGTTGATTCGTTATCGGTGTATTAGTTAATTGGTTATTGGTGAATTACGCAATGCTTTTTCCTAAAAATATCTCTATTAAAGAAAAGGTAATACGTAATGTATCTAAATTAAAGACCAAAAAATTAGCCATAACCAATTAACTGATAACAGATATACCAGTTAACCAATAACTAATTCACCACCATCTTACCCGGTTTTATCAACCGGCCTTGGTATACCAAAGCATACAAATATACGCCTTTAGGCAAGCCTGCACCGCCAATTTCCCTTCCGTGCCCTCAATTTTGATTTGCATTACCTGCTTGCCCAACAAATCGGTAATGGTAACCACGGCATCGGGCATCGTTTGCGGCAGTTGGTACAGTATGGTAAAGTTGCCCTCGTTGGGGTTAGGGTATACGCCCAGGCCAATGCCGGCATCCAATAAGTTGCCAATGCCCAACACGGTATCGTATGTGCAACTACCGTTATCAAAGTTGGCCAAGCTGTCGAAGTTAACCGCAATAGGGTCCATACAGCCCGCCACCACTTGCACGCAACTGCCATCGCTTACGTTGGCGTTAGGGTCGTAGTTAAGGGCAGCGGTGTCGGTGCAGCCATATACAAAGTTGGTTTGCAGGGCTGCAAAAGCATCGAGCTTACCATAACCAAAAGTATTGTTTACAAACTGGGTGGTGAAAGTATCCCTAAAGGCAGTGGTCAAAAACGCATCTTTTATCTCGCGCCAATTGGCTTCAGGGTTCTTTTGAAGATACAAGGCCACCGAGCCTGTTACCATAGGCGACGCCATTGAAGTGCCCGAGTTGCGGGTGTGCTTGCCCCCTTTGGCCACCTTTTGAAAGTTTTGGGGGTTGCCAGAGTTGATGGCATCGCTTATAAACCTACTGTTGCCCGTTGATATTACATAAGTACCCGGAGCCGTTATATCAGGCTTGGTGCGGTTGTTGCGTGTTGGGCCCACGCTTGAGCCTAAAAACACCGTTGGGTTGGGGTTGTTAGGGTTAGCAAACTCCCTAAAAATATCGCCCAAGGGGTAGTAGCAAATAATGGTATCGTCGTACACATCAATATAGTAGCTGCGGTTTACGTAGTTGCCCACGGCAATTACCTTATCAGAGCAGGTGTAGCTGCTTACTATGGTTTTATCTGTATCAGGGTATTTATATCGGGCACTATCCAACAGCACATTGGCATTCGGTATTACATCCAACATATCAGAGAAGTTCATCAACTCCTTACTGCTCCACACATCAAACCTACCAGAACCCGTAGTTATAAAACGCCAAATATTGGCAGCATCGTTAGGCTCAATAATTACTTCAAACAAAAACACGCCATCGGTAGTTAAGGTTAGCTGGGTTTGAATGCCCCCTATAAAATTAACGCCGTTGTTAAGCGAATAATTACGGATTAACGAACCACCATTGGCCACTACAGATGGATAATCAACCTGCGCGTTTAAAAACTGAGTGCGGCCAAGGGAAGAAAAGTTGTTACTGGGGTTATCTGCACCAAATGCGAAGTTTACATCTACAAAATCAGCAGAATCGGCCCAAAGCTGAAAAAAGATATCGCCAGAGCTGGTGTTATACTGGAAGTAAGTAAAACTAGTATCGGCGGTTACTTCATACCCCAAATGATATTTATACTGCCCGGCATTGCCAGCAGCTGCCACCATAGCACGTCCGCCACGCTCACCAAGCATCGCATCAATCATTTGGGCAGCAAGGTCTAGCCCGTCGCGCGAGCCGATATAAGTACCTAGGCTGGCATTAATTACGCAAGGTTTACCCATCGCATCGGCCTTGCGAAAAATATACTGTACCGCATCTACTATGGTGCTCAAAAAAGGGCGGTTGTAATTAAAAGCCACCACCACAAGTTCGGCATTGGGAGCCATACCGGCATAATTGCCAATGGCGCTGCCGTTTCCGGCAGCGGTACCGGTAACGTGGGTGCCGTGCCCAAAGGCCGCCAAGCGCTCGGTATGGGTACAAATACCGTTGTTAATATCCAGCTCCGTCCATTCGCGACCATAGGTAAACGGTGCGGGTGGGTTGGCGGAGTTTACGCTTTGATCCCATAAAAAACGAACGCGCGTGTCGCCGTTGGGCTTTTTAAAGTCGAGGTGATTAAAATCAATACCATCATCAATTATGCCCACTACCACCCCATCGCCGCGGTAAGGTTGCGCCAGCGGGGCAACACCATTATTTACTTCAACCACCTGGCTTTGTATGGCAGCGGTATCGTTAAGCAGGGTAACGGGTATATCGATGTTTTGCACCTCAATTACAGCAGGGTCGCTCAAAAAGGGATATAAATTATCCACCGGGATATTCACAGCGTTGATGCCGGCTACACTATACTTATAAGTACCTCCAGCCAGCTCTACTAACCCTTTTATGGTAGTGCTATCGCCCCTTACTAAAAGATTGATATCCTGCCACTTCCAATCATCAGACGCAAGCATGCGCTTGGTATACAGGTCAAGCTTTGGCAGCTCTTGGGCCTGCAGGTTTTGCAAGGCAAAAACTCCAAAAAATATCACCACTAAGTATATCGATCTCATGCCTACTTGTTTTAAGCTACACTAAAATTAACTATCTTGCCCGTGTTTTAAACATTTACAGCGTATAAAGTATTAATACTCTGACTTAGTTTTGTAGAAATTTCAGGACGTTTATGGCATTCATCTCTCCTATTGTCTTCGCAATCGTAACCATCGCGGCCTTTGCTTTCGCCTTTAAAAAAGGCAAAGAAATATACCGCAACATCAATTTGGGTCAAAGTGAAGACCTAACCGACCAGCCTGGCACGCGGCTCAAAAACATGCTTTTGATTGCCTTGGGGCAAAAAAAGATGTTTAGGTTAACGCTAGCCGCTATTATGCACTTGTTTGTGTACGTGGCTTTTTTGGTTACCCAAATTGAGCTACTCGAAATATTTATCGATGGCTTTACCGGACAACACCGTTTGTTGTTCTATTTGTTCCGCGATACATTGGATTCTGGTTTTTTAACCGGCTTGTACAACTTCACCATCAGTTTTATTGAGGTGCTCTCTATATTGGCCCTCGTTGCCACCTTCGTATTTTTGGCGCGCCGTAACCTTTTAAAGGTTCCACGCTTTGTAAAAAGTGAAATGAACGGCTGGCCGAAGCTTGATGCCAACATTATTCTTATTGCTGAAATTTGGTTGGTTACTTGTATTTTTATGATGAATGGTGCCGATGTGGCCCTTCAAATTCAAAAAACAGGCTCATCACCATACGGTTTCTTGCTATCAGGCAACATCGTAGGCCCAGCACTAGCTGGTTTAGGCGAAGGTACGTTGATAGTAATGGAGCGCTTTGGTTGGTGGGGACACATTTTGGGCGTACTCGGCTTTATTGTTTACCTGCCATTCTCTAAGCATTTGCACATTATGCTGGCTTTCCCTAACACGTACTTTGGCCGATTGAAGCCTCGTGGTGAGATTTACAACATGCCTGCCATTACTAAGGAGATTAAGGCCATGATGGACCCTAATGCCGACCCATATGCAGCACCACCTGAAGGAGCCGATGCTGCGCCAGCAAAGTTTGGTGCCAAAGATGTACAAGACCTGAGCTGGAAGAACTTATTGGATGCATACTCTTGCACCGAGTGTGGCCGCTGTACCGACGCTTGCCCTGCAAACCAAACGGGCAAACTGCTTTCGCCACGTAAGATTATGATGGATACCCGCGACCGTTTGGCAGAAGTAGGTAAAAACATTGACCAGCACGGGCCAGATTTTGTGGACAACAAGCAATTGCTGGGCGACTACATAACTGTAGAAGAACTGCGCGCCTGCACTACTTGCCAAGCTTGTGTGCAAGAATGCCCAATTAATATAGACCCGCTGGATATTATCGTACAGCTGCGTAGGGCACTGATAATGGAAGACTCAAACTCGCCAGAAGAGTGGAATTTGATGTTTAGCAATATTGAGAACAATGCAGCCCCTTGGCAGTACTCGCAGCAAGACCGCGAGAAGTGGGTTAATGATTTAAACTAATACTAACTAAGTAAGGCATAGTATATGGAATTGAAAGTACCTACCATGGCCGAACTGGCCGCCGAAGGACGTACCCCGGAAGTATTGTTTTGGGTTGGTTGTGCCGGTAGCATTGATCAACGTGCTATAAAAATAACCAGCGCCTTTGTTAAGATACTCAACCACCTAAAAATTGATTACGCCATACTGGGCAAAGAAGAGGCTTGCACTGGCGACCCCGCCAAACGTGCCGGCAACGAGTTTGTTTTCCAAATGGCGGCTTTGCAAAATATTGAGATATTGAATGCTTACCAAGTGCGCAAGATAGTAACTACCTGCCCGCACTGTTTCAACATCCTCAAAAACGAATACCCTAACCTTGGCGGTGCTTACGATGTAGTGCACCATACGCAGTTTTTGCAAGGATTGATAAACGATGGCAAACTTACCGTAAAAGGTGGTGGCCTATTTAAAGGTAAAAAAATCACGTTTCACGATAGCTGCTACCTTGGCCGCGCCAATGAGGTATACGAAGCCCCACGTGAGTTGCTTGAAGCATTGGATGCCGACCTAGTGGAAATGAAGGCTGCCAAAAGCCGTGGCCTGTGTTGTGGCGCTGGCGGAGCGCAAATGTTTAAGGAAGAAGAGCCCGGAACACAGCGCGTAAACCAAAAGCGTGCCGAGCAAGCCATTGAAACCGGTGCTGAAATAGTTGCCGCTGGTTGCCCTTTCTGTATGACCATGCTATCGGATGGTACTACCGAGAAAGCCCCTGGCAAGGTAAAAGTATTTGATATTGTGGAGCTACTGGTGCAAAACCAAGGACTGTAAATCAGATAACAGATTTCAAATAATAGATAACAGACTATTGGCTGAGCTAATTTGGTTTGATATCTAACATCTGTTATTTGTCATCTTATCATGCAACCCCCTACCCCGTTAATCAGTCTAATACACACTAATCGGGCATATTGAGTGCTCTGAAAGGTTGGCTTTTTGAAGAAAAAGGCTATTTTTAATACAGTGTATGCGCCCTATTAAACCGACAGACGAGAATAGTTTTAACTTCGATAAACAGTTTAGGGATAATCTTCGCAACGGGGAGATTACGCCCCCTGCTGGCTTGTGGGATAAGTTGGATGCTGATTTGGACCAACAACAAGAGCGTGTTAAATACAACCACTGGTACTACGCATCAATTGCATTGCTTTTGTTTTTTGCAGGCTTCAACATGATATCGTCATTTAATGTTGAAGAATATTATGCCGCAAACAGGTTGGCCCAAGAGCACAAATACGATGGCACATATCTTTTAGCTGGCGAGCATCCAAGCCAAGTAGCTGGTTTCTCTTACAGCCATTATCGCCGTATAAACAATCCTATTAATTACGCATTTGAAGATAACGAACCTTTGGTAACGGTAAACAACTACGCCAACAGCCGTTACTTTATGCCTTACATTGGTGTTAATGCATCTAATATTATGTATGGCACCAATAAGCTTCAGTACAACAATACAGGGGTTAACCGGTTGGCTAAAGCACAAACAGGCATAGCGGCACTAGAACTGCAGGCACCAGTAAACCCATTGTATATTGCTATTAATACCAAAGAGCAGTTGATTGATAAACAAGTGGTTGCCTCAATTGATTTTGCCCCTAAAAAGAGCAACGCTACGTACAAAAAGGACGACATCTCTGCCCATAACAAGATAATTAGCACCTTAGGAAACATCAAAGGGCTATATGTTGGAGCTGAGTATGTGTACAGTAGCACCCGATTGTTGCAGAAAAACTCCGCATTTTATCCGCTCTTAGGTTATGATGCTAAATACAGTTTCCAAAGTGGTTATCAATATGGCGTTAAGGTCGGTTACCACTTTAATCACAAAATGGCCGTTGAACTCGGATGGATAATTAATTCAACCCAAGGCCAAAGCTTTAGCGATAACCTTTACGGCAAAATACCTGTAAATGGCAGCATAAACCTTAGTTATACGCAAGTGCCATTAATGTTTAAGTATAAATTTGCCCGCATGAGCGGCATCACCAAGCAACCAGTATCGCTTAACATTATTGGTGGATTTGCCTACAGCCGCCTAAAGGCGTCAAAAATGAACCTGAACACCGATAGGTTAGAAAACATTGACGAAATGGTGGCCCAAAACGAGGTTGGTGTAATTGTAGGTTTGGAGTATGACATTTACGTGCACAAAAACATGTTTGTTACTTTTGGTGCCCGCACCGGTTTATATACCGATACCCAATTATTTAAAGGCTACGAGAAAGATGCGCCACGGTTGCATAACTTTACTATGGGCATAAGCGCTGCTATACACTACCAATTGCCTAAGCGTAAAGGTAAGAGCCAGTTGGAGTACTGATACGTGCTTTAATCCATTTTTTGGATAGCCTTCACTACTTTAATAAACTTCATTAACTCTACAGTATCAGTATAATTGCCAAGCTTGCTATAAGCAAACTCTGGCGACCACCGTACCACAATCTTATTTACGCCGTTCTTACTCGCTTCTAAAATATAATGGTCCCCGTCAGTACCCATGTGATCGTAATCACTGCCCGATGGAATATCCCAGATATTAAGGTCACTTAAAGCAAGCTTAAGCGTATCCAACCGAGGAAATCGATCTGTTTCTGTAATCATCGATTCAACCCTCTTGTTATAATAAAGCTCCCAAACGGTATCCTTATTCTCTCTAGCAGTATTGGTTTGAAAAATGGCATATCTATTATCCTCAATAACGACCTGTATGTAACTAATGGAGACAGGCGTGTACAAATAAGCTTGGTGTATAAGCCTATAAACTTCTTGCCCTGGCTTTGCCTCTAATCGGTATGGTTCCCAACCTTGCCTATATACATTCCATGCAAAACATAATGATCCATCTAATTTGTTTAATCCTTGGCAGCTATCACGCCAGTTATCAGTAATAACCACCTGCGTTGATTTGGAATGTGGCTTACACCCAAATAGCATTGTGCACCCCAACAACAACAGCATCAAAACCTTCATATATCGCCCCATTTTTCTTTACAAGCTAGTAAAAAAAATGCAACTGGGTTTCCGGGTAATTTAAATTCGTCTTTTTGAAAAGCTAAGATTATCCTGTAATTTTAATACTATTGGAATTTAGGTTCCTACCGATACGTTATTGAACAAAATAGCAATAATGAAAATTGCGGAAACAAAGAAGGCTTTGCAGGAGAGTATAGATTCGGGTGATGAGCAATTGTTGCAGATATTGCATTACACGGCCAATACCTACAAACGCCAGCATGAAAAGCCATACGAGTTAACAGATTGGCAAAAAGAAGAATTGGATACACCATCAACTGTAAACGAACCGAATATAACTTGGGAGGAAGCAAAAAGAAAAATCCGTGCTAATCACATTGCCAAATACCCAAATGGCAATTCTAATAAAGATTAACCCCATGCACATCGAGTCGTTCCGCGAATATTGCTTAGCCAAGAAAGCCGTAACCGAGGGTACACCTTTTGGTGAAACCGTATTGGTATTTAAGGTAGCAGGTAAGATATTTGCTTTAACCGGATTGGACAGCGACCCTTTTCAAGTGAACCTTAAATGCGACCCCGAACGAGCCGTTGAGCTTCGCGACGAATACGACGACATTATTCCGGGCTACCACATGAACAAGCAACACTGGAACACCGTAAAAATCGGCAACGGCACCTTACCCGATAAGCTGGTAAAAGAACTGATTGACCACTCGTATGATTTAATTGTGGCGAGCCTTAGCAAGAAGCAAAGGGCTGAGTTTGAGGGGTAGTGTTTAGTTAATTGGTTATTAATTATTGGTTTACCCGTCATTGCGAAAGTCCTTATTAGCATCTTAACAAACCACCTACCTACCGTCATTGCGAAAAATGGCTTTGCCTTTTGGGGCAAAGGAATTTTGTGGCAATCCCCTGAGAGAGAAGCTGTCGCCAGATGCTGCACTTTTACGTATTTCGGGTAACAAATTCAATGGTTTGTTAGCTATTGCACATCGACTCAGCGGATTGCCACAAGTCCTTTTAATTCCTCGGTTTGTTGAGGTTTTCAACGGACTTTCGCAATGACGGTTTGCGTTTTTTTAACCAATCAACCAATACACCTATCAACCAATAACCAAACAAAAAGCAAAGGCTGCAAGCCGATAAGCCGGGTTCTGTGCTCGTCTCGCCTAAGGCAAGACAAACTCCTGTCATTTATCTGGGACCACCGTCGCCGATGGCCTCTATCAACCTACCCGCCGGCAATCGAGCGGGACGCTCTAGTAACGCCGGCCTATTTGGTCTTTCGGCTCGCGAGGTTTACCCCAGGCTATGGTTACCCATCGCCCGAACGGATTCTTAGCCCCGTTTTTTCACCCTTACCCTTCGACAAGCTCAGGGCGGTAATTTTCTGTGGCACTCTCTGTATTCTCTTGCGAGAACCCCACCCGTTAGGTGGCGCGATACCCTGTGCCGCCCGGACTTTCCTCATCCCGATTAATCGGGACGCGACAGGATGGCTTGCAGCTTTGCTTTCTATTAGTTTGTCAGCAATTACCAACTGTCTAAAGTTAAACCTTATATACCTAAATTCAACAAAAAAAGAAGGGCCACACCGAGGTGTAGCCCTTCTAAAAAAGAAACCCGCTATATTATGAAGCGCTGCTAGTAGCAGCAGTTTTTTTGCTGGCAGCTTTGTTGGCTTTCTCCAACTCTTCAACGCGCTGACGTAGTTCTTCTACATCACTGTTGCGAGTGTATCCCAACTTTTCTACAAATGCTTTGAATTTTTCATCAAACTCTTCGCGCTTAGATGAAGTTTTTTCGTTGAATTCTTCGAAGAATTTTTTAGCCTCAGAATCGGTTACTTTACCTTTAGCTACCAATTCGTTTAAGGTGTCTTCAAATTTTTCAGTAGCAGTAGCGGCAAGACCTACACCTGCGTAAAATAATTTTTTGAATGAATTTTCCATGATAATTATTGCTTTGAAATGTTTATTAATGCTTGTATTGAGTCAAAAATCGTGCTAGTATTTTTTGTCAACTACCTACCGTATGTCTGTAAGTATGTTACAAAGGTAATTCTTTTTCCCATTATTCCAAAACTTTCAATCTTTTCTAAAACTTTATTTTCATAAAAATTATTGAATGCTAGAAATTACAATGGTTTCAGCCCTAAAAAAAAATTAAAAATATTTTCGTTCATTGCTTCTTTAGCCAATATCTTGATACTAAGGCCTATACCGGTCACGTTCTATTAAAGAAGAATTGATTTGTTGGTAACGGGAAAAACTTTCATCTTTAAAGCCCTTTGTGCAGCAGGCACTTTTGGGTTAACGATTATAGATAGTGCGGTATGATAGCCAGTAAGGAAAGGTATTATTTTAGCATTGAGGAGTATTTCGAGCATATTGCCGCTGCGTTTGGGTTTCCTAACCTGCACGAGCACTTTACCACCGATTACTTCATGTCGGATGGCTTAAGGATAAATGTTGATTTGCTGATACACGATAAAAGTGCCCCCACAGTAGTGTTTGTGCCGGGCACAGCTATATATGCACTTTGCTACTCAGAGTTTTTATATAAGCTATACTTGCGCGGTTTTAATGTAGTGGGTTTCGACCCACGTGGCCATGGCCGCAGTGAAGGCACAAGGGGCGATTATACCGTAGAAGAACTGATGCGCGATGCCCACGGTGCAATTTCATATGCAATAAACAAGTTTAACGATAACGTATCGTTAATGGGCAGCAGCCAAGGTGGCATTGTTGCGCTGTATATGGCTGCTAAAGATAGCCGTTTGAAGGGTGTGGTTTGCCAAAATTTTGCCGACCTTACCGCCCCCGAAGCTGCAAAGCTTACCCGCTTTCCGCGCTTGAGCAAGTACTTAAGGCCGTTGATACTGAATTTTGGTGGCGTAATGCCCAACACCCCCATCCCTATTAATACATACTTAGATTTGGAACTGGTAAAGATTAAGTACTTCGGCAACATGAAGAACTTTATTGACCAAGACCCATTGGCATTGCACCACATCAGTTTTAGGGCTTTGCAATCACTAGCCAGCACACCCCTACCTAAACCACTGCACCAAATAGAAGTACCGGTAATGGTTTTTCAGGGTACGGCCGACAGTATTTTTTCGGTAGAAATGACCCAGAATATTTTTGACCAATTGGAGTGCAAAAAGCACTTTGAGTTATTTGAAGATGAAGACCACGCCATTATTGCCGAGTCGCCAGATAAAATAATTGGTCCAATAGTACAATGGCTAGAAGGTATACATGAATACGAATCGGTGCCGGCTGAAAAAATAAAAGCGCCATTTAGCGTAACCTTATAAGTGTATGTGCGTAATAGTACTTACCAACCGTGCAGTAAAAGGCGTATACGGAAAAACGGGTGCCAAGCCATTCTAGACCGCTAGCATCTAAAACAGAAGCCCAGCCCTAACCGGTGGGCTTCTGTTTTTGTGGCCACTGCCATATTACCTCAGCAACAATACACTTCCTTTTTGCAACTGCTCGTACCCACCAAAAAAGCGATAGTTACAAGTGTAAACATAGGTTCCGGGCGGCATCAGTACGCCTTTAAAAGTACCGTCCCAACCTCGGTAAACATCCGTAGTACGGAAAATCAACTCTCCCCAACGGTCAAAGATTTTAAACTCAAAATCGGCAAAGCCTTGCCCATAAACCCTAAATTCATCGTTGAGCAAGTCGTTGTTGGGCGTAAACACGTTGGGTATGTATATTACATGCCCTAGCACATCCACCCACACGCTAGCTTGGGCTGTGCACCCATTACCATTGGTAGCGGTAAGGTTGTATAGCGTACTGCTATCGGAGCTAGCTACCGGTGCAGGGCAATTGTCGCAATTAAGCCCATATGGGGGTATCCAGGCAAAACTAACGGGTTCATCGGTATAAGTAGGCTCCAAGGTAACCTCCTGCCCAAGGAAAACAGTAATCACGCTATCCAAGTCAATCTCGAACAAGGGTGGCTCGGTAATTTCAAACGTAAGGGTATCGCTACATCCATTCGCATCGGTTACCAATAAGCTATAACTACCGGGCGCCAAATTGCTGGCGGGCAGTATAGTTGGGGTACCATTAACAAAATATTGATAAGGCGGTGTACCTTGGGTAACCACAACATCAGCAGTACCATCTGCGGCGCCAAAGCAGCTCACATTGGTCCATACAACTTCGCCAGCAGCAAAGTCCAGTTGGGCTATAGCGGTATCAATAGCAGCGGTGCAACCATTACTATCGGTTACTTGCACGGTATGTGCCCCTATTGCTACGCCAGTATATGTGCCTTGAGGTTGTGTAAGCGGCGAAGCGTTATCCAGTGTAACCGTTAAGGGTAGCGTGCCACCAGTAGTAGTATAGCCTATTAACCCTGAGGTTTGCGCACAGTTGAGCACCGAAACCGTATCGAGCAATATGGTTAGTTGCGCTGGTTCGGTAAGTGCAAAAGTAAATTCAGCTTCGCATCCGTTTCCGTCAATCACAACCAAGTTGTAAGAAGCAGGGCCAAGATTACCGTAAGGAGGAGCAATCGGATTATTGTTGAAACTATAAGCAAAGGCACCATTACCCCCTTGTACGGCTACCGATAGTGCCCCATTATTGGCCCCAAAACACGAAATAGGTTGTATGGTAGGGTTAATGATGATGGAGTCAGCCACGAACACACTTATACTATCCCAATACTCGCAAGTGCCATCAGTGGTGCGCACCATTATATTAATGGTAGAATCAACAAGCCAAGTGCTGGTAGTGTTAAATACAGTGCCATTCTCCATCCAAAAAATACTATCCCAACCAGCGCCTGCATCAAGTAGCGCGTTTTCACCAACACAAAGACTAATATTGGAAGGCGTTAAAATATCACGGTTTACAAAAGCCGGTGCTTGCAAGGCCGTATCCAATTGCATGGTGCACCCATTGGCATCGGTTACAGTGATGGTATAGTTGCCAGGAGCCAACGAGTCAAGTGTAGCGGCCGAAACATTGCCCAATAAAACGCTATTGGCCGTTACCACATAGGGCAGCGCACCACCCGTTATATTAAAATCAATAGTGCCGTAACCACAAGCGGCAAACCCAGCTTGAGCAACATTAATTGCAATACTATCAGGCTGAGGCACCGCCACCATAATACTCCCTGTACAACCTGCATTATCCGTTACCGAAACCGGGTAAACACCAGCAGACACATTGCCAAATGGCGGCAAAGTATTGTTGCCATCAAAAAAATAATCGACAATGCCACCGGTTGCCCCAGTAATGTTTGTTAGGTCCACTTCGCCATCGTTGCCACCAAAACAGCTTACCGACGTAATACTTGCCGTTAGGTTTATTTGCGGCAGCACCGTCACCCTTATGGTATCTCGATAAATGCACTGCGCAAGGCCAGCCTCTACCCAAAGCGTGCCGCTGGCGGTAGCTTGATATGATGTTGTAGTGCCCACAACGGTATTGCTGGCCGAGTCGGTCCATTGCACATAGTCCCAGCTTTGCGGAACAATGCTGAGCGGAGCCGTATTGCCAGAGCACACCAAAGCACTATCGGGCAACAACGCGATTGGCGTTGCCGGTGCGATGTTGAAAACAGTATCCCAGGTGGCTAAGCAGTTGTTGGCATCTTCAACCAAAAGCGTATAATTGCCGTTTGGCAGGCTGTCCAACAGGTCTTGCATATTGTTGCCCAACAACGTACCATTTAGGTATATGTTATAAGGGCCAACGCCGCTTATTATTGAGTAGGCAATAAAACCAGTACTATCATTAAAACTGCAAGCTGGCTGCCCGGCCGAGTCTATTTGCAAGATTACTTGGGTACCATCAGCTACAACAGCAAAAGCACTGGCCTCGCAACCCAACGAATCGGTAACCGTTACGGAGTAGCCACCTGCAATCAAACCCGTAAAAGGTGGAACGGCAGGGCTGCTATTGAGGGTATAAGTACTAGGGCCCACAGTACCCAATAAATTGGTAATATTTATGGCCCCATCGTTGCCACCAAAGCAGCTTACAGACGCAAAACTTGCCGTTAGGTATATCTGCGACAGCACCGTCACCCTTATGGTATCGTGATAAATACACTGGGCAAGAGCCGCCTCTACCCATAGTGTGCTGCTAGTATTGGCTTGAAAAGTTGGGGTAGTGCCCACAACAGTATTGCTGGCCGAGTCGGTCCATTGCACATAGTCCCAGCTTTGCGGAACAATGCTGAGCGCAGCCGTATCGCCATAGCACACCAAAGCACTATCGGGCAACAACGCGATTGGCGTTGCCGGGGCGATGTTGAAAACAGTATCCCAGGTGGCTAGGCAGTTATTGGCATCTTCAACCAATAGCGTATAATTACCGTTTGGCAGGCTATCCAGCAGGGCTTGGGCATTGTTGCCTAGTAGGTTTCCGTTTAAGTAAACATCATACGGCGCCACACCATTTAATATAGCATAGGCAATATAGCCAGTACTATCATTAAAACTGCAAGCAGGTTGCCCAGCCGAGTCTATTTGCAGTATTAGGCCATTTGGGCCACTGGGAACTGTAACCGTTTGGCTGGCCTCGCAAGCCATCGAATCAATTACCGTTATTGGGTAGCCACCCGTGGCAAGGTTGGCAAAAGGTGGCACGGCCGGGTTATTGTTAAACAAAAAAGTATAACTGCCCCAATTGCCAATTACCGTATCTACGTCTATTGCCCCATCTTGCCCCAAGCACGATGCTGGCAATACGTTTGGTACAAAATACATCGAGTCGTTTTCGTGTACCGTAATGGTATCAAAATACAGGCATCCTGAAAGTTCTGTAACCAATAATATCTCTTCGCTGGTGGTTAGGTTAAGCGAAGTATCGTTACTGATAGTATCCAGTGTAGCCAAGTTTATCCACCATATCGAGTCCCATCCAGAAGTAGTGGTAAGGTTAACAGAATCGCCAAAACAAAACCTTGACGTGTCGTTGGCATACAATACTGGCTGGCTGAAATTGGAAAAATACCCGTAGCTGCATCCACCACCAGAAGCCCCATTATTATCATGTATTACCCCGATATGGAAAAAACCATCGGTATTGGCTACCGACACCACGCCACCAACAGGCACCTGTGCCGTAGTAAATGATAGCTTAGCCGAAACCCATTGCCCCCCGGTGCCAGGCACTGGGCTAAAAGCTGCCGGAGGTATTAACGCAGGCGAACCATTAATGGTAAAAGCATTGATGATGTTGGCCGTGGCTAGCACATTGATGGCAAACGCGTTGGGTGTGGTGCGCACTGCATTAATAAGGTTTGAACCAGTACACTCAATAGGTGGCAAAATAGCCTCACCAAGTTCGCAACCAAAGCCAGATATATGCAGCACATAGGCCGGCTCAGTGGTTTCAATATATACCGAAGGGGCAGTTAGGTAATGAATAAAACTTTGCCCACGATTGATAGTGGCTGATGGTACGCCCGAACCATCTAAAAATATCTGGGTGTTGTTTCGAGTAGCCAAAATTGAAATCAGCTCGCCACTGCTCAACCCACCTTTAATTACAATATACTTTTCGCCAACTACCGCTACCGGCACGGTTTGATCGCCCATTAAATCAGCGCAACCGCCAAAATTAGGCGTTACCAAATCATCGGTAAGGGTTATAGCAATTGGGTTGTTTGCCGTTACCACGGTACCGTTAGGTTGGCTGCCGCTGTTAAAATCAACTGATTTACCCGCAAAAGTCTCTCCTCGATTGAGCGTAACGGTATATGGCACGCCAACAGCATGGTTATCGAGGTTGGTAGTTGGGGTTATGGTAACCTGAGTATTATCCATAGAGGCCACTATCTCAAAGCTGGAGCGAGGCCGTGGGTTGTACCCTTGGTTGTTTCTATAAACCGTTTGATAAGACAATAAGAATTCAGTGCCGAGGGCATTTCGTCCTTTCAACGAGTATAGCTCAGGGCTGCATCCGCAAAACGTACTGGCAATTTCATAATACACACTTACATCGGCAGTAGCGGTTATTAAAAGCCCTCTATTAAGCACTTGGTCGGCAGGGGTATTGTGTATTTGGTTGATAAAAGGCGATAAATCAATAGTATTTACTGAATTGGCCGGCATTGAAAAAGTAATGGGTGCAAATGCTGCATTAGCGGGCTGGCTAATGGTAACGGTAGCGGCATCATCGTATGATGAGAAACGCATGTACACAGGCAAATGAAAATTACTTACCCCATTAGGAGAAGCAAATGGTGCCGCAAACCAAAACTCGGTATCTACTTGAGCACAAACCCTAACATTGCCCACTAACCCCATTACTGCAATAAGCAGCATGAATACCTTTTTTGCCATTTTTCAATCTTTACTAACGGAAACGTTTTTTTGTGGGGCATAGTAAAAGTAGCATTTTATTGCTTCACTAGGTATACAATCGATAAAAATCAAACATCTTTTACACAGCAAAAATTTAGGTAGACATTATAACAATCAAAAAATAATTACTATTTTAATCACTGTTAAAGAAACCATTTTACCTTTAAATTAACCCGCTATGTTCAAAATGCCGTCGCTATCGGTCATTTTGTTGTTGGCGTTATGGGCTCCGCTACATGCCCAGGTCAACAATAATGGTACCCTTGATGCTATCGAAGAGTTTTCGACCAAATTTACTATTCCGTTTGTAATGCCCGATGGGGTAATATTGTATACGGATGTGTTTTTGCCCATAACGCAAGACTCGCTAGTGGTAAAAGTAAAATCGAATACCATTACCGACTTTGACCCCATTTTAGGGCCATTAATTGCCGGATTAATTGGAAACAACGACCTCAACATTGAGCTAATAAGAAAAGGCACCCAAATATGGGTATACGACTCCATTTGGGATGACCAGCAAAACAAGTATGTTACCAACCCCAACATTATGCAGTTGCCACTGGTATTTACCCGCACACCTTACAATAAACGTGGCGATATAGTAGGCAACATCGTATCGTTGATGGGCTATGCTTACGCCTTACAAGATATGAGGGGGCGCTATCAATCCAAAGGAGTATACTTCCCTATGTATAGCGATAGTTGGAACAAAAACCCATACCACCCCAACTATGCCCATATTTTAGACACTTCGCCTTTAAGCGACCCTACCAATAGCAATAAGCACGAGGATGGATATAATAGCATCAATTTCATCCTCGATAGCCTGTATTGGTCATTTGACTTTGATATGGATGGGGTAATTGATACCGTTGACAAATTGTGTAATGGTAGCATTGGCATGTTTGGTGCATCGGCATTGGGCAACACCCAATACCAAGCCGCGGCGGCGCACCGCATCAACCCGCAGGGGCCAGGCCTAAAATGCCTGTTGCCCATTGTTGCAACCAATGAGCACTACCGTTTTACAGGCTTTCAAAACGGAGTTTTCCGTGAGCGAATTGTAACCGGCTGGTTAAAAGGCCAAATTTTTGATATTGATGACGAAGACATTCCATTTGATACTGGGGTAGGCGATAGCATACACACCGCTGCCGATTACGGGCTTACAAACAAGTTTGATGCTGCTGCGCTGGCTATTGATCATTTTGTAACGATTAACTACAACGGCACCAGCGCAGGATACTACCCCAACGCACTGGGCAGGGTTGATATGGATGGTAGTGTGGCCTATGTAAACGAATTTGGCGAAGGCGATGCCAATGGTACCTACAGTAGGTACACCAATATGGAGGTGCCTATGTACCACCTTACCGGATGGTGGGATATTTTTACAGATGGGCAGATTGAAACCTACAACCTGCTGATGACCAACCTTAGTGAAACCTTTGGCAACAAAAAGAAACAAAAGCTGGTAATTGGCCCATGGGCGCACCAAACTATTGGAAGCACGCGCACCGGGGATATGGTGTATAAAGAAAACGTGGCCGATCTTATCGGTATTAACATTGGCGATATAGATATTGATGAGTTGGATGTGAGCAAAGTACTTACCTCTGAAATTATCAGCTGGTTTCGGTATAACTTAAACTACAACGACTATAAAAACATTGGCCTACCTACCGCCCGTATACCCGAAAGCCAAGATTGGCAAGATGTTGCCGGCAACGGCAGTATACTGGTGCGTGTGCCATCAGAAGATTACCGATTGAGCTTTGAGCAGTTGGTAAACCTTCTGCTTGGTAAGCAAGACCTAGAGCAGGTGCCGATTGACATTAGGGTGCCCGCACTAGGAGTAAACGAGAACATTAAGCTAGACCTATCGGCCGAAGACCTATTTGATGGACCATTGCTGCCAGAGTTTGTGGGTCAAGAGTTGGATGGTGCTATCGACTCTATCGACTTTTCGGAAGTGCCTAATGTGCGCTTATATGTAGTAGGCCCTAATGGCGATGGGGTGGCACAAAACGATGAAGTTGGTAATTACTGGACCAGTGCCGATAGGTTTCCGCTTACCGAGGATGATGGCATCCGTTGGAACAACGTTTATTTCCACAAAAATGGAAACCTGAATGGCACCCCTCCGCAAGGAGACGAAGGCTACAATGCTTACGTGCACGACCCAGATGATCCTATTATTACGCATGGCGGTGCCAATATGATTGTAGAAACACCTGATGGCAACCGCGATAGCCAAGGCCAAATGGATTTTACCGACCCACTGTACATCAACCAAGTGCTTAACCGGCCGGGCATATTGCAATACGAAACAGAGCCAATTCAAGATTCGATGTGTATAATCGGTTTCCCTAAAATGAAACTATACGCTAAAACCAACCCAGGCGGCACAACCGATGGCCCTACCGATACTGACTTCTTTATCCGTATACTGGATGTGTACCCAGATGGCAGGGAGTTTTTTGTGGTGGAAGGCTGTGTTAATGCACGTGCCCGCGACTATGCGCGCCACTTACTTGAAAAAGACCCTTATGCCGAAGAAGACGTGGATGTGCCATTTACTAATATCGAAATTGGCCGCATTTATGAATACAGTTTTATGCTGATGCCCATAGCCTACACCTGGGGCGATGGTCATAAAATGAAAATTTTGGTGAGCAGCAGCAATTACAACCGTTATCAAGTAAATCCTAACCTACCGCTTAACAAGGGTGAGTTTTTCCGCCGGCAACCTGGTGATGGGCAGAGCTATGTTTTTGAAAGTACGGATATGGACCCACGTATTGCCGTACAACGCATTGCGCACTCAGCAGAGTACCCTACCCACATCAGCTTACCTATTTATAAGCAAGAGTATGTAGGCATAGGTGATGAGCCTGTGCTAGCAACCAATAAGGGATTAGATGCCGTGGTTTTCCCTAACCCTACTAGCGACATGGTAAACATATACGCTAACACCAATGAGGAGCTGAACGTAAGAATATACAATCAGCTGGGACAAAACGTTTACGTTGGCACCTTTAGAGATAACGTGGTTATCCAAACCAATGACTATGAACCGGGTATGTACTTTATTGAGCTAAACAGCAGCGATAATAAAGAACGTGTGGTAAAAAAGCTATCTGTTTTTTAACAAACCATACACCAACCACTTTGAGGGGGGCGGCAATAGCTGCCCCCTTTTTTGTTGCTTTTGTTATGGAGACGTTTTGTAAAACGTCTCCCCACGTCAGGCGCAGTTTATTGATTTATCTATCCCCTGCTAATCCACCCAAAATTTACTGAACTTTACACCCCACACGACTCGTTACTCAATGCACTGTGACACTAAAAGTCCTGTGTCTTGTGTCTAATAAAAGCCCATGAAAAACTTTGCCCCATTAGCCGAACGCCTGCGCCCCCGCAACCTTGATGAGGTAGTGGGCCAACAGCATTTGGTAGGCCCAGGCAAAGTATTGCGGCGTATGGTAGAGCAACAGCAACTGCACAGCATGATATTTTGGGGCCCGCCGGGCGTAGGCAAAACTACCTTGGCACAGATAATGGCTCAAAGCATGGACCGCCCATTTTTTGCCCTTTCGGCAATTAGTGCAGGGGTTAAGGATATTAGAGAAGTAATTGAGCTTTCGCGCAAGGCTGGTAATGCAGTAGTGTTTATTGATGAGATACACCGTTTTAATAAATCGCAACAAGATAGCTTGCTAGGTGCGGTTGAGAAGGGCGAAATAACCCTCATTGGCGCTACTACCGAAAATCCCTCGTTTGAGGTAAACTCGGCACTGCTATCGCGTAGCCAAGTGTATGTGCTAGAGGCATTGGAAACCCATGACCTGATAAAGCTGCTTAGTGATGCCATAGCCAACGATGAGGTGTTAAAACAGCGCAGCATTACCCTGCAAGAAACCGACGCCCTATTGCAACTTAGCGGCGGCGATGCCCGCAAGCTGCTTAACCTACTAGAGCTAACGGTAAGCGGCATAGCCAACGACCCTGTGTTGATTACCAACGCCTTGGTGCAAGAAAACGCGCAAAAAAAGATTGCTATCTACGATAAGGATGGCGAACAACACTATGACATTATCTCGGCCTTTATCAAATCCATTCGTGGTAGCGACCCTAATGCTGCTCTCTATTATCTAGCCCGCATGGTTGACGGAGGCGAAGACCCTAAGTTTATTGCACGAAGGCTTCTCATATCTGCCTCAGAAGATATAGGCAATGCTAACCCAAATGCCCTTTTGTTGGCCACCGCATGTTTTCAAACCGTAACTATGTTGGGATATCCAGAGTGCGTGCATACACTCTCGCAAACTACGGTGTACTTAGCCAGCTCTGCTAAGAGCAATGCCAGCTACATGGCATTTAAAAATGCATCAAGGCTGGTACGCGATACTGGCAACCAGCCCGTACCCTTGCACATACGCAACGCCCCTACCAAGCTTATGAAGGATATGAACTATGGTAAAGACTACAAGTATGCCCACGACTATGAGGGTAACTTTGCCGACCTAGAGTTTATGCCCGAAAAACTGATAGGCAAAAAGCTATACGAGCCTGGCAATAACCCTCGAGAAAACGAAATGCGCACCCACCTAAAAAACCTGTGGAAGGATAAATACGGATACTAAAGGGTATGTATTGAAAGATACAACTAGGGCTAGAAAAGGTTAAATGACATTAAGCTAATAAACCAATAACAGATAACCAATTAACTAATCACCCATTACCCAACATACCTTTTTTAAGGTTATCATCAACCGCATCAGGGCCCAACCATATTCCAAAAAGGGCTTTCTTAAAATCTAAACCCGTTACGGTAGTAGCCAGTTTGCTGTTAATATACATTGATACACCTTTACCCGGCTCATAAACCAAATCGAAAACATCACCTACACTTATACTGGTAAAGGCATCAAGTAGCTGTTTAATTTTACCATTAATGGGTGCAGTATTGCCTCCAGTTGATTTTTCGAAGCCCTCGTTAATGGCGTCAACCATTTTATCACGGGTAATTTTGCTACTTATAATGTGCAATTTTACAGCCATCGGCTTATCCAGTTTAGCCAACTCTGGGCCATTGCTGCTTTTTGCCTGAACATACAATGCGCCCACATAAAGGTCAAACCAATACTTTTCGCGTAGCCCCGCACCATTAATTACTAGTGTTGTACTGCCAGCAGTAAAGGTATTAGGTACCGTTACGCCAGCTACCTTAGTTTGGGCAGATGCAGATATGGATACGAAAAAGGCAACAATCAAAATAAGAGCAGATGTAGTCTTCATGTTATTTTTTGAGGGTTTATTGTGCTAATATACTAAATGCACTTTTAAAACGCAGAATAACAAAGAATATGTTGTGAGTTGGCAATTATTTCATTAGCGCGGCATTTACAGCTATTACCCCAAACAAGGTAATCGTAAATATTTGTTGAACCCGAATGGTATTCGTTTTATCTTTGCACCCGCTGGTGGAATTTAATTTACACTTAAAATAACTGGCAATACATAATGAAACAGTATCAAACCCTCTTGTTTTACAAGTATGTAAAACTGGCGGACGGGGAAGAGTATGCCACCCGTTTACTCCGCTTTTGCAAAAAAATAGGTATCAAATGCCGCATTCTTATTGGCGATGAAGGTATTAACGGCTCGGTATCGGGCACTCCGGAACTTTGCAAAGGGTTTACCGATTATGTTATATCTGATGAGCGCTTGAGCGATGTATGGTTTAAAATGGAATGGGTGGATGAGCCTTCTTTTGTAAAAACCCATGTGCGCTATCGTAAAGAGATTGTTACCCTTGGCGAAAAGGCCGCACACCTTGACCCAAACCAAACCACTGGCGGCTACCTTGAGCCAGAACAGTTTATGCAACTGAAAGACCAAGAGGATGTGGTGATACTAGATACCCGCAACATTATAGAGTACGAGACCGGGCACTTTAAAAATGCTATCCACCTTAATATTGAGGCTTTTAGAGATTTACCAAATAAGGTTGAAGAGCTAGCGGCGTATAAAGACAAGAAGATACTTGCCTATTGCACCGGTGGTATCCGTTGCGAAAAAGCTACTGCCTTTTTAATGGAGCAAGGTTTCCCACAGGTTTATCAATTGCACGGTGGCATACTTAACTATTACCAAAAAACCGGAGGCAAAGATTTTGATGGCAAAATGTACGTGTTTGACAACCGCATAACCACGGATGTAAACGATATAAACCCAACCATTATATCTACTTGCTACATTTGCGGTACCACTACCCCACGCATTGTAAACTGCGCCAACCCAGAGTGTAACCTGCATGCGCCTATGTGCGAAAACTGTGGCGAAGAGTACCAAGGAGCATGCAGTAGCGAGTGCAAAGAGCACCCACGTAAGCGTGAGTATAACCCTAAAGGGTATTATGTAAAACCTGGGCACGATGTGCAACCAGCTTGTGGCTGCATTAGCTAACTTGGTTACAACTTAAGCAAACCGTATTTAAGTATGCAATAGATAGCACGGAAACCATCTTTCCAACTTATCTTTTTGCCTTCGGCGTAGGTACGGCCGTAGTATGAAATGCCCACTTCATAAATGCGCACATTGGGTATGCGGGCAATTTTGGCGGTAACCTCGGGCTCAAAGCCAAAGCGTGTTTCTTGCAGTTTAAGCCCTTTAACCAAATCGCTTCTGAAAAGCTTGTAGCAAGTCTCCATGTCGGTAAGGTTCAAATCAGTGAACATGTTCGACATAAAGGTGAGCATTTTATTGCCTATACTATGCCAAAAAAACAATATTCTATGGGGCTTACCGCCCATAAACCTAGAGCCATAAACCACATCGGCAAAACCTGCAACTATGGGTTCCAATAAAAGATTATATTCTTCGGGGTCATACTCCAGGTCGGCATCTTGAATAATGATGTATTCACCGGTTGCCTCTTTAATGCCCCTGTGCAAGGCAGCGCCTTTACCTTGATTATGTCCTTGCTCGTACAGTTTTATATTAAGCTCGGTATTATCCTTCATATAGTTTACAATGGCCTCAAGGGTGTTATCCTTTGAGCCATCATCAACAATCACCACCTCCTTCTGCATGCCATCAACAAGCACTACAGCTTTTACTTTATCTAAAATCCGATGGATGGTAGCGCCTTCGTTATAGGCAGGTATAACTATTGAAAGAGTTTTGCTTAACATGATAGATAAGGCAAAGATATTACAATTCTACCTTTAACTGGTGCATTGCTCCTATAATAGTATTAGCGCAAAACGACTGAAGTTTGAACTATGCTATAAAGGCATACTTATTACAGCTAGCCTTTACAGCAAGTAAACAAATAAACGTAAAAGCTTTAATTGAGACTATCTGTCGCCGCCACGGCTAAAACCACCGCTACCACGGCTTCCGCCACGGTCACCACCACCGCTATAGCCACCTCCGCCGCGGTTACCACCGCCGCCAAAGCCACCACCACGATTACTACCACCAAAACCGCCGCCACGGTTGCCACCGCCACGCTCACCACCTTCTTTCTTAGGCTCAGCTTTGTTAACTACAATGGTGCGACCCATTACCTCGGCACCACTAAGGGCTGCTATGGCTTTTTGGGCTTCTGCTTCATCAGGCATTTCTACGAAACCGAAACCTTTGTTTTGGCGCGTCATCTTGTCGATGATAATCTTTACAGAGTTTACGGTACCGTGTTCTTCAAACAGGCCTTGTAATTCTGCTTCTGTTAATTTGAAAGGCAAGCTTCCTACGAAAATATCCATGATGAGGTTTTATACAGTCACTCACCAAATATAATATATTGCTTTCGCATTTTCAGTGCCTAATGGCATTGGTAACAAACATTTCTTTGCAACCCTTAAAACAATATACCTGCACGCAAAAGCAAATACCTAAAAGCCTGTTTATCTTTATCTTCTGTTTTTACCTTAATACCGTTGGTAAAATTATTTACAAAATTGAGGCCTAACACCAAGGCGGTTCTGTCATTTAGCGCATACTCAATGCCACCGCCTACACTAATGCCTAGGGCAAATAATGGGGCTTTATAAATGGTTTCGTTGTCTTTGTCTAGCTTCTCGTTTTCATAACCTAGTGCATCACTATCAATCCTGCCACCAACTTTAAAACCAGGCACAAAACCCAGCTGGCCATAATAAGTAATGTAGCCTATCTCGTTGGTTTTAAGCTTAAGGCTAATAGGGATGTTAACATACTGCATTTTAAACCGGGCATCTACGCCATTTCGGTAACCAAACAAACTATCTGTACCAAAACCCAACGTATCATATACTGCATTACCCCCCATCAACACACCGGTTAATCCTGTTTCCAGCACATAGTTTTGGTTATTTTTTGATAGGTTTATATTCATCAACAAACCATATTCAAGTCCCATCCTAATTTTACCGCTGTTTACGTTTTTATCCGCACCTTTAAACCAACTGATGGCTGGGCTAGCAGTAATGCCTACCCGCACAGTAGGCTCATCACCTTGGGCAAACAAGCTCATAAATACCAAACTTAATGCCGTAATCAATACTATTTTCTTCATCTCAGTCTATTTTAATCCCGAATACCGTAATTTTAAGCAGGTTTTGAATAATATGAATACAAACTCCACTTTTTTCCGCAACCTTTTGCTCCTACTACTTGGCTTAGGTGCCATGCTGTCGGGCTGTAATTGTAACAAATTTAACAAAAAACCCAATGTATCTAACATTGAAGTAAATGTGAAGGTACAACGTTTTGAGCATGATATGTTGCTAGTTGATACAACTAACCTAGAGGCTGGCATAATGCAACTGCAACAACAGTACCCCGATTTTTTGGATGTTTGGGGCAACCGCATTATGGGCTTAGGTAGCTTGGAGCTGCAAAAAGAAGCGGCATTAAAAAACTATTACTATTTTCTTTCGGATACCGCAGTAAGGAGTTTACTGGATACAGCATATAAAGCCTTTGTGCCGTTTGATGACATAGCGGCAGAAGTAACGCAAGCTTTTAAATACTACAAACACTATTTTCCTAACAAGCCCGTGCCCGATATAGTTACCTGCATATCGTTTTTTGAGCGGGCAGCCGTAACTTACGACACCACCATACTGGCCATTTGCCTTGATATGCACATGGGCAAAGATTTTCCGTACCCGGCAAGCATACCACAATATGTGCAGCAAACCCTAACCAAAGAATACCTAGTACCGCATGCCATAAAGGTTTTGTATGGCCTAGCCTTTGAGTCGGAACCGCAAGACGCCACACTGCTGGCCGAAATGATACACAATGGTATTCAGCTGTATTTTATGGATTTGCTATTGCCCGATACGTATGACCATCTAAAAATAGATTACAGTGTTGCGCAAATGCAATGGTGCCAAGCCAATGAGCCCGAAATGTGGAACTTTTTTTTAGAAAAAGAACTGTTGTACGGCACAGAAATAACCGTAAACAGAAACTACATTTATCCTGGGCCCTTTACTAGCGGTATGCCGCCAGAGTCGCCGGGTAATGCTGGTAGTTGGGTTGGTTGGCAAATCGTTCGTAAGTTTATGGACGAAAACCCCGACACCAAGTTTGAAACCTTGCTAGAGCTTTCACCGCAAGACATTCTTACCCGTTCAAAATACAAACCTAAACATACTTGGCTATGAGATCTGGCTCCATTTATCGTATCATTTTCACCCTGGCTGTTATTGTTCTATTAGTTTGGGTTTTCTCTAGCAAGTTGTTTAACAGGGTACCCAATGGCCATCATGGGGTACTAATCAACAACTTTTCGGGCTATAACATGAACCGCACCTACGAACCGGGGCTAAAACTAGTGCTGCCATGGACCTCAATAGTATCAGTAGATACCCGCAGGCAAGGAGATAATATTATTGTGACCGCCAACACTAAAAATGGTTTGAGTGTAAAATGCAATATCAATATTCAGTATAGGCCAATAGTAGATAAGCTGCCCAATCTATTATCGAGTATTAACTCAGATTACAAAAATTTGTTTGTAAAACCCGAGGCGCGTGGAGCGGTATCTTCCATTATTGGTAGATATACTGCTGATGAGCTATACGCTGGCAAAAAAGAGCAACTGCAAAAAGAAATGATTGACCTAATGCTGCCTGCCCTAAAGGAGCATTACATTTTGGTGGAAAGGATAATTATACAAGAAATTACCTTACCCAAGTCAATTAGCGATGCCATAGAGCAAAAACTACAGCAAGAGCAAGAAAGCCAAGAGTATGAGTTTAAGCTTAAAAAGGCCGAGCTGGAAGCGCAGCGCCTACTAATAGAGGCCGATGGACTGGCAGCTTACAACAAATCATTATCCGCTAACTTAACCGATAATGTGCTTAAGTTTAAAGGTATAGAAGCCACCCTAGAATTGGCCAAATCGCCGAACACCAAGATTATCGTAATTGGTGATAAAGATGGGCTGCCCGTTATATTAAATGACTAGGTGGTGGTATATTGGTGTATAGGTTATTCCTGATCGTTTGTTACCCCGAGTTTTTCTCGAAGGGCCTTCCAGCGGTAAAGGACTATACTCTTGCTCATGAATAAACTCATACCAATGGGAAATTCAGTTCGTTGTTGCTAGAAAATTCCTCCTACGTCGGAATGACAACCATACGAGTAAACTGCAATAAACCAGTAACCTCAATTCATTTTAGGCGTAGCAAGCATCTCAAATTCCGGAATGAGTACTTCAAAGATGCGGCCATCGCTCATGCGCTGAAATTCGTACACACCATGCATGCGGCCCATTTCGCCTTTAAGGTTACAGCCACTTACGTATTGGTATTGGCCCATAGGCTCTAGTATTGGCTGCTGGCCAACCACACCCTCGCCCTCAACCTCGCGGTACTCACCTGTGGCATAAGCATCGTAAATAAACCAATGCCTGCGCAACAGCTTAATCGTGCTTTCGCTCGAATTTTCAATACTCACCCGATAAGCGAAAATGAACTCACTTTCCAACGGGTTGGAGTAATCGTCCTGGTAAAAGCTTTCTACACTTACCCGGACCCCTCTAGTGATTTCAGTAACCATACGCCACACGTTTAAAGGTAATAGTTTATAATACGTAATCTATGGTCAAAAAGTTGTGCGCTCACTTCTAATGCCCAAAAATCCTTCTACCACTCGTTCTGCTTCTATCAAAGCATCCTCTAAAGCATCGTTTACTATTATCGCATCAAAATAATCCTCGTGGCTCAATTCAAACTGCATCCTTTCAATCCGTTTCTTCAACTCCTCATCGCTCTCAGTGCCTCTTTGTTTCAAACGCTCTATAAGTATCTCAGGCGAAGGCGGCTTTACAAAAACCGACAAAACCCTGTCGCCATATAGGTTCTTTACATTTTGGGCACCCTTTACATCTATATCAAGTACAAGATTCTTGCCAAGTTTTTTCAACCGGTCTAATTCAGAATGCATAGTACCGTAATAAATGCCCGGATATACCTCTTCAGATTCAATGAACTTATGGTTGCGGATGTGTTCCATAAACGCTTCCTCAGTAAGGAAGTGGTAATGAACCCCATCTTCTTCTCCATCTCTACGTTTGCGGGTGGTTGCCGAAACCGAGAAACCTAACCGACCTTTATATTTAGACAATAAATGCCTGACTAAGGTTGTCTTACCTGCCCCAGAAGGTGAAGTAAAAATTATAATTCGGCCTCCGTTTTCAGTCTCCATTACTTATAACAGCTTGTGTTACAAAATGTTGTTTAGTTGCTCCTTAATTTTTTCTAGTTGCTCTTTCATCAATACAACTAGCTTTTGCAGCTCGCCACTATTGCTTTTACTGCCAATAGTATTTATCTCGCGGCCCATTTCTTGGCTAATAAAGCCTAGCTTTTTACCATTTTCAGTACCTGCATCGTCAATTATTTCTACAAAATATTGGCAATGGCTGCGCAGGCGCACTATCTCTTCGGTTACATCCAGCTTCTCGATGTAGTAAATCATCTCTTGCTCCAAACGGTTCTGGTCAATCTTGCCATCTTCGATAAAACTGGTGAGCTGCGTTAAAATGCGGTCTCGCACCTTATCCTTGCGTCCACCTTCAATTTCTTCTACCTTATCATTGGCCTGGCTTATTAGGGCTACCCGCTCTACCATATCTTTGCGCAGCTCGTTGCCTTCACGCTTACGAAAATCTTCAAGCGCATGTAGCGCTTTTTTAATACCTGGCTCAAGCAAGGCCCACTCCTCATCGCTAAGGGTGCTGTTATCCGTTTGCATCACATCTGGCAGCCTCACTATTACTGCTAACAAATCTTCATGGCCCAATCCATTCTCATCGGCCACTTCTTTAAGCTCTTTGTAATAAGCATTAAATAGGCTGCGGTTAATGGTTTGGGTTGGTAGGTCGGCACCACCATCGGTAGTGATAGTAAAGTCAACTTTGCCGCGCATTAGGTTGGCTGTAATAAGGCTGCGTATTTCAATCTCTTTATGGCGCAATACCGAAGGCAACTTAAGGTTTAAGTCAAGGTATTTGCTGTTGAGCGCGCGCGCTTCAATTTGAAATGCACGGCCATGCAAATTAGTACTTGCCTTGCCGTAGCCCGTCATGGATAGTATCATGCGTGTACTTAGGTTTGCGATAAAGTTAAGATAATTCAGTTAATTGGGGCTTGGTTATTGGTTAATTGGTTGATATGACCCAATTAAGGGCCTAATACTGCGCAGCTTTACTAATAGCGAGTAACCAATAACAAATCAACCAACAACTATCTCAGCTCTTGTACCTCAAAGGTTGGGTACCCCTTAGCACCAGCATTGTTATAAAACTCAACAAAATGCAACTTGTAGTAATTACCCTCAACTGATTTGATGATGTATAGCTTTTGCGGTTCTACCACATAGTTTTCATCGGTAAGGGTAAAGTTTTTCCAATCAAAGCCTAAGGCATCTTGGTTAGACGAAAAAATGAGGTTGGCGGCATCGGCCAAGGTAAAAGCATTATAGTCAGCCGAATCCAATTTAGCTACCTCTACCCCATTGGTATAGTTGGTCAACACGCCTACTACTTGATAAGGGAGGGTATCAGTGGGCGGGAAACCTGGAACCGGACCATAAAAAACATGGGTATAGCGCGTAATATTAATGTCCCATGCACTACTGGCAGGCTCTACATTTATTATCTCGCCACCATTATCAAAGCTCAAGAAAACCTTATTGTAACCATCAACCTTTGGGATGTTTACCGTTGTGGGTGTGGTACTACCTAGGCTGCCAAAACTAACACTGTAGGTACCATCAAACAGACTATTGATAATTACTTTGCGCCTACCCAAAGTATCCAAATTGGCATTAAAGCCCCTATCAACTACATACACAAAGCCATTACCCACTACATCACCACCAGTTGATGGGGTACCCCATTCGCCAAAGGCGGTCTTAGCAAGGTCACCATCTGGCTCATCCCAACGCCTAAGTAGTGCATTGTAAGTATACGTGCTGTCAAACCTTGTTTTGCCGGTGTTGTAAGCAAACATAAATTTAAAGCCGTTGATAAAAACACGATACCCCTCTGGTGTAGATTCAAAGGCTAAATCCCAACTGAAACGGGATTCGCTTTTCACTGTCTCGTTCGATTCCAAATCAAAGTAATACTGGTTTTCGTAATTAGGCCCCAAAGGTATTTGTACCGTTTGCGAAACGGTAGGTTTATCAACGGTTTCCTCTTCCTTTAAACAAGATGAAATTGATAAAGCTATAATCACTAAACAAGCTAAATATATACGCATACAATTATAACTTAGAGAATTGAAGCTTTAAAGAAACAAAGTAGCTACGGCCCCAAGCAATAGGTACACTTGTAGCACCTACACTATGTGCCCCACCACCCGAACCACCATTGGTGTTTACCTGGTTTATATCAAGCAAGTTTTTGGCACCCACATTAACCACAACCCGGTTTTTCCAAAAGCTACGGCCAACACTAAAATCAAGTAAACCGTATGGGTTTATGATTTGTTCGGCCACCGAGCCATCAGACTCAATGTATGGGGTAATAAACTGGCCGTTGTACTTATAATAAACAGTTAAACGCAATTTTGCCTTAGGTATTACATAATTGGCATTAGCCGATACCTCTGGGCTCCACTTAAACCCATCAGAACTTAAGGTGTCATTAAACTGGTAGTTTCGGCCATTCATAGCAGTTGAAAAACCAATACTAAAGTTTTCTTTAAGCGTATACTGCACAATAAAATTATAGCCAACTATCCGGTTGCTGCTAAGGTTTCCGTAGGTATAAGGCAACACATTTCCCTCATCGCCACTGCTAAAATCTTGTATCAGCTCTATATCATTCTTAATATCGTTGAAATAAAGTGTTGGCGTTACCTTTATTAAATGGTGCTGCTTAAATGGCTTGTTGTAACTAACCTGAAGGTTTACATTATTACTGTACTCAGCCTCTAAATCAAGGTTGCCATATATGTTGTGGTTGATGTCGTAAAAATCGAAGTAAAGCTCTTTGATGGATGGAGCCCTGAAGCCTCGTGCATACGACATGCGAACAATTAAATGCTCGGCAGGATTCATTTTTATATGCAATGATGGCGTAACCGGTGCCCTATATGCGCTGTTATAAGAATATCGCAACCCAGGCTGAATGGTTAACCAATTAAACGGTGCATAACTAACGCTGCCAAAACCTGCATAATCGCCTATTGACTGGCTGCCACTCTCAATGCGCTTGCCACTGGCCGTTTCGATATTTATGTCGTAACCAATTTGGTAGTTTAGCTTCCTATCAATTTTGTTGCGACTGATAAAACCGCGTGCCAAAAATGCGTTAAAAGTAGTGGTGTCGTGTAACGACGGGTCGGCGGCTGGCGTTTCACTAAGGTCAGTTAAATCTTTAAAAACGGTATTTTTTTTGCGTCTAAAAAACGAGTAAGCAATTACCTGATTGAGATAATGGTTTTTGATTATTTCGCCACTTAGGGTTAGTGAGTTTGCATTGCGGAAGGTATAATAGTAGTCGTCAAATGCATTTACATTAAATGGAGCACGGGGCGCGCCACGATTGGTTATTTTTTCGTTGAAAATATTGGTACTGTACATTAAGCGCATGCGATTAAAAGTAAGGCCATACTTGATATTGCCAAAGTACTGCTCTTTGGGGTTCCAAGCGACATCGCGCCGGGTTTTATCTTGGTCGTACCCATCAAAAAACCAACGGCCCATACTTGCTCCAAAAAAATGGTTTTTTACCCTAAACCCAGCCATAGCATCAAAATTATAAGTACCCCTGCTCTCGTAATAGCTGTTTACTGAGGTATTTATTTTATCCCCTTGATCGGTTTTGGTAATGATATTAATAACGCCACCTAAAGCGTTGGTACCATATTGCACCGATACTGGCCCCTCAATTACCTCTACGCGCTCAACATCGTTCAGATTTATCTGGCTTATGTCAATATCACCATTAAGGCGGCCTAGAATTGGCACCCCATCAATCATATACTTAACCTGTTCGCCACTTAGCCCTTGGAGGCTTAATCCGCTGCCCAAAACATTATCCTGGGTAACCCGCATATTTAACTCTTGGCTCAGCAACTCCCTTAAATTGGTAGCCCCGCGGCGTTCAATTGTTTTTACATCAATTACCTTAATTGCATACACTGAGCGTTTAGGGTCTTCGGGGGTAAACTGCCCCGTAACCACTACTTCAGGCACCTGTATATTCAACGGTATTAACCTGTAATATTGGCTTTCGCCAGCTTTTAAGGTATCGCTATGTGGCACAAAACTGGCATGCGATATCTCAATAAAAACAGGCCCGGTATATTTGAGATTGGCAACACCATCTTCATTAGTAAGCACTGAATATTTTTTACCCTCGCTTGTAAGGGAGTGCACCAAAACATAAGCATCCCCAGCTGGGCTGCCATCTGCATCGCTTACCACTGTAATGGTGCGCTGCTGGGCCGCCAAGCCAAGGATACTAAGTATAGTAACTAATATGGTAAGTAGTGCTTTATTGGGCATTTTACTGCTTGATAAATTTGTGTACGCTTCGGCTGCCATTAGTTTCAACAGAAACCAAGTAGTAACCATTTGCAAAGTTTGAAACTGGTATGCTTATGTTTTGCAAGCCATTTACTTCAGTGCTGTTACTGTAAGCTACTTTACCGGCCAAATCGGTAACGGTAATATTATGCAAGCCTGCTTGGTTGGCATCTAATATTACATTCAAGCGATCAATAGCAGGGTTTGGATATAACAAAACACGGGTTGCAGCAGCTACATCGTTAATGCCTACGGTAGCGTTATTGGTTAATTGCGTTTTCTCAAAAACGATTTTGCCCGAGCTTTGACCTTCATAGGCTGTAAACACCAGCTTATAAATTTCAGTATCCTTAGCCCTTACGAAGTATACGTTGCTATCTGGTACTTCCCAGCCCATCATAGAGCGCACACGATATGAATCTCCAATATTGAAAATTACACTATCAAAAGCAGCGGTCATGTAATCTGCCGAATCGTTTGGAACGCCAGATACCTGAACTGACTGTATGCCGCGGTTGGTATAAACTGCGCCCGATGCAACACCTGCAGGGGTGCCGGGTGGGCCAGCAACCACATCGGCGGTCATGCCGTAAGTAAACCACAAATCCCAAGCATTGTTAGCCGGCTCGCGATTAAGCTCTGTCGCATTTTTCAGGCTGTAGTAAGAAAGGTTAAGGTTATTGTCTTTAGCAACCGAATCAACTACTTCGTTAGTGCCGTCTAGGTCGGCAAAACGGAATACGTAGCGGTTTACGTTTAAGTTTTCAATCAATAGTTGCTTAAAAGAGCCATCAGTGTACTGCACCAAGTAAATCGAATCTCCGTTTACTTCATGCGCCGGAGGACCAGAATACAAGCCCCAGCCTACATCAAACTGATTGGTAGGGTTTTGGTTGAAAGCACCATTGGCCCAAGTATCTTTGCCATTATCCAAGGCAGGCCAGCTAGCAAAACCAGTAGTATCTACCGCAGCACCCCAATCAGTTGCATCAAGGTTTGGCACCAAATATGCCTTATAACCAGCGCCACGGTTTACCCATACGCCAAAAGTAATACCGTTGGCCTGGAAGGCTACATCCCACTCGTTAATAGGGGCAGTAGTCTTTTGCCCACTAACTAAACTGTAATAAACTTGATCGGTATAATTTGCTCCCAGTGCAACCGAATCGAAAACCGGAGTAAACTGTGCATGAATACTACTGGTTGCAACAACCAGCATTAGCGATAATAAAAATGATTTTGTAAAAAAACGGAACATTGTGAATTGACGTTTAGATTGTTTCTAAATAAGAATGCAATATTCGTCCATTAGTTCATGATAAACACCACCAAAACCTTTAATTGACAATACTATGACAATGGTTTACCCTAATTAGGGGAGGATAACCCAAGTGGAATAGCGTATTAATGGTAACAACGCTACTTAATAAGTTTTGATAAAAGTCTTGCAATTTCTTTATGTGCTTCGCTGCTGGGATGATTGTCGTTTGGAATTGTGTATCTATCAGCCATACGCAAATCTGTATGCAAATCCCACACTTCTATCCCAGCATCTTTGAGAGAGGCCATAATTTGTCCTACTTCTACCTCCGATTGCTCAACTGGAAACATTGCTACTACAAAACGGCCATTGGGAAACCGAGAAAGATATTGCTCTTTGGCTTTTACACAAATAGCCACGGTAAGGTTAATATCCGTTTGCTCGTATACACTAGGCAACTGGGTAAAAATACTGCCCAAGCCACTCCATCCCAAAAAACGATGCCAGCTGGTATAAGCTGGGCGCCAAGCCATATGGCTCTCGTAGTATTTTAGCGTGTCAGCATCAAATGCATAATGAGGCGAACTACTACCCCAACCTTGAATATAGTATGGCTCGCCCGATGCCCTGTAAACATGCTCAGGCAACAACACATAAACTAAGTATCCATCTGGCTCGGTAACGTATTGGTGTAGCCTGCCATACTCAAGTTTGGCCAGCATTTGTTGTGGCCCATAGCCACTGTAGGCATAGTTATGTATTTGCAAATCGGCCCTTTGGGTACCCAACCTATATGCAAAAGTTTCTTCATCGTTAACACCTTCGCCATAGGTAAACGAACAACCAAAAAACAGCACATGCTTGCTGGCTGTATCATTTACAGGTACTACTCTTTGGCCATTAGCATCAAGCGTATATTGCACACAATAAACGGTATCGTTATTTATTGTTTTGCACGAATGAAGTTTGGCATTGGCTGTGGGCGCATAACCCAAATATGGATGTGGCACAAAACCCTCAACTACATAGTTACCGAAAAAACGAGGTGCTTTTTGGTTGTGGTAATAGCGCAATATACCCAGCCCGACAAGTAAACTTAGCATCAAACCTAATAAAAAAGCCAATATCTGAAACAGACGAGGTTTGAGGTTTTTCGGTCTTTTCAACTCTGCCATATTGCAATATAGCCAATACCTAATAATCTGCATTGGCAAATGAACCCTAACTAGTACTAACCTATAATTGGGTAACGTTTAAATGGCTTGCTTCTATCAAACAGGTAGCGAAAAGTAGCATGCTTTTTTACCACACGTGCACCCAGGTTTTCAGCCACGCGCATCATTTTAGGGTTAAAATCCCCTATCCAGGTAAGCTCCATTTCATCCCAACGTTTTTTGGGCTGCACCGCAGCATTAGCTGCCATAATTATGCCTCCCTCAACGCCTTTGCCCTGGTGCTCGGGCACCACGCCAAACATAATACCGTACATTTTACGCACCGACCCCGTGAGCTTGTGGTAAAGAAACTTGAGCTTGCCTACTAAATTCATTTTTCCGTTTACATGCTTAAAGTAGCCATTCAACTCTGGCATCATAAAAAAGATAGCAATGGGTTCTTCTTTATAATAGCCAAACCATATTAGGTAATCTACTAAAATGGGCTTCATAGCCTTCATTAGATTGCGAGCTTGCTCTTGGCTCATTTCTTTAAGCCCCTCTCTACTATTTATAAATGCTTTGTTATAGATGGTGCGAAAATCTTCGGTGTACTTTTCAATCTTATCGAAAGTTAAATGCTCAAATCGATAATTAGGGTCTTCGGCCAACAGCTTTTTACTTTTGGCATAGTATACCTCTGGCCGTTCATCATTTACGCCCAAGCCGTACGAAAACTGATTGAAGTATAACTGAAAACCGTAGTTTTCTAACAACGTTTGATAATATGGCGGGTGATAATTCATACCATAGCTCGGCGGGTCAAAACCTTCGATAAGCAGCCCCCACCAGTTGTTGCGCTCGCCAAAGTTAATCGGCCCATCCATCGCTTCCATGCCGTTTGCTGCCAGCCAATCTTTACAGGTATCGAGCAATAAGTTGGCTGCCTGTTGGTTGTTGATGCACTCAAAAAAACCCATACCACCTGTTGGTTGGTCAAACTTATAGGCCGTGCTATCGTTTATAAAAGCCGCTACCCTACCAATGGCTTTACCGGTTTCATCCAACAGCAACCAGCGGCAAAGCTTACCATGCTTAAAGTACTTGTTTTTTTCAGGGTTAAATACCTTATTTATATCATCATCCAAAGGCCTAATCCAGTTCTGATCGTGCTTATAGATATATACCGGCACTTCCAAAAAGTCAGTGGCTTGTTGCTCGTTTGTTACTTCAATTATCTTCATGCCATTGTTAATGGTGGTTGTGCTGCAATATACAAATATGGCACAATGGCTAACTATTAATAACGTATGATAACTGCCAGTAGTGGTCTGAATAAATACTCGCACGCTCTGCCACACTTATTGAAGTGTCACGTTTTCAAGCATTAAACACAATTTGTGGCTATTCAAACAAATTATTTAGTTTTATCTATTGCTTACTTAATGGTATATACATGTCTGCCACAAGTGCCTTATCAAAACTGAAACCTCGCTATGTGGCATTGGGCATTATATTGCTTATCGCAGCCATTAGGAGGTTTTCATTACCTTCGGTTCCGTTTGCCGATGGTGATTTATACGGCTACCTGTTGCCAGCGGTGCGACTTCTTGAAGACCATACTTTATCTCATGAGGGCACTCGAAGTTTTGTTTATCCCTTGTTTATTTCGGTGTTAATGAAAATATGGGGCTCGGTAACCATCGTGGCTTTTGTGCAGCACCTTATCGGATTACTTACCGGCTTCTTTATCTTTCAGATATTTGAACAACCAATATTTAGAGCGCTAAAAACAGGCAAACTAGCTAAGTTAATTACCGCTGTGCAATTAGGCTGCACGGCCTATTACTTGCTAGCCAGTAGTATATTCCAATACGAGCATTTTATCACCTCGCAAGCTATTTGCACCTTTATACTCACTACCCAGCTATTGTTACTGGCAACATTAGTAGGCAATAAGGCAACAGAAAAAGCCAACCTCCGCAGGGGCTCAGCAATCATATTTTTAGCCCTACTCACCTTTATACTTACCCCAAAGTTAGGTTTTGCGCTACCGCTAATTGGCCTAATAGTGTTCATTGAGTTTTATCTGAGGGGCATCCATGTTAAAAGATGGATACTACCGGTAGCACTCCCAACCGTTATATTTTTTGCGCTGCTATGGTTACCAGAAACATATTTGGCTAGAAAGTATGACCCTTATAAGTTCGTTTTCCCTTTCAAACAATTTTTTTACTCGCACGCCGATATGGCCAAAAACCTTATCGAAAGCGATATAGCATACAACCAAACCCAATACCCAACCGATTTACTAAAACAGGTTAACGATATAATGGTGTTACCAAACGCCCCACATCAAAACTTTAAATACTTGGGCTTTGATGTAGATACCATGCTAATTGGCGGCTACGATACAAAACTTGTTGAATTGCTTAACTCTTATGGATATAATAGTCTCAGTTTTCAGAAACAGTACAACATCAGAATTTTAAAAGAATTGCCCGGTAAGTATGCATTAAAAATTGCCGACCAAGTACAACATTACTACATTGGTGCCGACGGCTACGATAGGTTGCTGGTTGGAGAATTTGTAGAGCTGTATAATGTGCAAGAGATGACCCTAGAAGTGACGCACAGGCCCGAAATGAGCAATTGGGATTTAACCCGAGATTACCAATTTTTAGCCAATCAACAGCTCACAAACTGGCACTGGGTTTCAAATTTTTCGATATTGGCCGTAATAGGGCTCATCCTTAAGTTTTTCTATGTTCATACAATAATCATTATGGCATTGCTCTGTGCCTTTGTTTACCTAAAAAAGAAGGCCACCCCAAACACCTACAGCCCAATGCTGCGCTTTTTGCTTTACCTCGCACTTATTCAGTTTTCGTTGGTGCTCACGGTAGCGGTTATTCATACTTTCGATTACCATAGATATGCGGCCTGGTTTTTTCCTACCGAGATAATTTTGTTTGGCTCGGCCATAATTATTATTGCTACTAATGTTAGGGCATTGCGCTACAGATAATCAAGTGCCTTGCCACCTAGTAGGTCACAATATTATTTGTAAGAACCCTGCACTTACCTTACTTGTCCACGGTAAATTTTCAAACTGTGGATTATTAGTTCCTTTTAATTTGATTATAAGTGGCGATTGAGTAATTTTGCAGCGATTTTAAGAATAACTCCATTCCGCAAATAAAACATTCAATGTCAAACGTAGGAAAGATTAAGCAGGTTATCGGCCCGGTAGTGGACGTGAGCTTTGCAGGCGAAGGCGTAGTACTTCCGAACATCCTTAACTCACTAGAAATTGTTAGAGAGAACGGCCAAGTAGTAGTGCTAGAGTGCCAACAACACTTAGGTGAAGACAGCGTTCGCGCTATCGCCATGGACTCAACCGACGGCTTGACCCGCGGTATGAAAGTGACCGACATGGGTGCCCCGATTACTATGCCTGTTGGCGAGGAAATCAAAGGCCGCTTGTTTAACGTAGTAGGCGAGGCTATTGATGGTATCGGTGCTGTTAGCAAAGAAGGTGGTGCCCCTATCCACCGTAAACCTCCTCGTTTTGAAGACCTTACCACCGAGAGCGAAGTATTGTTCACGGGTATTAAGGTTATCGATTTGATTGAGCCTTATGCAAAGGGTGGTAAAATCGGTTTGTTTGGTGGTGCCGGTGTAGGCAAAACCGTATTGATTATGGAGCTAATCAACAACATCGCTAAAGGCTACGAAGGTCTTTCGGTGTTTGCTGGTGTGGGTGAGCGTACTCGTGAGGGTAACGATTTGCTGCGTGAAATGATTGAATCGAACGTAATTAAATACGGTGAAGAGTTTAAAGAAGCCATGGAAGGTGGCGACTGGGACTTGAGCAAAGTAGATAAAACAGAATTGGCCAAAAGCCAAGCTACCTTGGTGTTCGGCCAAATGAACGAGCCTCCTGGTGCACGTGCCCGTGTAGCCTTGAGCGGTTTGACCGTAGCAGAATATTTCCGTGATGGTGATGCTAACGACCCAGATGGCGGAAAAGATATCTTGTTCTTTATTGATAACATCTTCCGTTTTACCCAAGCAGGCTCAGAAGTATCGGCCCTATTAGGCCGTATGCCTTCAGCTGTAGGTTACCAGCCTACGTTGGCTACCGAGATGGGATTGATGCAAGAGCGTATTACTTCAACTAAGCGTGGTTCAATCACCTCGGTACAGGCGGTTTACGTTCCTGCGGATGACTTGACGGATCCAGCCCCAGCAACTACCTTTAGCCACTTGGATGCTACCACCGTATTGAGCCGTAAAATTGCCGAGCTAGGTATTTACCCTGCGGTAGATCCTTTGGATTCAACTTCACGTATACTTAGCCCTGAGATTTTGGGTGCCGAGCACTATAACTGCGCGCAACGCGTAAAAGAAGTATTGCAGCGCTACAAAGAGCTTCAAGATATCATCGCCATCCTAGGTATGGATGAGTTGAGCGAAGACGACAAATTGGCCGTTCACCGTGCCCGTCGTGTACAACGTTTCTTGTCTCAGCCGTTCCACGTTGCCGAGCAGTTTACCGGCTTGAAAGGTGTATTGGTGCCAATTGAAGAAACCATCCGTGGCTTTAACATGATTTTGGATGGTGAAGTTGACCAGTATCCAGAAGCGGCCTTTAACTTAGTTGGTAACATCGACGAAGCTATTGAGAAAGGCAAGAAAATGTTAGCGGCAAACTAATTGAAAATTTAAGATTCAAGATTAAAAGTTAAATTTTCGATACAACTAAGTAAGTTATGAAGTTGACAATATTGACCCCAGAGAAGAAGCTGTACGAAGGCGATGTAACAGGTGTAAAAGTACCTGGAGCAGCTGGTTCTTTCGAAATATTGAAAGACCACGCCCCTATTATCTCTGCTTTGGCAAAAGGTCCTATTCGTGTTTCGGCTGCTGCAGGCACTAAGCAATTTGAAATTGAAAGTGGCTTCGTAGAGTGCCTTAACAACAATGTAACCGTACTGGTAGAAGGTGCTAAAGAAGTAGCATAAACTCCTTACGCCCCAATAAAAAAGCCGCTGTGGAGATTCCGCAGCGGCTTTTTTGTGTCAGTCTTTCTATCAAAACTCCCGATTCCTGCCCTGCATTACTTTTGTTCAGCCAGCACATCCCAAGTATGGTCGGCCATCAACGTTACCGTGGCTACATGCGCAGCGTACTTAAAACTTCTACCCCACTCTGTTGGTGCTACCATAGATAGCACATGCCCGCCATCTTGTTTTTCGTATAGGTGATACGTATGCCCTACTAATGGTTCAGAACCCATATCAGCACTATATATCATTTCAGAAACCTGCACGCGGCGCTGTAACTCCTTCGCTTGATTAGCCAACACCTCCATCTGCTTATACAGCTGTTGCATTTGGCGGTCGGTTTGCTGTACCATGGCCGCCATGGCTCGCCCCCTTATTTTACCTTTATCCTCTGGCTTAATAACCGCTCCACTAACCGTGTGGGCATATGGCAGCAAGCCAGGGTTTTCGGTTATCTTATCTGGGTCAATTGGGTTTACAAAATCTGGCCTTGGCTGTGGTGCTTCTCGTTCCTTACTCATTATGCAAAATTACTTAATTGGGTTAACAGCCTCAAGTGCAATTTGTTTCGGTTGCGCGATTGTAAACCCGCTGCATTTGGTAAATTATTGCCACTATGTACCTGCGTAAGCAATTATTTTATTAATATGGCGGTCGCAAACCAATAGGTAGCAACTATGCAAGCAGCACAAAATAGGTGGTATGTATTAATATTGGGGGTAATTGGTTTCGCCCTGCTACTGCGCATACAAATTAAGCTATACGAAGAGCGCATGATTGTAGATACCGCGGTAAGCACCTTTGTGATATGTGGTACCCAATTCTTTGACGTTACCGAGTCTCGATTTGCTGTTGGTATCAACCAAGTATTGCCAGTTATTACATCTTATGTTACCACCAACATACATTGGGTAGTAAAAGCCCTGTATGCCAACGATTTTTTGTGGTATTTAAGCTTCTTCTTGTTGTTTCTCTTTGGATTTAAAAAGCCTACCGCTGCCCTGGCCCTTGTTATTGGTTACTTTACCTTCTTGGGCTACAATTATCTAATTATTACCTGTTCCATCCCAATAGCATACCCTTTGCTGCTTACCTTAATGCTTATCTTAAGGAAAGAAATATTGTTACACAACCCGATAGCGCGGATGTTATTAGTGGCCGTCTGTCTATTTTTCCTTGCTTTTTCCAACCCAATTAACACCATTGCCACCCTGCTGTTCTTCGCATATTACTTCTCAGAAACATGGCCTAGCAGAGCTGCCCTTTCAAAATACATTGCCGCAGGTTTGCTGTTCGTCTTTTTTGTAGTAGTTAAGAATTTCAATCCTGACCCCTACGATATGCAGCGGGTTGCAGGCGTACAGTACGAGGCACTATCAAGCTTTGACTGGCCATATGTTAAGTATTGGACCCAAATAGCACTTACGGCATTTCCTATAAGTACACCATTACTGGTATTTGGCGCTATTTATAGTGTATCGCTCTTTAAGAAGGGCAATTATTGGAAAGCCTTGATGATAATGGGCACCTTTGTTTACCTAGTTGGTGTTTTTGTAATGTATGGCATATTTGCCAACCACCCTTACCACGACTTAGCGGGCAAGGCAATGGCACCGGTTGCCTTTTTGTTTAGCTACATTTTTGCGGAGTGGATGCTAAAAAGCTTGTGGCTAAAAAATAAATTGGCATTCACAGGTATTATGATAGCCATTGTGTTGTTAATGACTGTAAAACACAGTTTTCAGGTTAACCAATACTCAGAAGTAGGAAGGAATAAAATTATGGTTTATAAGCAGTTGATAGCGCAAATGCCCGATAAAAACATGCGCTACTACATCAACGAAGATTACTTGTACAGCGACCCAAATATGCCCATCATTAATCCATTGGAGGTAGTTGTGTACTCGGCAATGAATCCAACTACTCCTTATACCGCCCAAATAGTAGTAACCGATAGCGTAGGAAGGCACCAATTAACATGGCTAGAGGCACAAGAAATTTTCCACATGCCAGCTAGCTTTTTCACCATTGCTGATGACAACCCATTCTTTAACTTTACGCCTAATGCTGAGTTTATAAAGTATAAGCCGATAGTTATTCTTACCAATACACCGTGAGCTTTACTATAAACAACAGTTTATCTATCGCAACTGTGGCAAACTAGCCGTTCGTTTCCAATCAGTTTCAGTCAATAACTCGTATTGAACAATGTTACCATCACTATATTCTAGCTGATACGGAAGGCCTTTACTAGTATATGTTTTGATGATTTCTCCTGCTATCGTTTCGCTTTGGTTGTTTACAAACAAGTACTCTACCCTGCTTAGCAAATTGGTTGTTGTATGATAATAATAATTACTTACCCGCGTAATGGGTGTCATCCATTTGTCGTCTTCCTCTACAAAGGTCGTATCAATTGTCATGGTGCGCATGGATATTCTTCCCAAGCTATCATAAGCTATCCTTTCCATTTCATAAGCATTAAAGCTAGCGATGGGCTTGCTGTCCTCGTTAAATTGCCAAATTTGGGTATAAACCATATAACCTACATGGCATCTATTCTCAAACAATATTCGCTCTTCAGGAACGTAACAATAACTGTAAACAATATCCTCCCTAAAATCGGTAAAGATAGACTCTACTGCAACCAAACCGAGGCTGTTATACCATGCGTTGGTTTTAGGCCCCATAAGCGATATGTCTTCGTGGTACAAAAGGTTACCTAGGGCATTGTAGTAATGTAAACTTACCGTGTCGCCTTGGTAGCGCCCAGATAAAATGCGGCCCGTTACTTGTCTAATTCCATTTGCAGCTATAGCATCACGTTCTGGGTCGGGAAACTGGAGGTGATTAATTGATAAGGCAGCAGGCGTTGGCGTTTGGCATGAAGCCAATATTACCATTAAGTAGCCTATTACTGTCAATCGTAGCATCGCTCCCTTTATAAATAACAAGATAGAAATTTCAAAAGAATACCTAACCTAACAAGAATTTTACCATAACAATGGTCTTATATCTCTCTGAGAGACTGAATTTTGGCATTATATTGCTCCACTTTCTCTGGGAAACGCACTTTGAGTATTTCGTAAGCCTCGATAGCCTTGGCGTTCTTTTTCTGTATTTCGTATATGCGCGCTAGGGTTTCGGTTACCAGCTCGTTACCCATGGTAAGGCTTTTCTTGGCCTGCTCGTCCATTTTTCTATTTGCCTCATCATCAGGTTCCATAAGCTCTTCCCGGGTTGGAGGTACTTTAGGAGTTGGTACTATTTCGGGCAGGTCTATGGATTCTTTCACCAAGGTGGCTTCATATGTACCTGCGCCAAACAGGGCATCCAAAGCCGCCTTTTCTTGATGGTCATCAGCATCCATTGGCTTAGGTAGCTCGTTGCGTTTTACACGCTGCAACCAACCGGTAAAGCTATCGGTACTTGGCAGCGTTTGCTTTGGTGGTGAGGCTTGGCTTGCTGTTTCATCGGTAATAGGCTCAGCTTGTAGCTCAGCACTCGACACCTCGGTTGTTGGTTCTGTATTCTCAACTTGCACAGGTGCTAATTCATCAACTGCCGCCTCTGCTGCGGGTTCCGCGCTCATTGTTGTTGATTCACTCACAATTTCCGCATTGGCAGTCAAATCAGCATCCGCTGGTAATAATTCTGGTTCGTGCTCGCCCTCACTATCCTCCTCAGGTACTACCTCTTCTTCAGTAAGTGCCTTTTCATCTTGTTCTTCCAGCACTATACTCAAATGCTCTTGCGGAATAACAGGAGGCAAATAACTAAACTCAGCTAATGGCTTAACTGTCTTTTCATCCCCATCTAGCTCACTACTCTCGGCATTTGCACTGGCTGGAGCTTCGTCATAAATCGGAGTGTCTGTTTCAATAGCAGCAACCTCTTCGTCAGTAAACAGCGGCTCTTCATCAGTTATTGCTTGTTCAGAATCAATAAAACTGATTGGTTCAACATCAATAATTGATGCATCTTCATCCTCTGTATCCAAAAGTGGCACTTCTGAATCAGCTATGTTACCTTCTTCCTCATGTAAAGTATGCTCAGGCTCAATTGCAGTTTGAGCCACCTCTTTCACCACCATCTCCCTAAGCTGTACCAAGCGGTATAGTGCCCTTCTATCAGGTGCATAAATAGCTGCTTTGGGCAACTGTTCGTCGTAGGCCGGGTGGTCATTTAACTGGTATTGCTTTAGCAACAGCATTTGCAAACTGGCCGAAAACGGATAGCGCTTAACCAATTCGCGGAGGGCATCTACAGGTAGCTGGGCTACCTGCAATGGCGATTTAAGCAGTTCCGCAAATTGTTTGGCTTCCATTACCAGTTAACTAAAGCTTTGTTATAAATGTCTTCCACCAACTGAAAATAAATATCTTGTAGCAACTGGGCCTCCACATCTAGGAGGTTTTGGGTGCTGCTGTAATCGGCAAAGCGGCTAAAGCTTTGGCTCCATTGGTCACCTGGCTTGGTGTTATTTACAAAATCAACACGCACAGTAAGGGTTAATCTGCTCAATGCAGTGGTTTGGTTGGCCGCAGCCGCAGTACCCAATACTGAGTATCCGGTAATAACACCCGTGAACTCAATATCACCATCAGCTTCACTACTAACGGGCAACAAGCGTAGGCTACTTTGGGTAATAAACCTATCGCGCAGCGCATCGGTCATGCCTTGGTTAAGCTGTGTGTTTCCGTTGGATGATTGGTTAGTAAAAGTGAAAACCTTTACTGTTTGTATTTCAGGTGGTATGCGACCTTCTTTGAATGAATAGCACGAAGTGAAGAAAAAGGCTAAACATGTACAAAGTACAATATACAATGCACGATGTGTTTTTATGTTATGTGGTAATATGTTTTTGTTTAATTCCATTTTCCAAAACCTTTTACATTCTTTTCCTTTCATTGTACTTTGTACATCGTAAATTGTACTTCATCCTTCACTTTGTACATCGTACACTGTACATCAAATCACTCATTCCACAATCTTATATTCCTTTATCTTGCGGTAAAGGGTTCGTTCGCTAATACCCAAATCCAGTGCAGCATCTTTACGGCGACCTTTATGCTTTTTAAGCGCCACCTGTATCATTTCCTTTTCCTTGTCAGCCAAAGATAATGAGGTTTCCTCCATAACAGGCTCATGGCGTGCATACGCAGTTGGTTGGTCAATTACAATCGGTCGCGGTGCAGGGATATCTTCATCGGTATCATAATCATCTAAACGCGCCAACATGCTCTCATCTATATTTGACTTAGGTGGCTTTACGTTTGAAAAATCAGTTTGCTGGTTGCCTACCACATCAAAAATAAACTTCTTCAAGTCGGTTAAATCCTTCTTCATGTCAAAGAAGAGCTTATACAATAGTTCGCGTTCCGAAAATTCGCTTCCCTCGCCTTTGCCATTGGCACCAGCATTACCTTGCATTACTGCTGGCAAACCGCTGCGGTTTTGGGTTGGTAAAAAGTGCTTTAGTTCAGCTACCGTTACCAACTTATCGCTAGCCAAAGCTGAAATCTGTTCAGCCAAATTCTTCAACTCACGGATATTGCCCGGAAAATCGTAAGTAGTAAGCAATTGCTGCGCTTCGGCATCCAATTGGATGGCCGGGGTGCGGTGCTTCTCCGAAAAATCAATAGCAAACTTGCGGAACAACAGGTAAATATCCTCCCTCCGCTCTCTTAACGGTGATACCTTGATAGGCACCGTGCTCAAGCGGTAATAAAGGTCTTCCCTGAACTTGCCACGCTTTATTAATGCCATCAACTCCACATTGGTAGCGGCAACTACCCGCACATCGGTTTTCATTACCTTGCTAGAACCCACGCGTATAAACTCGCCAGTCTCTAGCACCCGCAGCAAGCGAGCCTGGGTGCCCAATGGCATTTCACCAATTTCATCTAAGAAGATGGTACCACCCTGCACGTGCTCAAAGTAACCTTTACGGGCATCGGTAGCTCCTGTAAAAGAGCCCTTTTCGTGGCCAAACAGCTCCGAATCGATGGTGCCTTCGGGGATAGCGCCGCAGTTAACGGCAATAAAGGGGTTGTGCTTGCGCGAGCTAAGGTTATGAATGATTTTCGAGAAAATCTCTTTACCCACACCACTCTCGCCGGTAATCAATACCGTAAGGTCGGTAGGCGCCACGCGCATGGCAACGCTCAATGCGTAGTTCAGTTCCGGCGAGTTGCCGATAATACCGAAACGCTGTTTTATGCTAGTTAAATCCACAGTTCAAATATCAGATATGAGATAACAGATGAGAAACCAAAAGAAAGACAAAACACCATTCCAATGTTTCGTATCTCAAATTTCTCATCTCACATTTCAAAAACCTCTCCCAACAGCGTGCCCGAGGTACATGAGGTAACTTTTACCTGCACATAATCGCCCGGCTTTATGCCATCAACTTTAGGGAAAACCAACATTTTGTTTTGGCTGTTGCGGCCACACAATTGCTCATCAGAGCGCTTCGAAGGGCCTTCAACCAACACCTCAAACACTTTGCCCAAATCACGCTGGTTGCTCTCTTCGCACAAGCCGCGCTGCAATTCAATCATCTTAGCTAGGCGGCGTTTCTTCTCTTCGTGCGGCACATCGTCTTCAAACTTTTTGGCAGCGGGGGTAGCGGGCCTTTCGTTGTAGAAATACATAAAGGCATAATCAAACCTCGCCCACTCCATCAGTCGCAAGCTGTCCTCAAAGTCCTCCTCCGTTTCGCTGCAAAAGCCCACTATCATATCCGTTGATAGCGCCACATCGGGCATTATCTCGCGTATGCGGGTTATCCAATGCTTGTATTGCTCCACGCTGTGGCCACGGTTCATTTTCTCCAGCACCCGGCTGTTGCCACTCTGCACGGGCAAGTGAATGTAGTTGCAAATATTGGGGTACTTGGCCATGGTTTGCACCACCTCCTCGGTCATGTCGCGCGGGTTGCTGGTGCTAAAGCGCACGCGCAATAGCGGGCTCACCTCGGCCACCATCGCCATCAATTGGGCAAACCCAATGGCGTTGGCCTGCACTTCCTCACTCTCTTTCTCAAAATCTTTTCGGGCCGCCGCCATACCACAGATAGCTATCCACGTTTTGGCCCAACAGGGTTACCTCACGGAAACCCTTTGCCACCAAATCGTTCACCTCGTTCAGTATCGATTGTGGGTCGCGGCTGCGCTCTCGGCCGCGCGTAAACGGCACCACGCAAAAAGTGCACATATTGTCGCAGCCACGGGTAATGCTCACAAACGCCGAAACGCCGTTGCTATCCAATCGCACGGGGCTAATGTCGGCATAGGTTTCTTCGCGGCTCAACAGCACGTTCACGGCCTTTTGGCCCGTATCGGCAGTGGCAACCAAGTTCGGCAGCTCGCGGTAAGCATCGGGGCCCACCACTATATCCACCAAGCGCTCTTCCTCTAATAATTTCGATTTCAATCGCTCGGCCATACAGCCCATTACGCCAATCAAGGCATCGGGTTTGCTCTTTTTTACAAAGCCCAGCTCGTTCAGGCGCTTGCGCACCCGTTGCTCGGCATTATCGCGTATGGCACAGGTGTTTATCAATATCAAATCGGCCTCCTAGATACTGCTTCGTGGCACGAAAACCCTTCTCGGTAAGAATAGAAGCCACCACCTCGCTATCGCTAAAATTCATGGCGCAGCCGTAGCTCTCCATGTAAAAACGCTTGGTTCCTGGCTCAATCACCTCTGCCACCAACGGTGCATACGCCTCGCCCTGCCGCTCTTCTCCCAGCAATTGTTTGGCTGGTTGTTCTATATTGAAATCAGACATTTTCCTCCAAATATTGAAGGGCAAATATAACGAAATTGTGACAGAATGGCAGGGAAAATTTAATGTGCTGATGTGGGGATGTGCTAATGTGCTGATGGGTGAGACGAACCGGAATGGGTCCCCTCCTTCGAATGGCTTTGAGCGATTGGGCAAGGAGGGGGTAGGGGGTGGTTGGTGCGCGCGATTGCCAACCCGCCGTAGCTTTTCGCGAAGGTGGGCATGTTGGGGTGGGTGGTGAGGCTCAGGATTATACAATGCTATTCATGTGTCTGGAGACGCAAAGTACGTTTTATCCTCGTCAGAAATAAGGACGAGCTAGCGAATATTTTTAACTTTAGCTTACATCCATTTACCAGCCTAATAAGACTATGAAGTATCTTTTAGCAATAATAATTTCAAGTGCAATTGCCTTTGCAGGCGGATACTTCGTCAATGACTTGCGCTCAGCTCCAGAAGATTTTAACAAGAAAAATGAGTACAAGAAGTTAATAAATTTGGTTAGTTATGCCACTATAAGCATGGAAGAAAACAATACCTTCCTCAATGATAAGATATTGAGTTATGCAAATGATAGCCTTATTGCAAAATCAGGAAAAATCAATTCGGCTCAAGGGTTAGTGCTTTTGCATAATCAAATAATGGATTCCCTTAAGTATGCCAAACAGCTGGCAGTAGCAAAAGGCGGTGGGTACCGAATAAATATGGAATATGGTGGTTATTTAAGCGACGAACTATACTATCCTTATGACATCAATGGAGCAAATCAATTATTGTCGTCAAACTTAGCAACTAATATTCAGTCTCTAATTGGATATTTCTATATGCAAAGTGATATGCTATTGGGGGATGTATTCAATCCGTCAAATGAATCACTTTTCCTTCCATCAACAATCCAATACAATGAAAAATGGGGTGAGGTAATAGGAAGAAAAAATTGGGAAGAATATTACTTCAAAAACACAACTCTATCTTCAGCAATCGTTACGCTGCACATATTAGAATACAACCAAGTCGTAACGCTGAATTTAGTGTTGAACAAAATGTTGGTGGTAATTGAGAATTTAAAACAGGAGTAGATTAAATTATGTCCATGCTACCTTAAGCGTCCTCGCTTAAGGTGAAAACAATACCCAGCCTAATGGCTGGCTTGCAATGCGTAAGTAATTTCTCAACTTCACCGCCAATCTCCCAGCAAGCCACGCGCCCCCTCCACCTAACCTCTCCCCAGAGAGGGACTTACCTGTTTCGTAAAAAAAAGGATGACAAGCCGGCTTCCGCCATTACGCATTCATATGCCCATTGGTACATCAGCACATTGGTACATCAATAAATCATCCCTAACTTTGCACCGTGCAATTATTCTACGTACCACAGCTACAAACTACCCAACCCTTTGCGTTGCCGGCCGATGAGGCGAGGCATTGCTTGAAGGTGCTGCGCAAAAAGATGGGCGATACCGTACATGTAACGGATGGTCTCGGCCATTTGTACCTGGCAGAGGTGCTGGCGGATAGATACGATGATTGCCAATTGCAGGTGATAGAAGCCGTTGCCGACGAAACCGCCCGCCCCTACAAGCTTACCATTGCCGTTGCACCCACGCACGATAGCGATAGGTTGGAGTGGTTTATCGAAAAAGCGACCGAATTGGGCATTGATGCCATACAACTGGTAATAACTGCCCGAACAGAACGTTTTAAGTATAAGGCCGAGCGATTACAGAAGATATTAACGGGGGCTTTGAAACAATCGGGCAGGGCGACTTTGCCGGTGTTGGGCGAACCGCAGGAGTGGACCGATTTTATCAAGTCATCGGCTGATTTTAAGGGTAAAAAGCTGATTGCTGCTTGCTTTGGTGAACGAAAAACGCTGGCCGAGCTTTATACTACTGGCGAGGACGTGCTGGTGATGATTGGCCCCGAAGGTGATTTTACGCCCGAAGAGGTGGATGCCGCTGTGCAAAGTGGGTTCCAACCCGTAACTTTAGGTGCTGCAAGGCTTCGGGTGGAGACCGCCGCCCTGGCCGTAGTGCAAACCATTCATGTATTGAACGGATGATGTTGAAACGAGTATTGTTACTTTCTATATTGTTGTGCGGCCTGATGGTACAGGCGGCAAACCCTGCCCTGCGCATTGCCCTGCTGAAATATAACGGTGGTGGCGACTGGTATGCCAACCCTACGTCGTTGGGCAACTTGGTGGAGTTTTGCAACCAAAACCTGGGCATGAACATTGACCCTGAGCCGGAAACGGTGGAAGTGGGCAGTCCGGAGTTGTTTAACTATCCCTTCATTCACATGACGGGCCATGGCAACGTGGTATTTAACGACCAAGAGAGCCAGAACCTACGCCAATACCTTACCGGCGGTGGCTTTCTGCATATTGATGATAACTACGGCATGGATGCTTATGTGCGTGCAGCCATGAAAAAGGTGTTCCCAGAGCTGAACTGGATTGAGCTGCCTTTCAACCACGAGATTTACAACCAGAAATATTCTTTCCCGAACGGATTGCCGAAAATACACGAGCACGACGAAAAACCTGCACAGGGTTTTGGTTTGTTTTGGGAAGGTCGATTGATTTGTTTCTACAGCTTTGAGTGCGACCTTGGCGATGGCTGGGAAGACCCCGAAGTACACAAAGACCCCGAAGCTACCCGCCAAAAAGCCCTACAAATGGGCGCCAACTTGGTGCAGTATGTGTTTACGAGGTAAGTTAGTTCCCCCCGTTTGTCATTGCACCCCCCATCCGTCATTGCGAAAGCCTGACCAAGTCAACCAATCAACCAATAGATTTAATAGGCTTGTGGCAACTATTCTCACTGCTTTTGCAGTAATCCCACACGATAATCGAAAAGGCTACCCTAACGCTGAACAACGCACATAATATGTAAAAGTGCAACATTGGGTAGCAGCGAATCTCTCAGGGGATTGCCACGTCGCACGGTTGCTCCGCATCCGTGCTCCTCGCAATGACGGATTTGGACTTTCGCAATGACGGGTATGTTGTAGGTCTTATATTACTTAATCAACCCCTTATTAATATCCCCCACAATAGACGGGCCACCATATACAAAGCCTGTATATAGTTGTACCAATGATGCGCCGGCATTCAGCATTTCTTGTGCATCGTTGGGAGTCATGATACCACCCACGCCGATGATGGGGAAACTACCCCCCGATTTTTGGTAGATGTATGATACCACTTCAATAGCCCGCTTGCGGAGGGGCTTGCCGCTTAGGCCGCCTGCACCAATATTATTCAGGGTACTCTCGGTAGCAGTAAGTCCACTGCGGTCGATGGTGGTGTTGGTGGCAATAAGGCCATCGAGTTTGGTATCTTGTACTATCTCAATAATATCATCAAGCTGGCTATCGGTAAGGTCTGGAGCAATTTTAAGGAGGATAGGCTTGCGCTTACTTTGGCGGTCGTTAAGGCCTTGCAAGGTTTTCAGCAGGTGGGTAAGCGGTTCTTTCTCTTGCAACTCTCTTAGACCGGGCGTGTTGGGTGAGCTTACGTTCACCACAAAATAATCATAAGAGCCCTTCGAAACAGATAAGGTAATCGTTTACAGCCTCATCGTTGGGTGTTACTTTGTTTTTACCGATGTTGCCACCTACTATAATGTTCGGGTTGCGATGCTTTAGTCGCTCCACGGCTTCATCCAAGCCACCATTGTTAAAGCCCATACGGTTTATCAAACCTTGATCTTGCGGCAAACGGAATAGGCGCGGTTGCGGATTGCCATCTTGTGGCTTGGGGGTAATGGTACCAATCTCAAAAAAGCCAAACCCGAAGCAAGCCAAGTGCTCATAATGCTTGGCATCCTTATCAAAGCCAGCCGCCAAACCTACCGGGTTCGGAAATTTTAGGCCAAACACTTCACGCTCTAGACTAGGATGCTTTACACTATATAGGGCCTTGAAAATGGCTTTCATGCCGGGTATCACCAGCGCGAAACTTAACAAGCCAAGGGTAACTTTATGCGCCTTTTCGGGCGAGAGGGTAAAAAGCAGTGGGCGGAGTAGAAAGTACATACCGCAAAGGTAGACACAAGACACAAGACACAAGACACAAGACCAGAAAAAAGTTATAATGAATAACTAAACCCAGCCCTATTTAACAGATAAGTTTTCTTGCTGCTTTTTTATCTCTTTCAATAAATAATTCAACTCTACATCAACATTGGAGTTATTGTTTCCGCCAAGGCTAGTGATGGGCAAATCGGGTATTGCACCTCGCCCAGGAATATTAGGCAAGGGGATGTTGTTGTAATAAGTAACAAGCGGCACCGAAACAACTATTTTAGAATTGGGCAACTCAGCCGCCCCGGTATAGCCGGTAGTTATAGGGTCGCAAGTACCGCCCGATTCAGTACCAACTATTATCGCTCCTTCATTTGCCTTTAAATAACAGGCAAGCTCCGAGGCTGCCGAAAACGTACCGCCGTTAACCATTACATACAAATTACCTTTGTAAGCTGTATCAAACCAAGTGAAAGATTTAGGTGCTACCTCTTTTAAAAAGTTACCATTTGCTGCAAGTTTGGATGCATTCTCAATACGTCTGTAGCTGTGCTTATAGTCTACTTTTATCAGTTTGTTATCATCTGCTTTTGTGATGTACCTTATTTCGTTTACACTATCCAATGATAAAGGCTTCGTATCAAAAAGCCGCGCCACCAATTCAGCAAAAAAGGGACTGCCACCTTCATTATCCCTTACATCAATAATCAAATGCTCGGGTTGTTTTTCCTGAATGCTGGCATACGCTGTTTTAAGAAACTTAACAAACCGCTGCCGGCCTCTTTTTATATCATAATAATGGAAACTTTTTATTGTTAATATGGCAGTATTCGTTTCGGCATCAAATGTATAATCAAGCTGCTTTTCTCTCCACACATTATTATTGTACAAGTAGGTAGGGTTCTTATAATCCCAGGCTGGCAAGGTAACCTCTTTTTGCACCCACCCGCTATCAGTTGCCTGTTCCAACAGGTATGTATAGCTTTCTTTATCGGCTATGTGCCTATTGTAGTAATCAGTGAACCTGCCTTGCTGCAACGCCCAGGTAGCTCCCGTAGTAACATAGCCATCACGGTATATATACTTGCTCATTTCAGCAATTATGCTATCCATAGGCACCCCATCGATGGCTCGCACCAAGGTAAACTCTGGGCTAATTAAATCTTTATAATCGCCAACTACCAAGGCATCTTTACCATGTATTTCAATATACAGTGGTGGATAATAAGAGTATAGATAAAGATAGCGCTCAATGGCTTTGGGGTATGATAACGACAAATGCCCACATCCAATAGCCACCCCCACTGCTGAGAGTTCATTATAAAATTCGCTATAAGTAAGTTGTCCAGCCTTGGCTTTTACGGTTGCCAGCATTGAGTCCAACTGCTCTTGCGATATATACCTGTAAAGGTCTGGGTGACCTGCTTGAAGCACTTTCAAGAAATAGTCAACGTCATCACTTACTTGGTTGGCCGGTAATACACTATTGAGTTGTTTTTGGGATTCATCAATTTTAGATGATTGACCCAGAACTGGGTTAGTGTGCAGCAGTAGCGCTATTGCTATTATTACTAGACCTATCGTTTTGCGAAACACCTCTTACGTATTTTGTTCTAGGTAAAAATACGTAGTTATACGCAAACTTGATAAACATGTTGCATTTATCAATCTACCTGCTGACCTTCAATCAAATCGAGCAATTGCTCAAGTTCGGGGTCGGTTATTGTATCCGTAGGTCTAATGTCTTGCAATATGTCTGGCAACAAGCCACGTCCAGGCACCCGGGGTTTCTGTATATCCTTATCAAAGGCTATTAAAGGAATATGCACCACAATACCCGTATTGGCTAGCTCCACATCGCCATATAGCCCCGCAGTTATCGGGTCGCAAGTACCTCCCGTTTCGGTGCCTACTACAATGGCCTCCACATGTTGTTTAAGGTAGCAAGCCAACTCTGATGCAGCCGAATAAGTACCGCCATCAACCATCACATACACATTGCCAGCATAAGCCAATGGATGGCTGCCCAGCAGCTTATCGGTAAACAAGCTCATAGATAAGTTACCATTTTTACTAGGTATGCCGTGTTTTTCTAAGCGTTTATACGATTTTCGGTTCTTTACCTTCAGCAGTTGTGCTTTACCCCTCATACTGCGGTAACGAATTTCCATATTGCGATAAAGGTGGTACGGCTCAGTACTTAGCAAGCCAATCAATACTTCAGGGTAAAATGAGTTGCCACCTTCATTACCTCTTATGTCAATTATCAGCTGTTCGGGCCTAAGTTGCGCTATTTTCCAAAAAGACTGCGTGATAAACTTGTTAAACTGCTGCTTTCCGCTGCGTATTGCTCTTGGGTCAAATGTCTTGAGCGTCAATATTGCAGTACGGGTACCCTCAATGTAGTGCAACTTTAGTTGCGGTTCGGGCTTATGCCTTTTAGCATGAGGCAGTTTCATGGTTTTATAATCAAAGCCCGGCAACGTTATCTCTTTAAGCACCCATCCGGTATCAGTGAGCTGCTCTAAGCCATAAGTATAAGTGCTGCTATCAGGCCAAAACCGGGTGTAAAAATCATTGAACCAGCCATTCTCCAACAGCCAATCGTTGGCAGCAGTGTTATAACCGTCGCGTGTATTGTAGTGATTAAAGCTGCTCAATATACTATCAATAGCAACACCATTAATTGCCGTTACAACTGCTTGCTCAGCCATGGTTGAGTCCAGATAACTTTTTATCACTAGCACGACACTGTCGTGTACTTCTAGATACAATGGCGGGTAGTAAACCATTTTTTTGAAGTACCGGCCCAGCTTTTTCGGGTAATCCAATACCAGATGCCCACAGCCAATAGCAGCAGCAATGTGGCTTAGCTCATTGTAAAACTGACGGGTGGTTATGGTGCCGGCCTGCAACTTTAAGTTGGCAATTAGCGAGTCGAGCTGTTGCTTGGTTGCATATCTATACAAATCAGGATGGCCCGCCCTAAGTGCAGCGTAAAACTGATCAACATCGTCGTTGATGGCTTGTGCTGGGTAAATTTTATTAAACTGCAGGTTATACTTTTCCCGTTTAGAGGATTGCGCATGCACTGCACTGCCCATAAGCATAAAGCCAAGCAGCAGCCAACCGTATATTTGTACTCGTGCGTTCATATTGCGTTGCCATACATAACGGGCAAAAGTGCGTGGTAGTTGCACTTACTTAATAAAAAACCTCGGAAACTCTGGCAGAAGCGACCGAGGTTATTTAGCTTGCCCGTTTACATTAGCATAGGAAAATTACAAATCTAATGGGTTGTTAGGAAACTCAAATCGAAAAATTGGCTCCAAGTCTTCAATTTCGTGAACCATACAATCCAAGTCTTTTATCCTACCATCACCTATACCATATACCCAGCCGTGTATTTGCAGGCTTCGGTCGGCCCACGCCTTTTGCACAATGCTGGTTTTGGCCAAGTTGTGCACTTGCTCTATCACATTTAGCTCCACCAATCGGTTAGCTCGTGCTTGTTTATCAGCTATAGCATTCAGTTCCGATTCGTATTTGGCATATACCTCTTTAATGTTTCGTAGCCATTTGTTTACCAATCCATTGTTTATGGGACCCATTGCCGCATTTACGCCACCACAACCATAGTGGCCACATACAATAATGTGTTTTACTTTGAGCACCTCTACGGCGTATTGCAATACGCTCATAAAGTTAAAATCAGTATGTACCACCATATTGGCAATATTACGATGCACAAATATTTCGCCAGACTCCGTGCCCGTTATTTCGTTGGCGGGTACTCGGCTATCCGAACAGCCCACCCACAAAAACTCTGGTGCTTGGCCCTGAGCGCTTAGGTTAAAAAACTCTGGTGCTTCTTGTAACTTTTGAGCAGCCCAAACCTTGTTATTTTCAATTAGTTTATCGTATGATGTTTTCATATTTTTAGTTTAATGTGCTTCTGATGGGTTAAACCCCTTAAAATCAATGTCAATTAACTCTACCTCAATATCCCTTTGCGAGGCATAATTATAAAAATTATACAACACTTCTTGCACATCGTAATCAATTTGCACGGTTTTACTGCCGTTTATAACCAACCGCGAATCATTTGGTAAGTCATCAAGTGCCAGTTGAATGCTTCCTTTGTTTAGAAATGTAACTTGCTCTGATAACTCCAGCACATAAAACTTTCCGTCTGTATTACTTAGCTGTTTGAAGAAATAAGGTGTTTTATAATTATCCCTTAGGATAAAGAAAATGGCCAGCACCATGCCCACACCTATACCTACCAAAAGGTTACTCATTAAAATAACCCCAATGGTAACCAAAAATGGTAAAAACTGCCTAAGTCCTTGTTTATACATCTCAGTAAACAATGAAATTTTGGCCAGCTTATAGCCCACTAGCAAAAGTAATGCTGCCAAACATGAAAGTGGTATGAGGTTAAGCACCATTGGTATAAAAACCGCACAAGCAAGCAACAGCACCCCATGAATAATGGCCGACATTTTGGTTTTTGCACCTGCATTAATGTTTGCCGAGCTGCGCACAATAACTGCAGTAATAGGTAAACCACCTATCAGGCCACTTACCATGTTGCCAATGCCTTGCGCCTTCAGCTCTTGGTTAGTTGGCGTATTGCGTTTATATGGGTCTAGTTTATCAGCAGCCTCAACACTCAAGAGCGACTCAATACTTGCTACCAAGGCTATTGTTACCGCGGTTACGTATACCTTGTAATTAGTCACCGCTGAAAAATCAGGATGCGTGAAAAACGAGAAAAAATCAGCTGCGCTCTCTGCCTCAGGAAGCTCTACCAAGTGGTTACCAGATAATACCAAGGCAGGTGCTGAAGCTGCAAACAGTTGATTGATTATGGTACCTGCGGCTACTGCAATAAGTGCACCTGGCACTAACTTAAAAAACTGGTATTGCTTTAAAAACGGTAAATCCCAGACAATTAAAATTGCTAATGACACAACCGTAATTATGATGGCCCCTATCTCAAAAGCTTGAAACGACAACCATATCGTTTTTAAATTTTCAATTAAAGGAAAGCTACTCTTTTCGTTATCCATCATACCCAATGTACCCATATCCATTGGGTTTGCATCATATCCAAGCGCATGGGGCACCTGGGTGAGTATCAATATAAGACCAATGGCCGCCAGCATGCCTTTTATAACGCCTGAAGGAAAATAGTAACCAATAATACCAGCCTTTGCAAAGCCCAATATAACTTGTAATGCACCAGCCAAAACCACGGCCAACAAAAACACCTCAAACGAACCTAAATCAGCAAGTGCTGCAAATACTATTGCTGTAAGCCCTGCAGCTGGACCACTAACGCTTAGTGCCGAGCCGCTAAACGAAGCTACAACTATGCCGCCAACAATGCCTGCAATTAAACCCGAAAACAGCTCAGCACCCGATGCAAGCGCTATACCTAGGCACAGCGGCAATGCCACCAAAAACACTACCAAGCCTGCTGGTGCATCGCTTTGCAATTCACTAAATATTCCTTTTGGCTTCTTCATAATATTCCCCCATTTATGGCATTAATAAACGCCCTTGCCCACGTTGGGCATAATATAAATTGTGTTGCAAGCGAATGGGTGTTAAAGTAACCCTCTGCCATGACCAAATTTGACCGAAACGAAAACAGCATTGCTAACACAAAGTTTGACTAACGGTAGTAGTTATTTAGTTGCAGCATACCACTTTTTTTGGATGGCAATACATCTTGATTAATCAACAAAAATCGGGAGGGGGATATACCACAGCAAAAACGTGGTTTTTTAAATCGGCGGTATACCGGTAGTAATTGTGCTGCACCTGTGAGAAGACCGATAAGGTAAAATCTAAATTGCTGGCCTTCGTTAAATGGAGGTCTTCTAAGATTTCTTCGGCAAACGAAGGGCTGCTGGGGCTACCCTCATCATAGGTACGCATCGTGTTAGCGTCATTAGTAATGCCCTCCAATATCAACTCCAAAATACTTTCGGTAAGGTCTGCCTTTACATGCCCTGGGTGCATCCAAGCAGGCACATATAGGCACACATTAAACAGCTGCACGCAAAGCAGTAGCAACATTGTTGTTTTCAATATGTATGTGTAGGGCATCAAGTTTGTAAAGCTAGCATTTTAACCTATAAAATATGCGATTATTACTAAAATGTAATAATCAATGCCAACTTAGATGCTGTTTGCGGTTTATTGTTTTATTGGGTCTCCTTTTTGCGCTGGCGGGCACGTTTTTTTTGGTCGCGCACCATTTTTACTTTACTAAGGTTTACCAACATGCGCTTAAACACTGGCCCTTTTCGCCCATTTTTACTTCCTGCTACAAAGCTATCAAACCACATTTTGGTATATATGGATGTATACAGCGCACAGGTATTGTGGCCAAACTTTTTACCACTATGGTTCAATTTCACATTTTTGGCACCATTAAGTTTCATTACGCGCTCGGCAGTCAATGCATTTTTATAACTTACCTGCTCATCGCCTTTGCAGTAGCAAAGCAATACGGGGGCTTCTGGCTTCCAATTGTATACATCGTTTGCCTGTAATGCTTTGCGAAAAGCAAAAGTGGTATCTTCTAGAAAAGCCTTTAATATATCGTCGGCAATAATATCCTTAGGTACCTCGGGCAAAACCTTGTTTATCTCGCGCATTGAATGCTTACCATCAAACATAGGCGGCAAAATTGAGTCATACGGCGCTTTAAAAAGCAACTTCTCGTCGGGCACCAATTTATACACTTCCTGGTAGGAGTATATAAGGTAAGGCAAATAACCAGGATGAGAATATGGCCTGAACATTACAGTACCTTGGTCGCCAGATACATCGTAAGGGCCCGACATTGGCGCAGAGGCCGTTACCTTAAACTCATCCGGAAAATCTCTTTGCATGGCTATGTGGGTAGCCATAGCGGCATGCCCACCTTGTGAGTAACCTGTAAGAAAAAGCTTATCGCCCCAGCTTATGCCTTCCCGCTCGTTTAGAACCTTTACACTGCGGTACATATCGATAGCCGAAAGCGCTTCTGATTCGGCATGGATGTATAAATGCTTTTGCTCTCCTTTTCCCAAACCAAAATAGTCGGGCATAACTATAGCATAGCCATCAGCGGCAAAACCCACGCATAGGCCGAGCTCTCCTCCCAATTTCATGCTTCGCTCTTTCTCAATGCGCGTACCATGGTGATAAATAATTACTGGTAAATTATTGCGTTTACCTTGTGGTACAAAGTACAGGCCCGAGGCTTTTACAGGAGAGCCGTCAATCCAGGTACTGGTATAAATCACTTCATACATATCTACCCCATAATTTATAGGGGCAATAAATTGCGGTATGTGAGCCTTTTTCCAAAACTGTTTGAGCTCATCCACACTATAGCTTGCTACCTTATCGTATGCTTCAAGTTGAGGTTGAATGGCTGATAATTGCACTTGTATGGATAATGCTATTACTAGTACTCCAAAAAATTTCATGTATTGGGTGGGATAATCGTGTAAAATAAATAAAAGTTGTTTCCGTATGCATAGACGTACAATACTTATCAATAGTTTACAAGCCATCCAACTATTTTACATGCTTAGGCTACTTTTCCCAAACAACAGTACTGTTGCCTTTTTAGCGGTGTTTGTTTTGTTTGGCTAAAAAACCTGTAAGTAATGCCCCTCTTTACTTCTCGCTCATGCTGGCTTTTATTTTTGATGCTAAAACATAGCGGCAACCACGGCATCAGCAAACACATTGGCCGATAATGGGTACTTCCGCATCCATAACTCAGGCTCTATCAATTCCAGTTCCACTAAGGCAAGTTGATTACTATTGTCTTGCATTACATCTACCCTAGCATATACAGGCAGTGGGCTGCATTTAGCCGTTACCATTTCCGCAAATTCAATTTCATGCGCCGTTGCATTATAGGTATATACAGTACCCCCGTGGTCATCTTGCACCCTAAAATCACCGACCTTGGCCCGTTTCAATACCGAGTGACTGTATTTACCCGCAAACACCATGTGCGAAACTTCGCCCTGTGTTTCAACTGCATCCATGTAGGGTTGTAAAAGCATTGCTTCTTGGGTAATCAACGCTCTGAAAATTTCTTCGTGAGCAGATACCTGCCCAAGCGTCATTCTATAAGTATGCCTTGCTGCGCCTGATATTGCGGGCTTAATAATGAGTTTTTGCCAGCCAGTTGCTTCTGCCAGCGATTGCAGGGTTTGGGTCTCCCCTATTTCGATAATCTGTGTAGGAACAATATTTACCCCGCTGTTTGCAAGGTCTTGTAAGTAATGTTTATCCATGTTCCAACGCAATGTCTCAACAGGGTTAAGTAGGTGTGTAAGGTGCTGCACTTTATCCAACCAATCGGCAAACTCTTTGGCTCGGTGAAAATAGTCCCAAGTGGTACGCACCACTGCTACCTTAGTATCGGCCCAATTAAAGTTAGGGTTATCCCAGCTGGTTCGGTGTACTTTCAAACCTTTGGCTTCCAGTGCCTCGGCAATCAAGCGGTCTTCAAGCAATACATTTTGGATGTATTCAGTATCGGCTACAGGGTGCTCATAGTCGGGGCAGGTAAGCAGTGTTACATCAAAGGCTTTCATGGTGGCAAAAATAAACTTTGTTACCCGATGTTTATCACACCTCTTATCCTGTTTCGGTAGGTTGTTTTAATGCTACCAAACAAAACACCCCTCCATGCGTTTTAAAGTAATTGCTAGTTTTACCTATATGTGGAAGAAGTACTTAAAACGGTTTGTCATTGTCTTGGTTATTGTTTCTGCTGGGCTGTTTGTGGCGGCAAAGTATCACTTTAGATACGTACCCAAGCAAGTATTGGCAAAGGCTCGAGTAGCTGAACCTTATGATGCCATCATTGTGCCAGGCATACCGTTTGACGACATGGAGTGGGGTTGGCTAATGAAGATGCGCGTGTATTGGGGGGTATATCTTTACAACGAGGGCATCGCGAAAAACATTATTTTTTCAGGAAGTGCAGTACATACTGCTTATATTGAAGCGGATATAATGGCGCTTTATGCCATACAGTTGGGCGTACCAACAGCGCACATTTTTACCGAGCCGAATGCTTTGCATAGTACAGAAAACGTTGATTATTCATCAATAATAGCAACCGAAAATGGCTTTAAGCGCATAGCAGTAGCTACCGATCCGTTTCAATCGTTGCTATTGAAGGTGTATATTGCTAAGCACGATTTGGATGTGGCAAGTTTGCCCGCGGTACTAAGCATTACCGACTCTATGGACAATCGTGTTGTAACCATTGATCCTACTTCGGCATTTGTTGAGAACCACATACCATTGAAACAACGCAAATAGCCTAAGCAAAAATTACTCCACTATCTTTTCTATGTAATAAGAGTTCATCAGTGCCAAGGCTCCCATATACTTGAGGCTAAAAGAAAGAATATCGCCAACGGCAAACCCCTGCTCATTTTCACCTAAGTCAACCACCAACATGTCGCTACTGGCACCGGTAATGCTAATGCCTTTTTGCTGCGGGATAAGAAAATCGGGCGACACATCCAATAACCCCAAGTCGAGGATGGCACGGTACGAGGTTTTTCCATAATCGGCCTCATTAATTTGTACCAATTCGCCCGATGGGTTAGCGGCCAATTCGCCCGTAGGTACCACTGGTTTTTCTGATAGTTCAATTATTTGGCAAAAAAGTTCGATTACGTCATCCTTCATACCTGGTATGGTATCCTCCGTAACCAAATTCACCCCAAAGTATAAGGTTTCTCCAATTCGAAAGTGATTAACGGTTTTGGGTAGCTGTTTGGTAAGGAACAGGGGCAATGTAACCGAGGTACCGCCACTAATCCAAGGTATTTTCTTTTTGAACGTTACCTCGATTAATTGCTTGTACAAGCTAAGTTGTACCAATTTATCGGGCGAGGGCATTACCCCATACAAGCAGTTTAGGTTAGTACCTATACCCACTACCTCAATATTGGGAAGGTTGAATATCTTGCCATAAAAATCAATCAAATCATCACCCATTACTCCTTCACGCAGGTCGCCCATCTCAATCATAATTAGCACCTTGTGGGTTCTTTTCTGTTTTACGGCCTCTTCGCTTAGCTTACCTATTGTAACCAGCTCCGTATTAAAACTCACATCGGCATACTTTACCACATCTGGTATATTTTTTTCCGCTGGTGGCTTTATATATACCGTCTGAATCTCTGGCTTAAGCTCTTTTATAATTTTTAGGTTGCTAATACGCGAATCGTGAATTTCCATGGTGCCTAGGGCCACCAACTCTGCTAGATATAGCGGGTTGCCACACAACATTTTAGACACCACCCCCCAATCGATGTGGTTTTCAAGAAACCTTTCATTAAGGAACTGATAATTGTGCTGTAGCTTTTCTCTGTAAAGTTTTAAGTAGGCCATTATTTAGCGACTTAAACGCATTTCGAGATATTTATTGGTAAAACCTTTGCGTTCGTATAACTTCTTTGCTGGGTTATCCGGCTCTACATGCAAGGCAATAGAACCATTAGTAAGCTGGATTGCTTTATCCATAAGTTGCCCGCCCAAGCCCTTACCTCTGTGGTTTTTATGGATAGCAATATACACCAGGATATTTTCTGGTATATAGCCACCCATTCCTGTTTCGTTGAGCACAACAGCCCCAACTATGTCTTCACCGTGCAAGGCTAAAACAATACGACCACCTTTACCCTCTTGCTTGCCAAATACGTACTCTAGGCATTTAGCAATATGTACCTCTTCATCTCCATATTGGTCAAGGTTTTCGTACAAAAAACGAGCAATTCGCTCATTGGTATGTTGCAAATTAGGACCCGTAAAAGAATCCAAAATCAAGTATTTAGTATCCGTATCAATCATTATCCACGTTTTTGGTTGGGGCCAAAGTGAGCACACCCATATCTAATCCTTCTGACTCAACCAGCTTGTTTACTGGCTCTACTTGAGAGGCTTGTACTACTACAAAATAACGGCCATACTTCATGCCCGCCCATCGTGACATCTGCCCCCATTTGTTGCGCGACAGTTTTAAAGGTATGGGGCTTCTCAAATCAATATCAAAAAAGAAACTTCGCCCATCTTGCACCGCCACTAGGCTAGGGGTATGCGTTTGACCGCTGTCACGCAAGAATATGTTATTAGGCGGATCATATCCAGATACCTTTGCCTGGATTTGCTGAAAACCCTCCTGCTGGAGCTTTGCTATAAGAAGTTGTATTACTTTTTCGTGTTCGGCTGGCGTTGCAATCATGCTTCGTTGCCCGTAGACAAGTTTGGTTTTACTAACAAAGATAGTGAATTTTTTAGCCAATATTCGTTTAAAAGCTAGTAGCGGCAAGCACTTTAAGCTGTAATGGTTGTTATAGCTGAATTAGCTTGCGAATAACTTTATCCAAAATCCATCTATTCAATCACATTATTTATCCATATATTTTCCAAAGCCACCCGTAGCTGCTATGCGCTTAAACTTTTTGCCCCCTTTCGTTATTGTTACTTACAACTACAGTGCTCATTAGTTTACCCTTTACTATTTAGCACAAAACTAATTTGCAACTATTTTTAGTTTTTATTTGCTATTTTAATTTGCAATTCACTATCTTAGTGTTATCAAAATTGCATACGCTATGAATAAGCACCGTAAAAAAAGTAAGAGAGCGGCAACAACTGCCAACATTACACCGAATATAATAGAAAACATTGAGCGCTTTTTATTTCTTGAAGCTGCGAAACAACGTATTACCGACAAGCTACGCACCGTAAACTGGAGAACACGCTTGAATAGCGTGGAGGCTTAAACCCAACCAATCCATTGCACTTTGTACATCGTACATTGTACACTAACTTCGCTGCATGTCGAAAATACGTACCGTTTATAGTTGCCAAAGTTGTGGGGCACAATCTCCGAAATGGATTGGCCGCTGCTCATCGTGCGGGCAGTGGAATACCTATGTGGAGGAAGTACTAGAAAAAGACGATACCCCTAAGGCTCAACTGAAAAAAGACATTGGCTCTGCAGAGGCAGTACCGCAATTGCTGGATGAGATAGAGGAAGCGCAAACCTACCGCATCAGCATGCCCGACAATGAACTAAACCGCGTATTAGGTGGTGGCATTGTACCTGGCTCGTTAGTATTAATTGCTGGCGACCCTGGCATTGGTAAATCAACGCTAATGTTGCAGCTGGCGTTGAGTGTACCTAAGCTAAAAGTGGTGTATGTAAGTGGTGAGGAAAGTGCGGAACAGATAGCCATGCGTGGCCGCAGGTTAGGACTGAAGGCTGAAAACTGCTATATACTTACCGAAACAGCGACGTATAAAATCTTCCGCCACTTAAAGGAACTGAAGCCGGGGTTGGTGATTATCGATTCGATACAAACTTTGCAGTCACAGTACATTGAGTCTACCCCGGGTAGTGTATCGCAAATAAGGGAGTGCGCCAGCGAAATGCAGCGCTATGCCAAAGAGACTTCGACACCAGTAATGCTCATTGGCCACATTACCAAAGAGGGCAGCATAGCTGGCCCCAAAGTGCTAGAGCATATAGTAGATACGGTACTGCAATTTGAGGGTGACCGCAACTACAACTACCGCATATTGCGCACCAGCAAAAATCGTTTTGGCAGCACTAGCGAGCTTGGTATATATGAAATGGGCAACGGTGGCTTGCGTGAAGTTAGCAACCCAAGCGAGTTTCTGCTCAATCAGCACGAGGAAGTACTGAGTGGTGTAACCATAGCTGGTACCATTGAAGGTATGCGCCCGATGTTGATTGAAACGCAAGCCCTAGTAACCCATGCAGTATATGGTAGCCCACAACGTAGCGCTACTGGCTTTGATTTACGACGATTGCAAATGCTATTAGCTGTGTTGGAGAAACGTTCTGGTTTTCAGTTTGGTACTAAAGATGTGTTTTTGAATATAGCTGGCGGCCTTCGTGTGGAAGACCCAGCCATTGACTTGGCAGTAGTTTGTGCGTTGCTTTCTTCTTTCGAGGACCAGATTATACCACCAACTTATTGCTTTAGTGGCGAAGTAGGTCTATCAGGCGAGATTCGCGCCGTAAACCGCATTGATCAACGGATCAGCGAGGCGGACAAGCTAGGCTTTAAAAAGATATTTGTAAGCGGCGCTAGCGTAAAAGGCCTAGACCTTAAGAAATATAGTATTGAGGTAATAGCGGTAAACAAAGTGCAAGAGCTTTATGAGCGGTTGTTCTGAGAACGTTCTATGCTAAGGTATATTAGCCTGTAGCTTTTTCTTAAAATACTCAGTTTTAGCATCGTCAAGCAATTGCTCAACTTCTTCTGCCGATTCATTCATTAGATAAGTTGTGACAGAAAATCCATCTCGTTCCATCAAGTGGAGCCATACCCAAAGCCGATAAAGCAAGTTTACTTTTGAAAGGTATTTTTTGTCAGTGTCCATTCTCATTTCCACTATCACTCTTTGTAAACCACCAAAGTTTGCAGGCATGGTAGTTCCTATATCTTCAATATCCTCCCATTCCAATAGCAATGGATTCAGGAACTTACCATATATAATTACACCATTGGATACTATCTCAATTGCTTTAAGCCGATGTGTAAAAATGTTAATGGTAATGAATACCAAGAGATAAATCAGAACTCCCAGATATAGATACCAAGCGTAAACGTAATCATTAACAAAGAACAGGAACATGCCAAACCAAACAAAAACTGACAGCAATAGAACATAGGCTACTAATCGCCAAGGAGCATATTTGAGCACAATATTTCTCGGTGGATGAACCTCTGGCCTTAACATACTACAGACATTCTTTTAGCATACAATCCTAATCTGCGCCATCAGCGCAATCCAACAAAATCTGCGTTCCTAGGTTTTTTGTTTTTTCTTCTTCGCAGCTGGGAACAATACGTTGTTCAATATCAAGCGATAGCCAGGCGAATTGGGGTGCAGCGATAGGTCAGTCTTGGGGTCACCTACAAAATGTTGGTAATCCTCTGGGTCATGCCCTCCGTAAAAAGTCCACATACCGTTACCAAGCTCTCCATGTATATACCGTGTTTCGCTGGCCGCTTTATTCTCCCCCATAACCAACACTTCTGGTTTTATTACCCTTTTCACAAATGAGGTAGTTTGCCCCATAAAACCTTTAATGGTGCGGGTATGACATTGGGTAAGCATCGTAGGCACCGGGTCCCACTTTGCCGAAAAATCGAAGAGGGTAAAGTAATCCAAATCATTGGGCACGTTTCGTGTTTCTGTGGCATCAATGCTTGAATATTCATACTGGTAAGGATTCTGTATTAAGCTAAAATCACGGAAGGCCAGCGTTTTGCTATAATCAAGCTTTTGTTGTGCTTGCGGGTCAGCAGGGTCACCATCAAACATATAGTCGCAAATATCAACACCCTCAGCAGCTAGGGCAATATCATAAGTATCGGTAGCAGAACACATGGCAAAAAGGAAGCCGCCGCCCAACACAAACTTCTTAATCTCTAGGGCCACTCCAAGTTTTAAGTGCGAAACCTTTTTGTAGCCAAACTTGGCGGCCGTGGTTTCTTGTAGTCTTACATCTTCAATATACCAAGGTGCATTTTTGTAGCGCGACCAAAACTTACCAAATTGACCCGTAAAATCTTCGTGGTGCAAGTGCAGCCAGTCATACTTTGGCAGCTCACCGGTAAGCACCTCGTCATCATATACCACGTCGTATGGTATCTCTGCATAGGTAAGCGCCATGGTAACGGCATCATCCCAAGGCAGTTTGTTTTTGGGTGAGTACACGGCAATCTTTGGTGTTTTTTCCAACTTTACCACATCCATATTTACCTCAGGGTTAGCAATATCAGCCACTATACGATTATATTGTGCATCGGCAATCATTTCGTAGCTTACCCCTCTAATCAAACACTCACTTTCCAGGGGTTTCAAATAAGGGAAAGCAAAACTTCCTCCACGGTAGTTCAACATCCAATCCACCTCTACCCCATTACTGATAACCCAATAAGCGATACCATAAGCCTTCAAGTGCTCCTTTTGGGCACCATCCATCGGTATCAATAAATAGGCGGCTCGCGCTTGGCTGGCCCCAAGGGTAAGAAGTAATACAAAGAGTATGCGGTATAACATTTACAACTTATTTTATGTGGTATTAGCCTTAAAGATAAAACTAATTGGCCGTACACCTAAACTTAACGACACTGCCTCAATTTTAGTTTGCTCATAACGTCATTTAACAAAATTCAAGCAGCGCATTGCATATATACTATTGTGTAATGGTTTAAGGCATTTCGTTTTGCAATATTAACTAATTATAGCTTTACCAAAACTAAGCGCTTTCACCTAGCTCATTAGTAGCCAAAACCACTTTTATTAACCATTGAACCCTGTCAACTAAGCCCGCAACAAGTTGGTTCGTTAGCTCACCATTAATACCTAAAAGCACCTCTCACTGTTCACTTGCAAATAAAAAATATTTACCCCGCCAAAATGTCTACAAACTCATTATCGGAGGCACTTAAAGTAAAGATGTTATTATTCACTTAAGCATCGGTTTATTACATAAAACACTGTGCTTTAAGCACATTGATATTTACAGCACGCAACATTGCGTTTAACAAACAAAAAGTGGGCAACAACTTTAGTTTTACTTAACTTAAAGGTAACCCTACACAAAAAGAGTAAAAATTTATAATAAATGCTTCATTCGCGAAACAAACTAGGTTGAAAAACGTAATAAAGGGTGCACACAAAAATCACCATATGCTGGAGGGAAAAAACAACATGGTAAGGCAAAGTGCAACAACACGGGGAAGGAAGGAAGGGCCTAACCGTTATGATTTGCAATATTTGCGTGACTTGTCTGGAGACGATACAGAATTTATCAAAGAAATCATACAAATGTTTGTGAATGATGCACCTGTACTATTAAAACAAGCTATAGTTTATCATAAAAACGAGAACCTAACGCTACTAAAGGCAAGCGTGCACCGCATGAAATCATCAGTAAAAATGATGGGTGATGTGCCCTTAGCTGAGCTGATAGAGCGAATTGAAAGTCATTGTTTAGGCGTTACTATTGAAGAAAACATGCCAACGCTGATGATGCAGCTAAACAAAGACCTTACGCAATTGGTGCAAGAACTTAACGTAGCAGTTAAACAACTGTAATTATTATCCCGATCGTTAGATAATCTTTAATAAAAAGAAGCGTTATTCCCTTATTCTGCTATAAAGTCCTATTTTTGGCATTAAGGAAAAACCTCTCATAAATGAAACGTTTCTTACTGTTGCTAATATTCAACATCTTAGTACTAGGCGCATACGCCCAACAACCTGATTCAACAGGAACCGAAAATCCGAAAAAGGAAAAAGAGAAAGTTGCCCAAACCGGCAGCCGCGATCGTATTGTGGTTGAGGTAGGTTTTGACAACTGGAACCAGGCTGATGGTAAAGTGACTGATGTAAAATGGTTTAGCCGTAGTTATGGCTTCTATTTCATGTACGACATCATACTTAAGAAATCTCGCTTTAGTGTTGCCCCTGGCTTAGGTTTTGGCATAAGCAATGTATTTACCAGCAGGGGTCTCGTAGAGGATACCGTTGGTACTACCTTCCAAAACTTCAGCACAGCATACGGTGTTGCAGAGGATGACGTTAAAAAGCATAAACTGGTTACCTCTTTTATTGATTTGCCCGTTGAGCTTCGCTACCGTGCAAAACCCAACAAACATAACAAAAGCTTTAAGTTGGCTGTAGGTTTTAAAGCAGGTGTGTTATTTGATAGCCATACCAAACTTAAATATACCACCGCTAACGACAAGCCAAGGGTGGAAAAAGTGAAAAATTATGTTGATTTGCAACGTTTCCGTTATGGGCCAACTTTTCGTATTGGCTACGGGGCATTCAATGTATTTGGTTTTTACAATATAGGTACCGTGTTCAAAGAATCTGGGCCAAGTGGTATACACTCTTACACCGTAGGTATCTCCATCAACGGATTGTAAAGCTGTACAATAAAACTCACAGCCCCGCTTAGCAGTTGCTAAGCGGGGCTTTTTTATTAAATTGCGGAAATGGATACCCAATATAAACTAGAGCAATTTGCCCAACAATGGCTGAGCGCCTGGACTGGCAATAGACCAAATGAGCTACTTGAATTTTATGCCGATGAAGCCTTATATGCCGACCCGGCCAAAAGAGAAGGCCTGCAAGGTAAAGATAAAATGAAACCCTACTTTGAAAAACTACTGGCCGCCAACCCTAATTGGGTTTGGAATGCAGTGGAGGTGATGCCCACTCAAAAGGGATTTACCCTAAAATGGAAAGCCCATATACCGGTGGGCAACAAAACACTTGAGGAAACCGGATTGGACATTGTAGAAATACAAAATGGCTTGATTACCCGCAACGAGGTATGGTTTGACCGCTTAATATGGATGCAGCTATTGGCCGGTAAATAAAAAAGCGCCTAAAGACCACTACATCCTTAGGCGCCACTCTTGCTACTACTACTGTAGACTTTTTAACATCAAATATCAAAACCCTTACAGGGTATCTTTTGAGTTAGATTTCTTGATACTTGATGCTTTAATTTATAGAGTAAGTAAACCCAACTGAGAAACCTCTGCCAGGTAACAATCTTTGAAAAATAGCAGGCTCAGCACCATAATACGTTTCGTATTGTTTTAGTAAGTCATCGCCTAGTATATTCTCTGCCTGTACACTAACCCTAAACTGATCTTTTTTACCAAACACCTCTGATAGTTTGAAATTCAAACTATTGAACGGCATCTCATATACATCGGGTGCTCTACCACCACCCACAACTACCAAGCGCTTGCCTTGTACGTTGTATGCTAACGTGGCAGTTAGGCCCAACTTTTCGGCATTGTAGCTGATGTTAGCATTAATAAGGTAAGGCGACTGGCCATACATGGCACGCTTGGTAGGGATGCTATAGCCATCTTTTACCCATTTGTTACGGCCTTCAATTTCTGCTTCGCTTAGCTCCGTTACCGATTTTATCCAAGATGCGTTGAGGCTAATTACAAGAGGCTCTAATTTAGAATGTACAAACTTAAAATTCTTGCGTATTTCTACCTCCAAACCATAAGCCTTGGCATTGTTAACGTTGCGCGGGGTAAAGTCCCTAGGGGCCACATCTGAGAAAATAACCACCTCAATAGGGTTGTTAAAGTTTTTGAAAAACGCACTGGCCGAAATCATTTCTCCTAGGCCAAAAAAGTATTCCCACCTAAGGTCAAGGTTATCAATGTTGGTTTGCTCTAGGCCAATGTTCCCAATAAAAGTAATCTCCGAGATTGGATCAACAATTTGTGCCAAAGACTTCTCTTTAAATGTAGGCCTAGCTACCGTACGAGAGTATGAAAAGCGGATATTCATGTTTTCTACCGCCGTGTATACCATATTTAGCGCAGGTAAGAAATCTATCTCGTTCAACACCCGTTCGTTGTCAAACTTATCGGTTTCAGGATTAAATACTTGCTGCTTTTGCCCTGTAAAGAAAAGGTCAGCCTTTTCAACGCGCAAACCATATACCACATTAAGTTTAGGGTGCAACGGCAATTCGTTCATTACATATACCGCTGCTACGTTCATCCAAGCATCAAAGGTATTTGAGAGGTCTTGGTTACCAGTTATATAGGTACCTCCACGGTTCTCCGGGTTCCAGATGTTCTCTTCTGCCAATAAAAAGTCAGGGCCACCCTCAATTTGCAATCCATTGTTAACCATGCGCACCCTGTATGACTCAAAGCTGCGGGTTTTATAGGTATCGTATACGCCAAACTTTAACTTAGATGCCAAACCACCCCATTGTTTAAAAGGTAGGGTAAAGTCCATTCTAAAGTTCTCTGTTATCTCATGCAAATTTCGGTACAAGCGTGCAGCGCTTGCGCTACCACCTGCTTCAAGTACGGTATCGTTGTTTATTACCCTAAACTGCATGATGCGTAGGTCAGGGTCTTTTAAGTTTGAGTACGAAAGGGAGTTTTTCCACTCCATTTCCAGCTTATTAAACTGATGTTTGCCTGTAAGCAAAAAGTTGGTAATAGAGCGCTGATTGTAGCTCAATACATGAAGTATAGTATTTATTTGGTTTACGCCATCAAACTGGTCTCTAAAACTACCTGCGCTCTCACCATTTTGGGTATGGAAAAGCTGTGCGGTATATTTACTCTTAGCCGTTTTGTATGCACCGGCTAGTAAGCCACTCCAAGTAACATTGTTTATGCCCAATGGGCCCGAAGATTGGCGATAGTTTTCTTTGTCTAATTCCAAATCAGCTGGGTCGGCATCGTGTATATATTCGCCATACTCAGCCTTTTCATAAAACTGGAAATTATTGCGGTAAGTAAAGCCGGTATTAAATCCAAATGTTTTGCCCTTGCGATTATATTGGTTACCAAAGCTTACAAAATAGTTTTGGTTGGGCAATGCCCTAGTTTTTGTTACGCCCAAAGTGGTAGGAAAACTGCGAACAATTTCCTCAAGCTCAGGGTTGCGCCTAATTTCATACGATTCGTCAATGGTTTTGCTAAAGTCGTATGGCAAACTGCGGGTTCCATCATCCATACCAAGCCAATCAAGCTTGCCGCCCTTGTATAGAATAAAGTTATTGTCAAAAGTAGTAGCTGTGTTAACACCAAAACCACCACCTATGTCAAACTGCTTTCTATCTTGAAAACTTTTGGTGCTAATATCAACCACACCCCCTGTAAAGTCACCTGGCAGGTCGGGAGAGAAGGTTTTGTAAACTATGATATTATCCACCAGATTGGTCGGGAAAACGTCCATCTGCACCGTGTTACGGTCTGGGTCAAGGCCTGGTATATCCATGCCGTTCAGCATGGTTTTAGTATACCTATCGCCAAGGCCGCGCACATACATATATTTGCCCCCTTCAATTGATACCCCAGGTACGCGCTTTAAAGCTTCGGCGGCATCACTATCGCCAGCCTTACTGATGCTCTGCGACGAAATGCCATCCAACACCACCATAGAGTTTTTCTGCACGGTAAGTAGCGCATTATCGGTGTTTCTGGTGCGCTCTGCTGAGATAGTTACCTCGCTAATCTCTTCAGTATTGCCCGCCATGCGCAGGTCAATTACGGTTACTTCGCCCGCTTTTACGGTTACCTCGGTTACTTTCTTTGTAGCGTAACTAATGTAAGAAAATACCAAAGTGTGGGTGCCGGCTGGTGCTGGTAAGTTGTAAGCTCCATCCAAATCGGTAATGGTACCGGTAGCGGTACCTTCAATTAATACGGTAACGCCAATAAGGGTTTCTCCGGTTTTGTCGTCAATCACGGTTCCGCGAATGGTTCCGTTGGTTCCTTGTGCAGTAGCGATGCCAAAGGTTGTTGCCAATAGCAACAGTAGTAAGCAAATGTTTTTCATTACAGTAGTTTTAAAAAGTACCCTCCCGGGTAGTGACCGGGAGGGCAAACGATTTTAGTAGCAAAAAGTAATACAAGTTGAATTAGTCAATTAAACCTTGCTCACCAGCCAAAGTCCAGCCAGAAAATGCATTGATAGTAGCACCAACTGTTGGGGTAGTAACCGCAGTATTACCAGCGGCAGGCAATACAAATAGTGCCTCAATAGCCAATGAATCAGCAGTGCTGCCATTTGAAACTACAACACCAGTAAGGGCAGATGTTACAAATTGACAATTGGTAATTTCCAAATCACCTGCTAGGTAGTTGCTGTTAGCATCGCCACCTTCAACAGTAACCCACTCGCTGAAACCAATAAAAGCACAGTTGTTGATAGTACCTTGTGATGCACTTTTCAATGTAGCTGCACGGCCATTACCACCAACTTTTTTCACGGTACCATTGGTTACGGTATATTTACCACCACGGTTTGAAGTACCTTCAGGGCCATCAAACTCAAAGCCAGAGTTACCAGCGCTACCACCTTCATGTATTACATAAAAGTTGTCGATAGTACCAGAGTAGCTCATATCCAAATCAACTGCATCGTCGTTAGCATAAGCTACAACTAGGTGGTTTACATTTACACTACCACCAAAAATCTCGATTCCATCATCAAAACTAGCATAGCTCTCAATGTAATTTATTTGGGTAGTGTTACCAACACCGCCCATGGTAAGACCCTGCAACTCATTATCAGGAGCAATTGAAGTACCAGTGTGACGGATAGAAACATAGCGCAATTCGCCAGAATCGTCAGCGTCATTATTACCACCATATAAACCAAAAGTAGAGTTTGCTGGCAAACCTTCAATTTGAGTTTCGGTGTCACCGTCTTGAGCAGATATTTTAGCACTACCCAATATAATTACACCACCCCATAGAGAGATATCGTCTTTACCAAGGTTAGTACCAAATTTTTGACCAAGGGCAATGTTATCTTCTACTGAGGTAAAGATGATAGGATTATTAGCATTACCTACAGCTTCAATTTTTGAACCACGAGCAATTACCAATACAGTGGCATCAGTACCAGTACCAGTAGCAGCTTTAATAATAGTACCTGGCTCAATGCTAAGGGTAGCACCACCTGTAAATACTACATAACCTCTCATTTCATAAATAGTATCGCTGCTCAATTGGCGGTCAGTAGTGTACTCACCTTGCAATACTACAGTAGAAGTTTGTGGGTTTTCATCATCATCGTCATCATCTTCTTTGTCGCAAGAAGAAACAATAACTGAAGTTGCTAGCAACATAAGCAACATACGGAAAAGGGAAAGATTTTTAAACATTGTGTTTGGGTTTAGGTTTTTGTCTGTTTCAAAACTCGATGCAAAACAACACAGTTAGTCTTAACCTGAAATGACTGGTTTATTAAGTTTGTTTTACCAAAACGAATGTTAATAGTGTCCATTTTAACGTATCTTTAACATTGGCGCAACAATGGACAAAGAGTGCAACTTTAGCTTTGCATAAAATTAACAGTCATGTCTGATAAGATAAAAATCCTGATTGCCGACGACGAGCCAGATATCTTGGAGTTTTTGCAGTATAACTTAGAGCGTGAAGGCTACGAGATAATACTAGCAGAAAATGGCCGCGAAGCTATTACCAAGGCAAAGGCACACCACCCGCAAATGATTTTGTTGGATATTATGATGCCTGAGCTTGATGGCATTGAAACCTGCCGAGAGTTGCGCAACATACCCGAGTTTAAGAACACACTCATTGCGTTTTTAACCGCGCGAAATGAGGACTACTCTCAAATAGCGGGTTTTGATGTTGGTGCTGATGACTATATAACCAAGCCCATTAAGCCACGAGTGCTTATTAGCCGCATGAAGGCCTTAATGCGCCGCTTTGGTAGCGAGGTACAAGAGGAAAACGTAAGCCTTGGCTCCATAGAAATTGACCGAGAAAAATACCTAGTGTATAAAGATGGTGAGAAATTGAGCTTACCCAAAAAAGAGTTTGAACTATTAAGTTTGCTAGCATCTAAGCCCGGTAAAGTGTTCTCTCGCAAAGAGATTATGAGCAAAATATGGGGCAACGATATAATTGTTGGCGACCGTACCATAGATGTACACATCAGAAAACTCCGTGAAAAAATTGGCGACGATCAGTTTAAAACCATCAAAGGCATCGGGTACAAATTCGATGTATAGATGAAGAACCTTTCACCCCGCGATTTGGTATTTACCGTTACCGGTAGCTTATCCTTTATGCTTTTGCTTGTACTGTATGGCCTTACCCGTATAGCAGGCTTACAATTGCCGTTTTGGGTGGTATTGGGTCTTCCGTTGGTCAACTTTGTTACAGGCTATTTTTTGCTAAGCTTTCTACTCGAAAAGTTTATCTACAGGCGGGTAAAGGTTGTTTATAAAACCATTAACAACTTAAAGGCACCCAAAAACGCTACGCAGATGCCCCTAAGAATAAATGAAGACATTCTATCAAACGTGGAGCGTGAGGTAGTGGATTGGACTAAACGCCAAACCCAAGAAATTGAAAAATTGAAAAGCTCTGACAGTTACCGCAAAGAGTTTATTGGCAACGTTTCGCATGAGCTTAAAACCCCCATCTTTAACATCCAAGGCTACATACACACCCTTATTGATGGCGGCCTGTATGATGAGAAGATAAACAAAAGCTACTTATACAAAGCCAGCCAAAACCTTGATAGGCTGAGCGCTATTGTAGAAGACCTTGAAACCATAAGCCAGCTGGAGACCAATGCACTAAGCCTCGACATTAGAAAGTTTGATTTTGTAAAGCTAATGAAGGAGGTTTTTGAAAACCTGGAAATGCAGGCAGACCTAAAAGACATCTCGCTGCTGTTTAAAGAAGACTCGCCAAAAACAATTAACGTAATGGCAGACAGGGAAAGGGTAAGGCAGGTGCTAACCAACCTTACCTCTAACTCAATTAAATATGGCAAACAGCAGGGCACTACCTCTGTAGGTATATATGATATGCACGACAATGTGCTGATTGAGATTACCGACGATGGTATCGGTATGGCCGAAGAACACCTGCCCAGGTTATTCGAACGGTTTTACAGAGTTGATAAAAGTAGGGCGCGCGACCAAGGTGGCACAGGCCTTGGCTTATCAATAGTTAAGCACATTGTAGAAGCGCACCACCAAACCATTAATGTGCGCAGCACAGTTGGCGTGGGTTCTACCTTCGGGTTTACGCTTAAAAAGGCTTAAAGCAATATATACTTTTTATTTGCACCGATGAGTTGCCATAAACTATGGCAATATCAAGATTATTGCCCCAAAAGCCGCCCAATTCTATTGATAATGCACAAACGCATTAAAACTATACCTATTTTAATATGCTAACTTTTTCCACTTAATTATTTATACTTAATACATAGCAAATACTAGTATGTACATTACGCATAGTAATAATATCGAACCCGAAAAAGCTGCATTTTTATATTTTTTAGCTTTAAAAGAGAACATATTGTGGAATAAGTGGAAAGAATACTGTAATATAGCAACGGGAAAATTTGTTAACGATTAATTAATGATTATGGCAGCAAAAGTGGAAGGCTATCAGGCCAAATTTATTACTCTTGAGGAAGCTTTAAGCGACGCAAAAAAACAATCAGCTAAGTTGGGGACTAAGCTGAGCGTTATTCAATCAAAAACCATTTTTTATGTAGATACCAATATCGTAGTACGCGATTGGGAAACGTTACATGCTATGTATGAAAATGGCAAAAAGGTGAAAGCCTAAAATTGTAATAAACCTCTATCAAATTAACAAAAAGGGCATGGATTTATTTCTGTGCCCTTTTTCATTTGCTTAAACTGAGTTTACCGCGCAGTAATAGGTATATACGCTCTATCATAATACCAAACCCTACCCACAGCGGATAGTAATCAAGCCGTATGTAACCCATAATGTGCCAACCGGCAGTGTACTCCCAAGGGCATCGGCCTGTTGCCATATCTAGCGCCCAGCCCGTAATAAACTCCACGATTAAAATAGCCACCCCATAAAATGCCCAGCGTAATACTGCTGGCCACTTATCAATTTTGGTAAATAGCACTGGAAACGCCAGCCCTGCAAGCCCGTATATAGGGAACATCCAAATGTAGGAAGTGCCCAACAATCGCCAATTTATGGGCTCAAACTGCTGCACGGCCACTATTGCATCAACTATGGCGGTGAAAAATATCTCGGTAGTAATACCAATACACCCAAATGCAACAAAAAGAAATAGATAATTTGCCTTACTCATACAGCAAAAATGGTCAATAAATTTTTCTTTTTAGCGTGTCACAGTAAAATGCACAAGGTAACATCCTGCTCAGGTAACCAACAGCTCCATTAACTCCTCAAAAGGACGGGGCTCAGTGTATTTTCTATCGCTGTATACGTTAGATTGCAGCTTCAGCTGAACCGGAAGGTGGTTCTGCTCCAAATATTCAATGGTAATGTTGCCAAAGCGCTGAGCCATTTTGCCGGTTGTTTCATCAAAATTGAACTTGGGCTTTAAGTAATGGCGCTCAATGGTTTGCACTACATTGCCCTGCATTTGGTTCTTAACATCCGACATGTACGACACGTAACCAACAGTAAGAATCTGCTCTTGAAAGTAATCCAACAAGTGACGCATTTCGTTGCCAGTCATTAACCCCTCTTCGTGCTCAAGCACAAATCCTCTGCTTTTGGTAGTATCAATAAAGTGCAAGGGCAACTCAGCTTCAGTAGCAAACCTGCCCTCTATTCGCGCCTTGAAACCTTCCAAAATCCGGGCTAAACGTTTACTTTTTTTCCACTGCTCATATATTTCCAGCTCAGCAGCTGAACGAGTAAAAACTTCGTGTGTAGCGGGTTTGTCTTCAGCAGTGGCCTGCGAAAAAAGCATTTTTATCCTGTCAAACAAGTCACCCATAATCTATATTTACGAAACGTTAGCCCCGTAATTTGAGAACCTACGATAAAAAAATTATTGAGCTACATACTTTTCTGGGGCGGCTTTAAAAGCCTCTTTACAGCTTGCAGCACAAAAAGCATAAATACCGCCATTGTAATGGGCCGTATCAGCAATTTTTGAGTTAGCTAAGTTCATTTTACAAATAGGATCGATAGTGGAAGTGAGCTCAGATGGAGCAATGTTGATGCCGGGCTTGCCATTTGGCGAAGTGGTATCCATCATATGCTCAGGCTCAGCAGTGCCGCCACATGAGGCCAATGTTAGTAACAAAACGAAGGCAAATAGTTGGCTCAACTTTAATGTCATGGCTATTCTCTTTAACTTTGTAGACTGTAAAGATAGCCATTTTAAGGCTGCCAGAAAGAACGACTATGCAGCATTTTAGAACAGAGGTACCCGTACCCGAATCATCCATCAAATTCAGCTACCAAAGCCGTATGCTGTTTATGGGGTCGTGCTTTACCGAGCACATCGGCAAACGCTTGTGGGACTATAAGTTCCGCATCAACCTCAATCCGTTCGGCATCGTTTACAATCCGCTTTCCATACACCAGCACATCCAGCTATTGCTTAAGGATAAACAGTTTAAGCAATCAGAGCTATTTTATCACCAAGACCTTTGGCATAGTTTTCAGCACCACGGCCGTTTCAGTGGGCCCGACCCAGTGCAAACAACCAAGCGCATTAACGATTCCTTGGCGGCTGCCCGCGAAGATTTATTGCGGAGCAACTGGCTAGTAATTACTCTAGGCTCAGCTTGGGTATATGAGCATTTGGCAACTGGGCAAGTTGTAGCCAATAACCATAAATTGCCCAATACCGAGTTTAGGCGATACATGCTTGATGTAGATAAGATAGTTGATACACTGGGCACTACCATACTACAACTACGTAAGCACAATGCAAAGTTGAACGTGTTGCTATCAGTAAGCCCTGTGCGCCACCTTAAAGACGGCGCCGCTGGCAACCAGTTGAGCAAAGCGAGCTTGATAGTGGCAGCACACAAAATTGCAGCCCAAGCCGATTATGTGCATTACTTCCCTGCATACGAGATAGTAATGGACGACCTGCGCGACTATCGCTTTTATAATGCCGACATGATTCACCCCAGCCCAGTGGCGATTGACTATGTTTGGGACAAATTCCAGAAAGCATACATTGACCGCCGCGTGCTACCAATAATGCAGCAGGTTGAAGAAATACGAATGGCACTAAGTCATCGCCCCTTTAATGCCGATACGGATGGGCACAAGGGTTTCCTTAAGCGCAACTTGGTAAAAGCCATGCAGCTAAAAGCCGCATACCCAGAGATGGACTTTGAAAGGGAAATAGCCTACTTTAAAGGTTAAGCCTAGCCTCTTTCGTCGTATACCAGTTTCTCCAACACCGAGGTTATCAGTGCTAAAATTAAACTGCCCAATAGCGCCCACCAAAAGCCATCCACTACGAAGCCATCTAAAAACCAGCCGGCCAACATCAAAATAAGGGCATCAATAACTATAAGGAACAAGCCTAAAGTAAAAATAGTAATGGGGATGGTAAGTACGACCAGCAACGGCTTCAACAATGTATTGAGTATACCCAGCACAATAGCTACCAGCACAGCGGCAAAATAGCCAGTAACACCAATGCCAGGTAACAAGGCAGCTGTGGCATATACCGCCAAGCCATTTAACAGAAGTTTTATCAGCAATTTCATAGTATAGTGGTTATATCTTGTAAATGTTAAAATTTGTCTTTCGGTTCAAAATCGGGCACTTCCCATATATCTCCCCAAAGACTTTGCCCTCCATCAATATACATGGTTTGCCCAGTAATATAATTGGATAATGGCGAAGATAAGAACAAAGCCAAGTGCCCTACCTCATCGGTACCTCCTAGGCGCTTCATGGGTATTTTGGCTTCGATGCCTTTCAATAATTCGGGTGGGTATTGGTCGAGGCCAGTACTTAAAATAATACCCGGGGCAATGGCATTGATGCGGATGTGGTATGGTGCCCACTCCACAGCCAAGGTTTTAGTTAGATTGTCAACCCCTGCCCTAGCCGCACCGGTGTGCGCCATACCCGGAAACCCACGCACGATATTGGCGATGATGTTAACGATAATGCCATCTTTTTGGGGCATAAAAAATTCCATGGCAAAGGTTTGGCTCATTTGCCAAGTGCCGGTAAGGTTGGTATCTATTACAGCATGCCAACCCTTAGGGGCAATTAACTCGGCAGCTGACGGAAATTGGCCACCGGCATTGTTTACCAATATATCCAACCTGCCGCTTTGCTCTTTTATTTGTTTAGCCGCCGCTTGCACCGATTCCAAATCACGTATGTTCAACTCCAACAAACGGCAATCGCCTAAATGGCTGAGTTCTTTTTGGGCATTCTCCAACTTCTCTAACTTACGAGAACCAATATAAACAGTGGCCCCTAGTTCCAAGTACTGTTTGGCTATTGCCTTGCCTATACCGCTTCCGCCGCCGGTTACTAAAATCACTTTGCCATCAAATAGATTAGATTGATACATTAGTTGTGTGGTTTGTGTAGCTCGAAGATAAAAGAATTGTTTCGGGTTTCGAGTTGCGAGTTGCGAGTTTTAGCATTGGTTTTCAATTTCGATTTATACCATAGTAGTTGTTATCATTCCTGCTTCAATTATAAAAATTCAACCCGTAACCCGTAACTCGCAACTCGTAACTTGTTAACTTTACACCATGGCAGTACTAATAAACCAATGGTTTTACCCCATTGTGTGGGTATGGATAGGTGTGGCGGTGGTTACGTTTTTCGTACTGTTAAAGGTAACCGCTCCATATGGCCGCCACACCACAGGTGGGTGGGGGCCCATGATAAGCAACCGATTGGGTTGGATAATTATGGAGCTGCCCTCATTACTCACCTTTGGGTTGTTCTTTCTGTTGGGGCCTAATGAAAAGACTTCCCCAATGTGGCTGTTCTTTGCCTTGTGGGTGGCGCACTATATTAACCGGAGCCTAATATTCCCCTTTCGCATCAAAACCAAAGGCAAAAAAATGCCTTTCTCCATTGCTGCTTCCGCCATTTTCTTCAACCTTATTAATGGCTTTACCAACGGATACTTTCTAGGCACTTATTGCACCCCATACCCCGAAGACTATTGGTTTTCGGCGAACATGATAGTCGGCCTAGCATTGTTTATTATCGGTGCAGGCATCAACCTGCATAGCGACCAGCAACTACTCAACCTGCGCAAGCCTGGCGAAACGGATTACAAAATACCCCAAGGTGGCTTGTTCCAGTGGATAAGTAGCCCTAACCTATTTGGTGAAATGATTGAATGGGTAGGTTTTGCCATAATGGTAGGTGCCCTGCCAGCGTGGGGCTTTGCCATTTGGACAATAGCCAACCTGTTGCCGCGTGCCATGGAGCATCACAAATTCTACCTCAAGCGTTTCCCTGATTACCCGAAGGAGCGCAGGGCGGTTATACCGGGGTTGTTGTAAGGTTTCCTCGTTTCGTACAGAGGGCGTTACCCCCTGCTATAAATATTATGCCCCTTTGGGGCGAGGATTATAAAAAGCAAAACGGCAACACCTTAGGATATTGCCGTTTTCTATTTTTTACCATTTCTTATCTCTTATTTCATATCTGACATTTGTCATCTATCAAAGCGCTTGCTCGTACATGTTCAAGAAGTCTTCGCGAGTAACGGGTTTAGGGTTGTTTGGGTGACAAAAATCGGCCAACGCCAAATCAGCCAACTGCTCCAAGTGTTCAGGCTTCACACCTTGGCTGCTTAGTTTACGTGGTATGCCCACTATTTCGTTCAAATTAAATAAGTGGTCAATCACCGCTTCACCAGTATAGCTTTCCAGGCCTAGTGCTTTTGCCATTTCAGCAAAACGGTCTTCTTGGCCAGCTAGGTTAAACTCCATACCGTAAGGTATCATCAAAGCATTGGCCAGGCCATGGTGCATATCCAATAACGTTGACAGCGGGTGTGCCAAAGAGTGCACTACACCTAAGCCTTTTTGAAACGCAACTGCCCCCATGAGAGATGCCAACATCATATCGGCACGGCTCTGTGGGTCAGGTTGTTTTACGGCACGCACCAATGAGTTTGCAATCAATTTAATACCCTCCAAAGCAATACCATCTGCCATAGGATGATAGTTTTTGGCCAAATAGGCTTCCATGTTGTGCGTAAGCGCATCCATGCCTGTGGCGGCAGTTACTGCTGGGGGTAGGTCGTAAGTCAACTCAGGGTCGGCAAACACACGCTTGGCCAACAACGATGGTGCAAACAAAATACGCTTGCGGTGGGTATCGTCTTCACTAATGATGGCACTGCGGCCCACTTCGCTGCCCGTGCCACTGGTAGTAGGTATGGTAACAAAGTGCGGCACTGGGTTGGTTACATATACATCGCCGCCAATCAAATCGTCGTACACAAATAAGTCTTCGCGGTGATTGATGCGCAAAGCAATGGCACGAGACACGTCTAAAGCCGCACCACCGCCAATACCTACAATACTATCGCATTGCTCCTGGTCATAAACATCGCCACCAGCCAATACATCGCTCTTTACTGGGTTTTTGTGGATGTCTTTAAACACCACTGGCGTAATGCCCTGCTCTTTCAATTGTGCCAATATTTTAGCAAAGAAAGGCAAGCCCGCCACCACAGGGTCAGTTGAAACCAGTGGGCGCTTAAGGCCTTGCGAAACCAAATATGGGCCCAACTCGGCCACGGCACCGGCACCAAAACGGATAACGGTAGGAAAATTGAATTGACTGATCATTAGAGGATGTTTTTTGCGTGTGTAAAGTTAGGCTACTGCTACATTAGTTGTATCTGAAACATACCCAAAGTAGGCACTTTAGTAAAAGATATTTCATTGTTCAAAACTGATACCTTAAAATATTTTTTTACCACATCAAGATTGTTTGGTATCTTTCTTTTATAAACAACCTATGTGCAGAAAGCAATAAACATTTACCGAATACTGGTGCTGGTAATGAGTGGTGGGGCGGAGTTGGCGGCAGGCTACTTAATGTCGTTTAGCCCAGAGACATTTTTCGACAACCCAAGCGATGATATTATCAGCCTGGCTGGCTCGTTTGCTGTGGGGGCAACCGTTATAGGTATTTATAGTTTTATGCTCATCTTCCTTAAGCAACGCCAAACCCAATTGGCTGGCTTTACGGTATTGGCCCTATACCACGCAGGCATAGGCATTACCCAAATCATTTGCGGCGGTGGCGGTGCTACAGCCTTGGCTTTTCATGGCTGGTTAACAGTTTCGTTGGTGGGGTTGATGGTGTGGCAAGCACGAGGCACAACGGCTTAAAGCAAGTCCTTCGCAGGCGAAGCCTACAAAGAGCTATGTGCACCACAGCTATTTAACTATAAACATCCCAACCTCATCAACAAAGGTCAGTTTTTGGGTTTCAATATCCATTAAATACAGCTCGCCTTTTTGGTGCTTTAAGAGTATGTATTGGCCATCGGGTGCGTACAATGGGTTTCGATAATCCCCATATACAACTACCTGTTTTTCTCCAGTAGCAATATCCACCTCCATTATGCAACTGCCTGGCCGTAAAAAACCTGGTAGATAACGTACCAAAACTTTCTTACCATCATTGGACAGCGTAGGCTCATAATAACCGCTGCCAAACTTAGGGTCGAAGCCAATATCCGATTTTATTAAAAGTCTTGTTGTATCTGCTTCTCGAAGGTAAACATCACCTTGGCTTGTAAAGGCTTGCAATCCATCTACCCAAGCTGACTCTGAATAGAAACGTCCTTGATCATCACAAAATTTTATAAGTCCACCTGAATAACTCCAGCTTCTACATTCAATAGAGCTATCCTTTTCGGCCAGTATTTCACCTGCTGGTGTAAAAGTAGTGGTGACAACTTTTAATGTATCGTTTTCAAGATTATAGTAAATGGTATGATCTACCCACTGTTTATGCTGCTTAACATCAATAGCCAAAAACTCTTCAAACTTCATGAGGTTTTTGCCTGAAAACTCTGATTGATACTTAGCCATCGTATCAACGTTGGTAGAAGTATCGAACAAAGAGCTAAGGTTTTTAATACGAAGGGGCCAGTTTTCATATGGTACAATATATCCTACCATTACCATTGAATCATTAATAAATGACAGTGAGCCATCGATAAGGTTTCCCTTCAACTCGGCAAGCAAGATAGTGGTATCCGAAGCAGTCTTATGCAAATACAACCCCTCATTACCAACCGTATAAATAATTTGATACCCTGGCAATTGGTCAGTACGGCAGCCAACTAGGCCAACACCTAGAATAAAAACCAAGATGGAAACAATGCTTAAACCCTTTTGCATACCCTAATATAACGATAAAAGTTATACCAAATTGTTTTCCATCGACCAACGAGTATCGACCATGGGGCGTGGAGCGGACGCTTAATGTAATTTACCTGAAGTTAAATGCTAGGCAGCACCTTTGAGATTATAAATATATTGTGCAGATAATTTACGTGACTTAGTAGTTGTAGCTGTTACCCTTTTGTTTTTAGTTGTAAAAAAGCGATGAAAAGCATTGGGTTCTTTACAGCAATGGTAATGATGTTTAGTTATGCACCTCTCAAGGCCAAAAGCATCTCCGAAATCAAGAAAGACATCTTTCTAGATATATTGCTCACCAATCAACTATACCACGACAGGATATTTGATGCAACGGCTTTATACAATACTCAAGCCAATTACGATAGCCTAATACAGATAATTAGTATCGATTCTACCACTTCATACGGGTTGATAGAAGTAGAGGTGTCGCTGGAACATTTGCACTTAAGGTTTTCTCAGAACCCTATTTTTCAATTTACTTATTTTCGAATAAATAGGACGTTTTTGAAACTCGATGGCTTTCAGGTTAGCAACATTTTGGAAATGGATATTTCTTTCCTTACTTGGTCGTTGCAGCACCATTTTGAAAAATCCTTATTTCGTAAAATACGAAGGCATATTCTTTCACAGTCAACCAAAATCAGGAGATTTCTTCGCGTAAGTATATTGCGGGATGTACACCTCGACGAAGGCTGTATCATTGATAACAAGCCCATAATCGTACCCAACTGTGTGGGTGTTAGTACGATTATTGCAGCGTGAATATTTATTGCCATGGACTATCGACCATGGACCATGGACTGACAACCCCTACTTCACCTCCTCGTAATCAATATAGTCACCGTCATCCTTTTTAGGCTTTTTGGTGACGGTAATGTCGGGCTGGTTTTGGCGCTGCTGTTGCTGATGCAATTGGTCGTAGCGTATACGCTCCTGCTCACGCATGCGCTCTTGCATACGCTGCATATTGTACCGCGCCAAGATGCGCAGTATCAGTATAACAATGATTATGGTAAGGACTACTTTCAATGACTATAGTTACGGGTATAAAATGTACGAGGTACGATATACGAATTACGATTGAGGAATGATTTTATTGCAATCGTACCCCGTACTTCGTAAATCGTACCTTCACTTTATTTGCTCAAATACATCGACTTTTCGCTGTACAACTTACGGAAGTACTCGTCTTTGGTATCGGTAATAAACCTGATGGCCTCACCCGTTGATTTCATCTCTGGGCCTAGCTCCTTGGTTATCTCCGGGAACTTGTTGAACGAGAACACAGGCTCTTTAATGGCGTATCCAGTCAGCTTCGGCTCGATGGTAAAGTCCTTTATCTTGTTGGCACCAATCATTACTTTGGTGGCAATGTTAAGGTAAGGTACTTGGTAAGCCTTGGCAATAAACGGCGTGGTGCGGCTAGCGCGAGGGTTGGCCTCGATAACGTATACCTCGGTGCCTTTAATGGCAAACTGTATGTTTATCAATCCGCGGATATCCAATGCTTTGGCTATCTTCTCGGTATACTCCTTCATTTTCTCAACCACCTCATCGGCCAAATTAAACGGTGGCAACACCGCACTACTATCGCCTGAGTGTATGCCTGCCGGCTCAATGTGCTCCATAATGCCCATAATGTGCACCTCGTCGCCATCGCAAATAGCGTCAATCTCGGCTTCCATGGCACGGTCAAGGAAATGGTCAATCAATATACGGTTGCCTGGTAAGTGCTTCAACAACTTCAATACATCACGCTCCAGTTCCTCATCGTTGATAACGATACTCATGCGCTGACCACCCAATACGTAACTAGGGCGCACCAACACCGGGAAACCAACTTCTTTGGCTACGGCAATGGCATCCTCAACAGTATTGGCCACACCGTAGCGTGGGTAAGGTATATCAAGCTCTTTCAACTTGTCGCTAAACAAACCTCGGTCTTCGGCAAGATCCATGTTGTGGTAGCTGGTACCAATAATTTTAATGCCGTGCTCATGTAACTTCTCCGCAAGTTTCAAAGCTGTTTGGCCACCCAACTGCACCACTACGCCTTCCGGTTTCTCGTGGTCAATCAGTTCGCGCAAATGCTCCCAAAACACCGGCTCAAAGTATAGTTTGTCTGCAATGTCAAAGTCCGTTGATACCGTCTCTGGGTTGCAGTTCATCATTATCGTTTCGTAGCCAAGTTCTTTCAAGGCCAACACACCGTGTACGCAGCAGTAATCAAACTCAATGCCTTGGCCAATGCGGTTAGGGCCGCTGCCTAGCACTATCACTTTCTTCTTGTCGCTTACAGGGCTTTCGTTCTCTTGGTCGAAGGTACTGTAGTAGTATGGCGTTTTGGCTTCAAACTCGGCAGAGCAAGTATCCACCATTTTATACACGCGCTTAATGCCCAATTTGTAGCGGTGCTCGTATATCTCGTCTTCACTAACATTACGCAGCAAAAACGACAACTGGCCATCGCTGTAGCCCATTTGCTTAGCCCGAACCAATAGCTCCTTAGGTAGCGTGGCTAAGCTATTGTGCTTGCTTATTTCTACCTCAATTTCTACCAGCTTTTGTATTTGCAGTATAAACCAACGGTCTATTTTGGTAATGTTCACAATGGTTTTTACCGGCACGCCCATGCTCAAGGCATCCTTAATCAAGAACAAACGGTTGTCGCTGGCTTTTTCCAATCCGGCAACTATGTCCTCCAAGCGGGTCCACATTTTTTGGTCGGCACCTAAGCCCAAGCGGTTGTTCTCCAAGCTCTGGCAAGCCTTCTGCAGGGCCTCGATAAAGCTACGGCCTATGGCCATTACCTCGCCCACCGATTTCATTTGCAGACCCAAAGTAGTATCGGCGCCTTTAAACTTATCGAAGTTCCAGCGCGGTACTTTTACGATTACATAATCCAGCGCCGGCTCAAACATTGCCGAAGTGGTTTTAGTAATCTGGTTTTGCAGCTCATCCAAGTTGTAACCAATGGCCAACTTAGCGGCTATCTTCGCAATGGGATAACCCGTTGCCTTACTGGCCAATGCCGAAGAGCGGCTCACACGTGGGTTTATTTCCACGGCAATAATTTCTTCTGTTTCGGGGTTGATGGCAAACTGTACGTTGCAACCGCCCGCAAACTTGCCCATGGCGCGCATAATGCGCTGTGCCAATGTGCGCATGCGCTGGTAAGTGGCATCGCTCAAGGTCATGGCCGGGGCTACTGTAATACTATCGCCCGTGTGGATGCCCATCGGGTCAAAATTCTCCACGGTACAGATAATCACGATATTGTCGTTGCTGTCGCGCAACAGCTCCAACTCAAACTCTTTCCAACCGATTACGGCTTGCTCTACCAATACCTCGTGCGTAGGCGATGCGTTTAGGCCGCGCGATAGTTTTTCGTCAAGCTCCTCTTTATTATGTACAAAGCCACCGCCGTAACCACCCAGCGTGTAACTAGGGCGTATAACCAATGGGTAGCCAATTTCTTGTGCTATTTCTTTACCCTCCAAAAATGAGTTGGCAATTTTGCTGGTAGCAACGCCAATACCCATATCAATCATCATCTTACGGAAGGTTTCGCGGTTTTCGGCGCGCTCCACGGCATCCATATCCACGCCAATTGAGCGCACGTTGTATTCGTCCCAAAGGCCTATTTCGCTGGCTTCTTTGTATAAGTTAAGGGCCGTTTGGCCGCCCATGGTAGGCAGCACGGCATCAATTTGGCGCTCTTTCAGTATCTTCTCCAGGCTCTGCACCGTAAGCGGCCACAAGTATATATGGTCGGCCGTAAGCGGGTCGGTCATAATGGTGGCTGGGTTGCTGTTGATGAGGCTTACCTCAATGCCTTCTTCGCGAAGGGAGCGGGACGCTTGGGTACCTGAATAATCGAACTCACAAGCTTGACCGATAATAATGGGGCCACTGCCTATAATGAGTACTGACTTGATACTGGTGTCTTTGGGCATAATGCTGTAAGCTGTTGTCCGCTATGCGGAAGGGTGGTCAGAACGGTTCAAATAAACTGGCGCAAAGTTAGGGCATTTGCCCCAAAAATGACGGGCGAATTTGAAAAAAGTGGGACGGATATGGTTAAAGTTTGCGTGTAGCCCATGAAAGTTGGACATGCGCCACACCAGCCAAGCAACTTTACAAACCTTTTATATATCTTTAGGATATGAAAGGCATTTTGATAATCCTATTTTCGATGAGCGTGGCGGTGTGCTTCGGGCAATTGAAGCATGATGCCAATTGGGTTTTTGGCGATAGTGTGGGTATTGATTTTAGAAATTCTCAAAATCCAATTGCATTTAAAGGCATTTCTAAAAATGCTGAGGCTAATGCTTCAATTTCTGATTCTGCTGGAAATCTGCAACTATACATTTCCTACAATCGTAACTATAGTTGGATGCAAACTGATATAAGGGACGGAAACCATAATATAATAGCTAACGGCAATGGGGTCAATGTTAATTTTTCTGCCACTAATGGTGCTGTTTTTTTACCTGTACCAGAGACAAATGATAGTATCTTCTTATTTCATTTAGGTAGCTATACAACAAGCTGTGACTATTTTACGTGCCTTAAGCTATATTACTCATTGATTGTAAAGGGCCAAGATAACAAATGGAGTGTGGCTAAAAAAAACGTACTGCTTTCAAACGAAACGGTAGAGGAATCAATAGCTTTGGTAAAAAACTCTGATGCATTAAATTGGTGGCTAATTGTGCACGGCCAAAAAAAATCAACCCAGGATAGTACATCAAATAAATACTTTGTGTTTGATGTTACAAAAAATGGTGTCAGTCTGCATCTGGAAACGTCAGTAAATAACCATACCCATTTTTATAGTTTTGCCGGTGAGCTGGTTCCTTTCAGAAACGGTAATTACCTATTGGACGCTGTCACAGGAGATAATGTCGTATATATTGACAAGTTTGATAGGTGCACTGGAGAGATAGTAGCTTGGGATACGTTAAATTTATTCCTTCCGGCAAACCAATATGTATATTCAACTGCGGAAGTCAACAAACATATTTATGTCACATACACCAATTATGACAACACTTCATGGGGAGGTGGGATAAAACATTTTTATTGGACACCGGACTCAATTATTGAATTACCTCCGATATATCAGGCAAATATATCAAGCGATTTTTTGTCTCAAATCGAGGTTGCGCCTGATGGTAATATGTGGGTGAGCCATTGGTATGCAGGATTTGACTCTTTATTGATTGATCAATATAAAAGGCATTTTAGTGCTATACAAAATCCTGGAAGCATCAATCCATCTTTAGTTAACTATCATTTTAGTTTACCCAGTTATTCTCTTCCTAACATTGGCCTGCCCAACTTCCCCAACTACAACCTCGGCCCCGAGGGGGTGTTCCTTGCTAATGCGGGCAAAGATACCGTGCTGTGCAGCAATACCAATAGCACAGGTATAACAATAGGCGCACCGCCCGTGCCCAATGTAATCTACCTGTGGCAGCCCGCAACAGGCCTTAGTGCCGCCAACACTGCCCAGCCCACGGCCAACCCTGCCCAAAGCACGTGGTACTACCTCACCGCCACCGATACCACGGCCACCAGTTGCGCCGTAAACACGGATAGCGTGTACGTGAAAGTGGAGACGTGCACGGGCATCACTGAAACCCCAACCCTGCAAGCCAAGCTATACCCCAACCCCACCAATGGGTTGCTTACCGTTGAAGTGCCGCAAGGTGCGGACGGTTATACTTTCCGTTTGTTCAATCTTTTGGGACAGCAGGTACTAGAATACCCCCTCGAGCACGACAAAACCACCTTTCCCCTCGATTTTGCCAAAGGCATCTATCTCTACCAAATCACCGCCCACAACGGGCAAGTGCAGTTTGGGAAGTTGGTGATTGGGGATTGAAACGCAATACGGTAGTCCCTCTCCCTTTGGGAGAGGCTAGGTGAGGGTTTTGGCGCGCGCGATTGCAAACCCGCCGCAGTATCCGAAGCTTTTCGCGAAGGATGCGTAGGTGGGACATGGACGTGTAGTGAATCCCGAGACTAGGGCTAATACCCTTTCGTTGAAATGCCGTATGCTCCGATTTTAGAGAGCAGTACTTACCCCAACAGCCCACGCGCGCACCCTTCGACAGGCTCAGGATGACATGCTGGCTTCCGCCCCTCGCCCAACCTCTCCCCCATTCGACAGGCTCAGGGCAGGCTTGGGAGAGGGGCTTACATACTATGTCAGTACTACATCAGCGCCTTCATAATCAAATTATCCACCAAAGCGTAAAGGGCTTTGGGTTTGAGCTTGCGCCATTGCACATCACTTAGTAGCTCATTGAAGTTGATGTAGTGGTGCAGGCGGGCTTGGCGCATGTCAGCCTCTACGTGGGGCGTGAAGTTCACGGCCGCTATCCAGCCGCCCTCATCGGCAATATCCTCATACCACTCTTCGTAGTAGCAGTCGTCGCTGGCATGGTAAATGAGCACGTTTTCGCCAACCAATATAAAGTTGTGAATGCCTTGTTTAATCATCTTATCAATCACATCACGCTTCAAGAACATGATGTCATTATCAATGCAGTCATTCCATTCACCAATAAACTCAATGATGGCAAAGTGCTCATCGTAATCGGCAAACAGCACCTTTAGGTACAACGTACCCGAGCCAAAGTAATCCCACTCCGGGTGCAACACGTAGTTGTACACCGAGTTGTTGATTTGGCTAAAATCAGGCTCGGCACCATAGAAAGGTGAGCGCCGGTCTTTGGCGGCTTCATACAAGTCTTTCCAGTTATAAAAAGGCTCCAGTTCGTGCATATATTATTCCTTCGGGGCTAAATGTCTTGTTACAATACAAATAGGGAGCGTGGGTAGTTCACTTTGCTAGTTGTAATAATTTGTGGTGCGGATTTAACCGCAACGTGCGCAAAGTTAAAGGCGCAAAGAACGCAAAGTGTTATTAACATGGGAGGTGTGTTTTAACCACAAAGTTCACAAAGGTATTACACAAAGAATGAGCGACAATTACTTTATTGAGGATAACTTCTTACTACAGAGAGATGTGTTGCATTAATGGATGGATAGCTATCTAAAATCTGCTCTTCTGTCCAACCTTGGGCCATTAGCTCCAAGATTAACTCAACAGATATGCGAGTGCCCTTTATCACAGGCTTCCCTAACAAAACTCCTTTATCGGAAACGATATGTTCTCTCCAATCCATATCCAAATGTAACCAAAAAAGGGAAAATATAGTGCAATTACATCTTGCGTTTATATGCACCCACTGCATTCCGCACACTGCCATGCTCCAACAACAACGCTTTGGCCATGTCGTAGGGTATGTCCAACTGTTCCATTACCATGCGGGTGCCGCGGTCAACGAGTTTATCGTTGCTTAGCTGCATGTCTACCATCTTGTTATCCTGCACACGGCCCAAGCGAATCATTACGCTGGTGCTTATCATGTTAAGCACCAGTTTTTGGGCGGTACCGGCCTTCATACGAGTGCTACCGGTTACAAACTCAGGGCCTACCACCACCTCAATGGCATGGTCGGCTTGCTGGGCCACGGGGCTACCGGGGTTGCAAGTAATGCTGGCCGTTAATATACCCTCTTCTCGGCAACGCTTTAAAGCCCCAACCACATAAGGCGTTCCTCCCGAAGCGGCTATGCCAACTACTACATCCTTGGGGGTTATGTCGTGTACTTTTAGGTCTTCCCAACCTTGGGTAGTGTTGTCTTCGGCAAACTCTACCGCCTTACGTATGGCATCATCGCCACCAGCAATCAATCCATTTACCAAGCCATGCGGCACGCCAAAAGTTGGGGGGCACTCGCTAGCATCAACTATACCCAAGCGGCCACTAGTACCGGCACCTATATAAAACAAGCGGCCACCGGCCATCAACCTATCGGCAATGGCATCAACCAAGGCGGCTATTTGCGGTATCAATGGGCGAATGGCGGCAGGTACTTTTTGGTCTTCGTCGTTTATCCAAGTAAGCAGTTGCTCGGTGCTTTGCTGCTCCAAGTGGCGGTATTGCGAAGTCTTTTCGGTAAACTTCTCCATACTTACTTCTTTGCATGGTATTCTGCCAACCCCTCAATAGGTTCGCGTATAAATTTACCGGGCTTTAACACCAAGCTATCCATGGCTTCCAGCAAAATATCTTTGTTAAAATGTGCTATTGAGCCCGTAAAGTGAATGGGTAGGTTGCCAAAGTTTTCATACTTAAGCACATGCCGTGTAAGAAACTCCATAAAGCTTTTGTACAAAAGCGTATGCACGTATGGATGCGTATTGTTTTCGGTAAGGAAACCGGCAAACTCGGCCACATATTTACTAGGGGTTTCTTTACCGTATATTTGGTTCAATACCGTTGAGCGCTCCATGTCAAACTTGGCCTCCAACATTACCCTGAGGTCGTCGGGCAGCTCGCGATAAAAATAGCTTTGCAGCAGCTTTCGGCCAATGTAACCACCACCGCCTTCATCACCAATTATAAAGCCCAATGACGGCACATTATCAATGATGTTTACACCATCAAACAAACAAGAGTTAGAGCCAGTGCCCAATATACACGCTATGCCGGCCTCTTTGCCGCAAAGGGCACGGGCAGCACCCATCATATCATGGTCTACCTCAATGTGCGCTTTAGCAAATACCTCACGAAGGCTATCCACCAGCACCATTATCTTATCTTCTTGCGAACAGCCAGCACCATAAAAATATACCGCCTCAGGCTGGCCGTGGCCGTTAATGCTCGGCAACAATTCAGTATTTAAAATGTTAACTATACTGCCTTTTGGCTGGTAAAATGGATTGATGCCACTGGTGCCTATCTGTTGGGGCTTATGCCCTGCTGCTTGTAGTATCCAACTGGTTTTGGTAGAACCGCTATCTGCTATTAGTATCATTGAAGATTTTGAAAACCTTGTGAATGGTAAAAATAAGGTTTTTAGATTGTAGTTGTGAGTTACGGGTTACGAGTTTCAGGGTTGAATTTTAAACATTGATTCACCATATACCCGCACTTGGTTTTTATAATAAACCCATAACTCGCAACTCACAACCCGTAACAAGTTTCATTGCCCATTATTGCCTATTTTTGCAGTTACTCTTAAGTAATATTATGGATCGGAAGTACTCGTTCTTAATGCCTTTTCTGTTTGCCCTTGTACTGGGTTTAGGTATTAAATTTGGTTATGAATTAAATAACCGCATAGGCCA
>JAGYJT010000039.1 GCA_018401955.1 Chitinophagales bacterium | reverse complement strand
AGCCATCAGCGGCGATGAGTTAATGCAGCTAAACGATATTGAGCTGCAAGAGCGGGTGCGGGATACTAATATGTATACTCGTATGTTCCCTGAAGCCAAGCTGAGGATAATAAACGCACTGAAAGCCAATAACGAAATAGTGGCCATGACCGGCGATGGCGTTAATGATGGTCCAGCGCTTAAAGCGGCGCATATTGGCATTGCCATGGGCAAAAAGGGTACCGAGATAGCCAAACAAGCCGCATCGTTAATACTCACCGAAGACGACCTATCGCAAATGCTGGATGCCATTGCCATGGGAAGGCGTATTTATACCAACCTAAAAAAGGCCATAAGGTATATCATATCCATCCATATACCCATTATCCTTACGGTGTTTGTGCCATTGGCTTTAGGTTGGCTGTACCCCAATATTTTCACGCCAGTACATGTAATTTTCCTTGAGCTGATAATGGGGCCAACCTGCTCAGTTATTTATGAAAACGAGCCAATTGAAGGCAATGCCATGTTGCAAAAGCCTCGACTGTATAACACTTCGTTTTTTAAATGTAATGAGCTTGCCACCAGCATTGTGCAAGGCTTAGTCATAACCGTAGGTACCTTGGTCATCTATCAATATGCTGTGTATATGGGGTATAATGAAGACCTAACCCGTACCATGGTTTTTACGGTGCTTATTGCAGCCAATATTGTATTAACGCTGGTTAATCGCTCGTTTTACTATTCTATTTTAAGAACCATGAGGTATAAGAACAACCTTGTGCTGCTAATTATAGGCATTACGGTCGCTATTACAGGCTTATTGCTCTACGTGCCGCCACTTGCTCGCTTCTTTAAGTTTGAGCCGTTAAATGCGCCGCAAATGGGCATTGGTCTGCTGATAGGCTTTATGGTGGTAATTTGGTACGAATTGGTAAAGATGGTAAAGCGCCAATGCGACAGGAGCGATATGCTATAATAGCTGTATCAAAATTTCTTTTGAAGATGGGTTGATTTCAAACATGCCATCTTCTTGGAAATCAGGAATGCAATTGGAAATATCCAAACCTCTGGCATATCTACTTAATGCTTGATTACCAAACATTAATTTAATCGTGTATTTACCTTGTCCGCTTCTACCAACAAAAGCGGTTAAAGTGATTTCCCTATTATCATTGACAAATTTTGGGGAGTATTCGTATTCTAAAGTTGGAAGTAAGACACCATCGCACCAAAAACCTTTAACGGCTTCGGCAGAAGAGAATTTCAACTGCCTTTGAATTATATGTTCAAGCAAATCACAAAACGTTCTATCAAGCATAACTATTGGCCTGTTTGATTAGATATGATATTGAGTTGTTTGAATTTCTTGCGGCAGAAAGTGGTAAATGTTTTAACGCTTAGGCTTGGCATACTTTCTTGTAAAACTCTCCCATTGAAGGCTTAGTACACCAAAAATAGCTTCTTTGATAATATTGGTGCTCATCTTCGAGATACCTTCAACACGATCAATGAAAGTAATGGGCACTTCTTTTATCTTAAATCCGTGCTTCCAGGCGGTAAACTTCATTTCTATCTGAAAAGCGTAGCCAATAAAACGGATGCGAGAAAGGTCCATCGTTTGCAAAACAATGCGGCGATAACAAACAAAGCCTGCCGTGCCATCTTTGCATGGCAACCATGTAATTAGGCGCACATAAAGAGACGCTCCATAAGATAGCATAATGCGATCCCATGGCCAATTCTTTACTTTTCCACCTTTGGTATACCGCGAGCCTACAGAAAGATCGCCACCACCGCTATGGCATGCCTCATATAACCTTATAAGGTCCTCAGGGTTATGGGAAAAGTCTGCATCCATTTCAAAGATGTATTCATAATGGCGTGATAACGCCCAACGGAACCCATGAATATAAGCAGTACCTAAACCAAGCTTGCCAGTACGCTCTTCAATAAAAAGCCTCCCCGGATACTGAAGCATAAGGTCGTTTACTATTTGAGCTGTACCATCCGGCGATCTATCATCTATAATGAGTATATGAAACAGCATCTGTAAAGAAAATACCTTGTGTATCATCTTTTCGATGTTTTCCTTTTCATTGTAGGTTGGAATAAGAACCAGCCGATTGCTCAAGGTAGTTTGTTTGTTTCTTTTAAAATGGAAATCAAAAGTAAGACAATAATTCTAAATAGGAGTATAGCCAAGGGGGCTATTAGAATAACTTAACACCTATCACTTATCTTCTTTATTTTGATTTTTCATCCGCTCAAGCGATTTTAACAAATCAGATAGCTGCTCAGGTCCAAAACGCTTACCTCTAATAAACTTGTCTTTATCCAGCAAAAATAGGCGAGGGGTGCTTTGTATATCATAAATCTCACGGAAAGGATTGACATGCTCCAAGTCGGCAATGTTATACCAATCTTCTATACCAAACTCTTTGATAAATTTTTTCCATTTCTCGGTTTCCTTGGTAATGCTTACCGCAACAGCTTTGATGTTGTATATTGTTTTTAAGCTATCATAGGCAGCTTTAAACAATGGTGTTTCTTTTTTGCAATGTCCGCAATCTGGGTCATAGAACATCAACAAAACATAATCTGCATCAATTGAGTACAGGTTTACCATTTTACCGTTTACATCTTTCAGCACCAGCGCCGGTGCTTGCTTATCAATAAGCGTAGGTTTCATTTTGGCCGCACGGTCTTTTATGCGAAACTTATCACCCTTATCCAACCAATAAGCTTGGTCGCCACTGTAATATTTCTCTGCAATGTGCACATATACTGCTTCGTGGCCCATAATATTGGTATTGGCGTATTTGTTAAGTAAAGAAATTACCCAATATTTGTAGGTCTCTTCGTCGGGTTTTGAGGCTTGTATAACATACTCAACAGCATCAATAATGGTATCATAATGCTGCACACAAACTTTATCAAGGTAGTAAATTACCTTATTGTGCAATATTGGGGTACGCAACATACGAGGATCAGCCAAGTCATAATTGTCAAAATAATGGCTCTTGTAAAAGTTATAAGCAAAGTTTGAATCAACCAATTCGCCGTTTTCTTTCTTAGGCGACTCCGGGGTTGGAACTTCCTCCATCATCTTAAGCAACTTGGCAAACAAAGTACCAGGGTATTTCTGTTGAAGCATTTTACGGTTCTGCTTTACCTCGTCATCTAGGGTTTTAAGCTGTTCTTTAAGTTTTTCAACTTCCTTCTCTTTTTTCTTTTCCTCTAGGTCCTTTATTTGTTTGTTTATCTCCTCCCGTTTTTTACCACGCTCGGCTATGAAAAGTATATCATCATAGAAAATCTGATTTTCTAAGCTACCCACGGTTTTAAAGTTTTTAATAAAGTCTGCTGGAGCGGTATCATTCTCTACATAAAAATGTTGGTTTTCGCCAACAACCACATCAAAGTATGTTTTTCGCGGCAGCACCACTAAGTAAATCCCTTGAGGCAAGCTACTATCTGATTTAAATACACCCTCTCCGTTGGCATCTAGCTGGGTGGTGTCTTTCATGTAAGTTTTATCACCCAGGTAAAAAGCCAGATAGATGGTAGTATCCTTAAGGTTATTGATCTTAACCTTGATTTCATAACCATCTTTTTGTTCAAACTGCTCATATACAGGCTCAACCTTTATCTCTTCAGTATTATTGGTACCATTTTCAGTATCCGTGCCACAGCCAAATAGGGCAAAAAAAGTGAGTGCAAATAAGTGTGCCATAATTTTCATAGACTCTATAAACGCTTTGTCATTAATCCTTTTGCGGATTTACAAATATAGTTAAATGGCGCTAGTGAAATAGTAAAACTGTTTTGCCAATTAGCAAACAAAGAAAGTGACAAAAAGAATAGATGTGAAGGAATGATAGCTATTGTCAATATTTGATAACAAAATTTAACTCTAAGCCAGGCTAGTTTCCACCTTCTGTTTTAGTTGAATCGACATTGGTACCCTCCTTTATAAACCCCAACGAAACAGAATTAATGCAATAACGCTGGCCCGTTGGTTTTGGTCCATCTTCAAACACGTGGCCAAGGTGACCACCACAATTTGCGCACAACACTTCCGTGCGAACCATGCCGTGGGTGTAGTCCATCACATACTCAATTGCGGCGCTGTCTTCAGGGGCAAAGAAACTTGGCCAACCACAGTGCGCGTCAAACTTAGTATTTGAGCTAAACAATTTGCTGCTGCATGCTACACAGATGTAGTATCCTTTTTCAAAATGCTCATCATATTCGCCAGTATGTGGGCGCTCAGTACCTTTATTTCGCAGCACTTGGTACTGCTCGGGTGTAAGTATTTGCTTCCACTCGGCATCTGTTTTTTCTACTTTATATTTGCCTTTGCTGGTATCGGTTGCGGTGTATTTAGCGTTATGCTCATAAACGGTTATTTCAGGCAGGCTCTCCACTTTAGTGCTATTGCAAGATGCGAAGATAAATAAAGGTAAGGCGAGCAAAATCCAAATACGTTTCATTTTAGTAAGTATCAGTTTCATAAGGTAAATACTATTATGGTTGTAATTGTTCATTTAGCCCAAATACCTTGCCATAAAACAACAACGGCCGCTTCAATACAGAAACAGCCGTTGTTGTTATAAAATTGTGATACTTTTCAATTATTCTGCTACTGTCAACTCAACGGTATCGTCAGCTACTTTTTCGGTAGTTGCTGATACGGTAACTTCAATTTTAGCGTCTTCAATACCTGCATGGCCAATTTCTGGTATAATTGCAATGTGAGGGGCAATGATAAGTGCTACAATTGACATCAATTTAATCAAGATGTTCATTGATGGGCCAGAAGTGTCTTTAAATGGATCGCCAACAGTATCTCCAGTTACAGATGCTTTATGTGCGTCAGAGCCTTTGTAAGTCATAACACCATTAATTAAAACACCTTTCTCAAATGATTTTTTGGCATTATCCCAAGCGCCACCTGCGTTTGATTGGAACATGGCCATCAAAACACCCGATACTGTAACACCGGCCAACAGGCCGCCCAACACTTCAGGAGCCGATACGCCAGCTACCCAGCTGTTTTGCCAGCCAAAACCAACAATTAGAGGAGTAATTAAGGCAATCAAGCCAGGGGCAATCATTTCACGGATGGAGGCTTCAGTAGATATAGCTACGCATTTTTCGTACTCAGGCTTAGCCTTGTACTCCATAATGCCCGGTATTTCGCGGAACTGGCGACGAACCTCTTCAACCATTTTCATGGCAGCGCGGCCTACAGCAGCAATGGTCAATGCAGAGAAGATAAACGGTATCATAGCACCGATAAACAAAGCAGCCAATACAGGGGCTTTGAAAATATCGATAGCAGTAATACCAGAAACACCTACAAATGCAGCAAACAACGCCAATGATGTTAGCGCAGCAGAAGCAATAGCGAAACCTTTACCAGTAGCAGCGGTAGTGTTACCTACTGCATCCAAGTTATCGGTGCGCTCACGTACTTCTTTAGGCAAACCACTCATTTCGGCAATACCACCAGCGTTATCGGCAATAGGGCCAAAGGCATCAATAGCCAACTGCATAGCAGTAGTAGCCATCATACCGGCAGCAGCAATTGCTACGCCATAAAGGCCAGCAAAAGCGTAAGAGAAAATAATACCAGCAGCCAATACCAAAATTGGTAATACGGTTGACTCCATACCTACTGATAGGCCACTGATGATATTGGTAGCGTGACCAGTTGATGAACCCTTAATAATAGAGTTAACAGGACGCTTGCCCATAGCAGTGTAATACTCAGTAATAATGCTCATTAATGTGCCCACAACCAAGCCAACCAATACAGCAAAGAATACACCATTAGCAGTAAAAGGATTTGAATTTAAACGACCCATTTGCATGTCGCCTGTTGGTAACAACCAATGGATTAAGAAGTATGAGCCAATTACGGTAAGTATTACCGAGCTCCAGTTGCCAATGTTCAAAGCTCTTTGTACATCACTCTTCTCATCTTTAATGGTAACCAACAATGCACCAACTATAGAGAATACCAAGCCCATACCACCAATCAGCATTGGCAATAGCACCGGTGCAATGCCACCAAAATTATCATCAGAAACAATTTCGCGGCCCAAAATCATGGTAGCCAAAATGGTGGCAATGTATGAACCAAACAAATCGGCACCCATACCAGCTACGTCACCTACGTTATCACCTACGTTATCGGCAATGGTAGCCGGGTTGCGAATGTCATCCTCTGGGATACCTGCTTCAACTTTCCCTACCAGGTCAGCGCCTACGTCAGCAGCTTTGGTATAGATACCACCACCTACACGGGCAAACAAAGCAATACTTTCAGCACCTAATGAGAAACCAGCCAATACCTCAAGGGCAGTAGCCATTTCATCACCATTTACACCTGCGCCTGCGTCAACTACAAATTTGTAGTAAAACACAATAAACAATGAGCCAAGGCCCAATAGCGCCAAACCCGCTACACCAAGGCCCATAACAGTACCACCTGCAAACGAAACCTTTAAGGCTTGCTTTAAGCTAGTGCGAGCGGCTTGTGTAGTGCGTACGTTTGCTTTGGTAGCTATGTTCATACCTATATAACCAGCAAAAGCTGATGATATGGCACCAATGATAAAGGCGATGGCAATCAACCAATGTGAGTTGTGCCCCAAAGTGCCAGACCAACCAAGCAATAGGGTAGTAGGTATAACAAATAGCGCCAATATTTTCCATTCGGCCTTGAGGAAAGCCATTGAGCCATCGGCAATATAGCCTGCAAGTTCCACCATGTTAGCGTCACCGGCATCTTGCTTAACAACCCAACGAGATTTAAAGAAGGTGTACAAGAGTACAAGCACCCCCAATACGGGTAATACATAAAGAATATTTTGTGCATTCATAAATGAGAAGGTTTGTAATACTAGTTCAGTGTGTTAAATGTAGTTTAGTGTACTTACTTTTGTTAAAGCGCCCAAAAATACTAGAATGCTGGGGTTATTTCATAACACTGTAAAGTAAATTTTTAAATAATGCACCCACAAAGGCTTACAATGGCGGTGTAGCAACCATTGTTAAAGAATTATAATTTACCTGAAAGCTAGCACTAACTATGTATTTTTAGCGTTTTGTTGAGCAATGAGGCTTGTTACTACCCATTGTTTTGTTGTTTAGAGGTTGTTTATGTTTATTTTCGGCATCATGTTCATCTTAACTGAACAAGGCCCATTACATTTTGAAGATTAAAGAATATATGGCAAAATATTTAATAGCAATACTGTTTGCTACCCTTCCAGTTTCAATTTGGGCGCAAGATCAAGCATTGCTTACCCAGTTTCCTAAAGAGGATGTTGTTTACCTTGAAATGACTGAACATTTGAGTATCAGCATTTTGGATGACTCGCTTAACATAAAAAACATGGTAAAAGAGCGGGCTCATTATCTCACATCAAACGATTTGAGCCTAAGTAGGGAGCGAATTTACTACACCAGTTTTTCTGAAATAGAAGATTTGAGTGCTTTTACCGAAGTACCCAACGGTAAAAGAAGTAAAAGGGTAGATGTTACTGATTTTCAGGTAAAAGCAGCTACTTCTGGCGGTGTCTTTTTTGATGACAATAAAAAGATGGAGTTTCTTTTTCCAGGTGTAATGACTGGTGCAACTACTCAAATGGAGTATACCGAGCAGATAAAAGACCCACGTATGCTAGGTCTTTTTTTCTTCAATTATTTTGTGCCGGTTTTAAAGGCAGAGTATAGTGTTAGCTTTCCGGCTGAGGTGGAAGTTGCTTACGTTTTGTTAGGCGACAATACTGATAAAATAAAATTTAAAGAAAGTAAGTTGGCCAATGGAGACAAACTATACACTTGGACCGCAGAAAACTTGCCAAAGCTAAAATTTGAAGGCAACGCGCCCAGCCGTACTTACTTTGACCCTCACATTATTTTGCACATCACCACTGCCACGCTTGCTGGGAAAAAGGAGCCAATACTTCGTAACACGGATGATTTATATGCGTGGTATGCTTCTTTGGTTGAAGAAATAAACCCTGAAGGAGATGCAGAGCTTAAAGCAATAGTGGAGGAAGTAATTAAGGGTAAAACCACTGAGCGAGAAAAGGCGGTAGCTATATTTAAGTGGGTGCAAGATAATATCAACTATATCGCTTTTGAAGATGGGATGGGTGGATTTATCCCGCGAAATGCTATTGACGTATGTACTAAAAAGTATGGTGACTGTAAAGATATGGCCAACCTGCTGAGCCAAATGTTGCGATTTGGTGGACTAGAAGCCCACATTACTTGGATTGGTACACGTAGCAAGCCCTATACTTACGAAAAGGTGCCTACACCAATAGTGGACAACCACATGATTACCACATTGGTGCTAGATGGTGATACCTTGTTTTTGGATGCTACAGGTAAATATCAAACTATTGATTTGCCTACGGATATGATTCAAGGCAAAGAGGCCCTAATTGGCATTGATAAGGACCATTATGTAGTAAAGAAAGTACCCGTAATGCCCATGGAGGTGAATAAAGTAACCGATTCAATTCATTTGGTAATTAATAGTTCTGATTTAAAAGGAAGTGGCAGGGCCATATGGAAAGGTTACCCTAAGGTAGATGCTGCCTATGCATATTATAAAAAAGACAGGTCGGATGACCAGCGTTTTGTAACTGCGTTACTTACCAAGGGTAATAATAAATTCAAAACGGATAATTTTACCATGAACGATCCGTTGGATGCCTCGTTACCATTAATTATTGATTACGAGTGTACCATACCCGATTTTGTAAAGTCGGTTGCAGGAAAGTATTATATTGGTCTTAATATGTATAAGATTTTGAACACACAGCCGATAGATAAAGAAAAACGCACCTATAGCTTTGAGTTCGACTACAAAATTGATAATAACTTAGTGACCGAAATTGATGTTCCGGAAGGGTATCAAGTAGAATATTTGCCCACTTCAGCTACATTTAAAGATGAGCTGTTTGGGTTTAGTATAAGCTATAGTCAACTAGGTAATAAGGTTAAGCAAACTAAACGTGTGTATATTAATACTTTAATGCTTGAGCCAAGCCAGTTTGATAACTGGAACGAATTTTTAGCTCAATTGAATAAGGCATACAAAGAAACACTTGTACTTACCAAAAAACCTTAAAAGGCAACAATGAGAAAACCATTAATAATTTTACTAGCGGCATTTTTTGCCACATCAGTTTATGCTTCACCTAATGGAGGGTATACCCAGCATGATTGGGACTCTTTGGTAACCCTTTCCACGTTAACCGATGCTGAGGCAGCGGATAATGCAATTATTTTGCTGGATACGAGGATACTTGAGTACACCCCTTCAAGTGAAGAAGGCGACTTTTTCATGTACATTACCCGGCACAAGCGCATTAGGGTTAACAATGATAATGGCGTTGATGAATTCAATAAGGTTTTTGTGCCCATTAGAGAAGACGACGAAGTAATTACTTTAAAGGCTCGCTCAATTGCAAAAGATGGTACCGTAAAGGTACTTAACGAAGAAAGTATCAAGAATCTTGAAAATTATGAGGATTATGGCAGCTTTGCCCTTTTTGCTATTGAAGGGGTGGAAAAAGGTGGTGAGATTGAATACATATACACCATCAAACGTACTGCTGAAATATTTGGTAGAGAAACATATCAAAGCAACGTTAAAATAAAAGAAGCCAACTTTACATTAATTACCACTGATGAGTTAAAGTTTGGCACCTATGGTTACAATGGATTTCCAACGGGGGAGTTTGTTAAAGACGGAGAGCGTTATACCCTTAATATCAAAGTGGAAAACATGCCGGCATTGTATGAGGAGGAGTATAGCGCAACCGATGCATGCAAGCAACGGTTAGCCTACAAGTTGATTGGTAGAGGCGGCGAGAGTACTCGTTTATATACTTGGAATGATGCAGCACTGCGATACCTAAGTACCATGTATGGTTACGAAACGGACTTTGATGCGGCTAATTTTATCAAAGGCATTAAGGCACATAAGCTTAAAACCGAAGAGGAGAAGATACTAGCCATAGAAAAATACTTAAAAACAAATATTGCAATTAAAGAAGAGTCGGGCCCAGGGCTTAGCGACCCAAGTGCAATTGTTGCCCGCCGATACGGCAATGAAACAGGGATGACTCGTATTTATGCAATGTGCTTAAATGAGCTCGGTGTAAGGCATCAGCTAGTGGTAACCTGTAACCGCAACGATAATAAGTTTGTGGCGGAGTTTGAAGACTATTATAATCTGGATGAGTATCTTTTCTATTTTCCTGAAACGAAAAAGTATTTATCGCCCTCAAATATCAACTTACGTTTAGGTGCAGCACCAAGTTATCTAGCGGGCAACAATGGCTTATTTGTTACCGTTCCTTATGGATTTGGCCAAGTTCGTGAGATTCAACCAATGAAGTACGATGAAAATACGGTTAAGCTTGATGCAGAAATTTTGTTTGATAAAAACATGGAGTACGTTACGGTAAAAAAACGCCAGAGCTGGACCGGGCATACCGCCTATATCTATCGCTTCAACTTTGAGTATGCCGATGATGAGAACAAGGAATTGTTTATCCGTGAGTTGATGGCATCGGGGTTAGATGATGCCGTAATCAAATCAAAAACTACGGTAAATGATGATATTGAGGCCAATGCAACTGCTACACCGCTAGAGTTAAACGGAGAATATACTTGTGGTTCGTTGTTAGAAAATGCCGGCAGTAGCTACATTTTAAATGTGGGTGATATTATTGGCCCCCAGTCAGAGCTTTATCAAGACCATGAGCGCCAAACGGATATTTCTTTCCCTTACCCCAAAGAGTATTTGCACCATATCTACTTCACTATCCCGGCAGGGTATACCGTAAAAGGGTTGGATGATGCCAAAATAACCAAGAAGCTTGAAAGTAAAGGAGAAACCTTGGCGAGCTTTACTTCAACTTACACCCAAAAAGGTAATGTAGTTGAAATAAACGTCCACGAATTTTATGCTGTAGCCGATATTCCGAAAGAGTTTTATGAAGGCTTTCGTTCAGTAATTAATGCTGCCAGTGATTTCCAAAAAGTAGCATTGGTTTTAGAACCAAACAAATAATCAATTGAAACGATATTATTTAGGCAGGCTCAGAAGTTGGGCCTGCCTTTTTATTTGGTTGCCTACAAACCATACCAATAAACCGATGCTGCTGCCCAAAAGCGCTCCAAAAAGCACATCAATAGGGTAATGCACGCCTACATAAACTTGAGCCAATGATATTAATGCTGCTATAAATAATAGGGCATACATAGGCCACTTTATTTGCTTATATAGACAGGCTCCTACTATCAAAGCAAAACCAAAATGATTGGTAGCATGGTTGCTGGTAAAACTGAACCCACTACCACAATGCACAAGTATGCGCACTTTACCTTCTAGCAATGGTTCTCTGCAAGGCCGCAGCCGCTCAAAAAAAGGTTTGACCAATGAACCACTAATTTGATCACATAGCGCAAAGGTTATTAGCGTAAACCCTACGAACCAAAGGCCCTGCATTTTATACTTGTATAAAAACCAAATAGCTACAGCAGCATACAGTGGCACCCATGTGTACTTGTTTCGCAGCATAGGCATTATGGTATCCAGCAGGTTACTGGCTAAGCCACTATTAATAGCTACAAACCATTCACGGTCTAGTTGCAATATGCTATCCAACATCTTTCTTGCTATCATTATTAACCTATCTGATTGTGCATTGGGTTCATAGTCATTTAACTCATAGTCGCCATAGGTATGTTCCAATACAAAGCCGGTTTTAGCAAAATATCTCTCAAAATCTTCCAACGCCAATGCTTGCACCGCTTCGGTAAATCGCCCTACCTTCTCTCCGTCTAATATTTCAATTTCTTTCAGTATGCGGTCATTAAATACAGAGCGCTTAATGTTAAAGGTTACCCCATCAATTAGTTTTGTTTCTTGGGCTACCAAGTTTTTGATCACGGTATTTATGTTTAGAAAGTCAATTACCAAGGTGCCATGGTATCTTAATCCCCAATTAACCGCACGAAGGGTTTTAATATTATCACTTTCATGATCAAAGTAACCGAAACTGGTAAAAAAGTTAAAAATGTAATCGTAATAATTGATTCGGAAGTAATTGCGGATATCATGTTGATAAAAATGCAAGTTGTCTGTTTCTGACCGTTTGGCTTGCCTTATACTCCTATTTGACAAATCAATACCTGTTACATCAAAGCCTTTGTTTGCTAAAAAAATTGAGTGCCTACCAGCGCCACATGCTAAATCCATAATAGTGCTGTTGGCATCAGGCATTAGTTTCCGCAGCAAATTATTAATAAAACGTTCCGCTTCCTCGTCATTCCGATTTTGATAAAGTAAGTGGTAATAAGGTGAGTCAAACCATACTTTATACCAGTCAGTTATGTTTTTTATCGCTTCGGGCTCCACTTTCAACTTCTGCTTTATTGAAATAATATGCTATTTTCGTGCACTAAAATACTGGGAAAAATTGACTTTAATCAAATCGATATCAGGCATTAGGGGTACTATTGGGGGTAAACCAGGCGATAATTTAACACCACATGACATTGTAAAGTACACTGCGGCTTACGGTGCGTGGCTTCGTAAAAAGAAATCGACAACGTACAAGGTGGTTATTGGTCGCGATGGCAGACTGTCAGGACAAATGGTTCAACAGATAGTTACCGGCACGCTTTTGGCGCTCGGTATCGATGTTATTGACCTAGGCCTGTCTACAACTCCCACTGTTGAAATGGCTGTTGTTAATGAAAGTGCCAATGGTGGTATTATACTCACTGCCAGCCACAATCCTAAACAATGGAATGCATTGAAGCTTTTGAACGAAAAAGGTGAGTTCATATCTGCTTCAGATGGCGATTTGGTACTGAAGCTTGCCGAAAAAAGTGATTTTGATTTTGCCGAAGTAGGAAAACTTGGTGCTTACACTACTAAAGACAACTATATTGACTGGCACATTGAGCAAATTTTGGCATTGCCCTTGGTAGACCTTGCTGCCATTAAGGCAAAAGGATTTAAAATAGTTGTAGATGCCGTTAATAGTACTGGGGGAATAGCGGTGCCTAAATTGTTGCGGGCATTGGGAGTTGAATTGATTGAAGAAATTTCTTGCGTACCCGATGGGTTATTTTCTCACAACCCAGAGCCATTACCAGAGAATTTAATTGCATTGATTAGCGAGGTAAAGAAAACTAATGCCGACCTGGGTATTGCGGTAGACCCCGACGTAGACCGTTTGGTGTTTGTAAACGATGATGGTAATTGCTTTGGTGAGGAATATACCCTAGTAGCTATTGCCGATTATGTATTACAGCACAAACCAGGCAATACCGTTAGTAATCTTTCATCTACCAAGGCGCTTAAAGATGTAACCTTAAAGCGTGGCGGTGAGCACTTTGGTACAGCTGTAGGTGAAGTAAATGTAGTGGCTAAAATGAAAGAGGTAAATGCTGTGATAGGAGGGGAGGGTAATGGTGGCATTATCGTTCCTGAGCTGCATTATGGTCGCGATGCTTTAGTAGGCATTGCCTTCTTTTTAACACATTTGGCAAAGTTTGGTAAATCGGTATCCGTTTTGCGCTCGCAGTACCCTAACTATTATATCAGCAAAAACAAGATTCAGTTATCGCCTGAAATGAATGTTGACGAGGTTTTAAAAAATATTCATAAAAAGTACAAAAAGCAGCCCGTAAATACGATTGATGGGGTAAAAATAGAGTTTGACGAAAACTGGGTGCACCTTCGCAAATCAAATACCGAACCTATAATCCGTATCTACGCCGAGAGTGCAAACGAAACAACTGCACGTACGTTGGCCAATAAAATAATGAGTGATATCAAGGATTTGACGAACGGCAATAGCTAACATTTATCTTTATTTTTCCAGTTCTCAAATTAAAACCCTACTTAGTTTGTCGAGTAATAGGTAAAAGCATAACTTTGCCTCTCAATGAGCAAATCACCGGAAAACATCCATACCACATTTGACCAACTTCTTAAGCGGTCAGATAAAGAGGAATTGCTGCAGCAACATTCTTTATGTGTGTGGTTTACAGGTCTGTCGGGTTCAGGTAAAACCACCATTGCAAAAGGAGTGGAGCTTGAGCTGCATAAACTTGGTTACCTAACCCAAGTGCTAGATGGAGACAATATTCGCAGTGGTATCAATAACAATTTAGGATTTAGTGAAGGAGATAGGCTCGAAAACATTCGCCGAATAGCCGAGGTAACCAAGCTATACCTTAACACTGGCATTATAACTCTTAATTGCTTTGTAAGCCCTACAATAGATGTGCGCGATTTGGCAAGGGATATAATAACTACCGAAGACTTTATTGAGGTTTATGTGAATGCTCCCTTCTCTGTTTGCGAACAACGAGATGTAAAAGGTTTGTACAAGAAAGCCCGTGCAGGAGAGATAAAGAACTTTACGGGTCTTGATGCCCCATTTGAGGCTCCATCCAATGCCAGTTTGGAGATTAAAACAGATAAAATGACTATTGCCGAGAGTGTACAGGCCGTAGTAAATATGTTATTACCGAAAATAGAATTAAAGAACTGATATGGATTATAATTTGAATCACCTTAAGGAACTTGAAGCGGAGTCTATATTCGTGATTCGAGAAGTTGCAGCTGAGTTTCAAAACCCAGCTATCCTTTTCTCAGGTGGAAAAGACTCGATATTATTGACACACTTGGCGCGTAAGGCATTTTTCCCTGCCAAAATCCCATTCCCGTTAGTTCATATTGATACGGGGCACAATTTTCCGGAAACCATAACCTTTAGGGATGAGCTTGTTAAAGAAATAGGTGCACGCCTGATAGTAGGTTCTGTGCAAGATGCCATAAATGCGGGCACTTCAGTTGAAGAGAAAGGTATAAATGCTAGTCGCAATAGTTTACAGACAGCCACTTTGCTAGAGACCATTGAGGCCAATAAAATTGACGCCGCTATGGGCGGAGCTCGCAGAGATGAAGAGAAGGCACGTGCAAAAGAACGTTTCTTCTCACACCGCGATGAGTTTGGGCAGTGGGACCCAAAAAACCAACGGCCAGAACTTTGGAATATTTTTAACGCTCGAAAAGGATTTGGTGAGCATTTTAGGGTTTTCCCTATAAGTAACTGGACTGAGTTGGATGTTTGGCAATACATACATATGGAAGGTATTAAGTTGCCGAACCTGTACTTTTCGCATAAGCGCAGTGTATTTATGCGTGATGATGTGTATTATGCAGAAACTGATTTTATGGAGCGCAAGGATACCGAGCAGTTGGAAGAAATGGTTGTCCGTTTCCGTACTATTGGTGATGCTACTTGCACTGGTGCAACCCTTTCAGGAGCAGCAACCTTGGAAGAAATTATCCAAGAAGTGGCTTCATCTCGCGTAACTGAACGCGGCGGACGCTCTGACGATAAGCGTAGCGAAACCGCCATGGAAGACCGTAAAAAAGCGGGTTACTTCTAGTTTTTGAAGTACGTTTTACAAAGAACTATTGAAATTAATAAGGAAGGAACAATATGCGCATTAGCGCAATCAATATAGAATAAGCAACAATGGAAGATAAAACATTTAACAGTGCAGAGTACATGAGCATGGAATTGATGCGCTTTACCACTGCCGGAAGTGTGGATGATGGAAAAAGCACCTTAATTGGCCGTTTGCTATACGATAGCAAATCCATTTACGAAGACCAATATGAGGCAATCCGTAAAAGCAGTGAGCAAAAGGGCGAAGAGTACGTTAACCTTGCTTTGCTTACAGATGGTTTGCGTGCTGAAAGAGAGCAAGGCATTACCATTGACGTTGCTTACCGCTATTTTTCCACACCTCGTCGTAAGTTTATTATTGCTGATACCCCGGGCCACATACAATATACCCGAAACATGGTTACGGGTGCATCTTCAGCCAACTTAGCTTTGATATTGGTTGATGCCAGGCACGGCGTTGTTGAGCAAACCCGCAGACACGCAATTATTGCGTCATTACTGCAGATACCGCACGTAGTTATTTGTGTGAATAAAATGGACTTGGTGAATTATGACCAAAAGGTATTTGAAGGTATCGAAAATGACTTTAAGAAATTTGCGACCAAACTTGATGTTAAAGATGTTCGCTTTATTCCCATCAGTGCATTGGTTGGCGATAATGTGGTTGATAGATCAAAGAAAACGCCTTGGTACGAAGGCCCAACACTTTTATATCTTTTAGAGACAGTGCACATTGCTAGCGATCAAAACCATATTGATTGTCGTTTTCCCGTGCAGTATGTTATTCGTCCCCAATCAAATGATTTTCACGACTATCGTGGATATGCTGGCCGCATTGCCGGTGGGGTATTTAAAAAAGGCGATAAAGTATTGGCGCTGCCATCAGGGTTTACAAGCCGCATTAAAAGCATTGATACTTTTGATGGTACCTTGGAAAGCGCCTTTGCGCCAATGTCAGTAACAATTACTTTAGAGGATGATATTGATATTAGCCGGGGTGATATGATTGTGCGTGAAAATAATGTACCAACCAGCGGCCAGGATATTGAGGTAATGGTTTGTTGGCTTACTGATAAACCCCTACAACTTGGTGGTAAATACGCCATTAAGCATACGACCCGCAATGCGAGGTGTGTAATTAAAGAGGTAAAATACAAGCTCAACATTAATACGTTGCACCGCAACGAGGAAGACCTAAGTATTGGCCTTAATGATATTGCTCGTATTAGCATACGCACAACCACTCCATTGTTTTACGATTCGTATAAACGTAACCGAAACACTGGTAGCCTAATCATTATTGATGAAGCCACCAATGTAACCGTTGGTGCGGCGATGATAATTTAATTGACTGCGTGTCAAAATATCGCTTTATTTACAACGGATAAGAAATGACTCGTTAATGGTTGATGTATCGTTGGTTGGTTTAACCGCAAGGGTAGGAGATAAGTTGATAAGCTTGGCTGATGTTGCCAAACGTTTTGATACAACGGAAGAAAAAGTTAATCGAGCCACAGGTATTACGGCACTTTACAAATTTCCCTTATCTACACAGTTATCGGTTATAGCTGCTGATATGATAGTAAAGCTATTGGCCGCTTCAAGTGTTGATATTGAGCAGGTAGTTGGTTGGAGTACTAGTACACAACCCGATCAAGACTTGGTACCTGGCATAGAAATGGGCATAGCAGCACACTATAAAGATGCAACAGCCAAAATTACAACAGCTGCTGGTTTTGGGTGCGTAGCAGGCATTGAGGTGCTTGCCTCTGCATACATGTATGCAATACACTATTGTACCCCACAGCAACCGTATTATTTAGCTGTAGTTTCCGAAACGCCAAATGTAATGTTATCAGGCGATGCGGCAACAGGTCAGTTGTTTAGCGATGGTATCGCGGTGGCTTTGTTGAAAGCCAACTTTGATGGCAAGCATGAAGGCTTAGGTATTAAGCGTCCATTGGTAAAAACAATACAAGCCACCAGCGGATTGAGGGTAGGTAATCCTTTCAAGGGCGAAAAGCCATTTTTACAGATGGATGGCAGAGAGATTTACCGATTTGCTACTAACCCAAAGGTTTATCAAACCATTTTGTCATCGGCCGAGATGGATACGCTGGAAGATGACACATATTTCATTCCGCATCAAGCAAACCTGCGCATACTTCAAAAAATGCAAGAGGTAAACGCAATTGCTGGAGAGCAGTTTTATGTAAATGGTATACAAACCATAGGCAATACTGCTGCGGCAAGTGTGTTTTTAGGATTGTATGATGTATTGAAAAACAATCTAGCACCTGTTTCTACCAAAAAGTATCTTTTGGGAGCCTTTGGTATGGGCGGCAAATCTGGCGGAGCGTTGCTTACTATCCACGGCAATGTAACACTTGTATAACCTTAGCTGAAATCCTCAGCATTAAACAACCTTTTGGCAATTTCGTCGGTATATGTGTAGCCCATGCCTTTTTCGCTGCGCTCTTGCCACTTAACCTTCAATTGCGCCAATGCCTCTTGAAGTGCTACTTCTCCTTCAAATGGAATGCCGATATAATCTAGCATTATCTTTACATGGGTTTCCATATCCGCAGAAACCATCTCGCTACGCATAGACAAAATGTCTTTATGTGCTTGTACCTGCACAGCAAGGGCGTAAGCGCTTACAACCATGTTATATACACCTTCCCAATAAGTGCTTGGTAAGGTTTCGTTTTTTAAGGCGTTGCCTAATAAAGTTACGTACGATGTGAATGCCTTCTCCGGATTGCGCTGCAAAAAAATATATTTTGCATCTGGGAAACGCTCCCTTAATGCCTCTAACAAAAATATACCCCCAAAATATTTAATCAAGGGTACTTTATCAGGATGCTCTTTTCGGGTTCTATTTATTATATGCTCTAAAAAATCAAGGTGCTCAGTGGTAAAAGTAGGTGTTGTTTTCCCGTTCAATAACCCGTAGTAAGTAAACCCCATCACACCTTCGCCTTTATATTTCCGCATTATGGCAATATCAAAGGCTTCGCGTTTGTTAAATCCAGTTGCGTGTATCGCTGGGTTCCAGCGGCTATCAAAATAGGGCTGCACTAATGGTGCTATTAATTCAAAGCCACTCCTTATAGCCTTTGGTGCATTTGGTAGCACCAGGTCTGCCATTGATGGGGCATGCAGCTCACTATGTGCACAAAGTGCCTTCATGGTAGCGGTGGTAGAACTTCGGGGTGTGCAACCTAATATAAAAACAACTTTTCCCTTCATATGCGACAGTAAATAGGGTATGCTGGTTAGCAGTAAGGTACAAATTTAACAAAGTAAGCCAACCACTAACATCATTTACCGTAAATTTACCTTTATGCAAAAAATATGGTACGCCTTAATAGTGGTTTTGGTGTGGGTATCGTGTAAATCATCAATGCCCGTTATTGAAGTTTCTAACAATAAAGTGATACTACTTGATGAAATGTCAGTGATTGACGATTTTGATGAACCTGAGCCTGCAACTAGAGCCGATACTTTTGCTAATATAACCATTAGCATAGTTGGCGACCTTATGAGCCACCAGTCGCAAATTAACAATGCCAAAGTTGATGATACCACATACAATTATAAACCATCCTTTGCCGTAATAAAGCCATACCTAAGTGCGGCAGATTTTACGATAGCCAATTTAGAAACCACCTTTGCAGGCCCCGATAGGGATTATGCCGGCTACCCTGGGTTCAATACACCCGATGCATTTGCAGAGGCCATTAAATATGCCGGAATTGATATGGTGGTGACTGCCAATAACCACTCAACGGACACGCAAGACAAGGGCCTGCTGCGCACTCTGGATGTACTCGATAAATATGCCTTGGCGCATACGGGTACTTTTAGAACTCAAGAGGATAGGGATTCAATTAGAGTTTACAACCTAAATGACATAAAACTGGCAGTGCTTAATTATACTTATGGTGTTAATGGCTCATTGCCTTCGCAGCCATACATGCTTAACTTAATCGATACGGCACTTATTCGTAAGGATATAAATACAGCTAGAGCACAGGGTAGTGATATAGTATTGGTTTACTACCATTACGGACAAGAGAATGTGGTTGAGCCTACTTACGCTCAAAAACGTCAAGTAAAGTTCGCCATTGAAGCGGGTGCTGATATCATTATTGGGGCCCACTCGCATGTACTTAGCACAATGGAATACTATAAGGCCAATTCATCGGCAAAAGTGGATTCGGGTTTCGTGGCATGGGGGTTGGGCAATTTCATTTCCAACCAGTACTGGCGGTATACTGATGCAGGTGTGATATTGGATATTGAGATTGAAAAAAACAAGCTTACCGATTCTGTTTACATTGCCACTGCCAGTTACATGCCTACTTGGGTTTACCGCGCCCGTAGCCAATTGTTTAAGCACCATGTGGTATTGCCAGCCCAATGGAGCGAACTGGATAGCCTACCAGATTATCTTTCGCCCGGCCAAATTTCACTAATGAAACAGGCCTTGGAAGACACCAAGCAGCTAATCGGAGAGCAAGGTTTAAAACTTACCATCCGAGCCCCTAAGCTGCAAGAGTAACCTCCAAGGCTGTAACTTTATTTTGTAACCTGTTGTTATTTTACGATACTAAATCGTTTGGTTACCCATCTATTGTTGGTAAGTATTTTAACAAAGTAGTACCCGCTTGGGTAGTCGCTTACATCAAAGCTTACCGTTTGTAAGTTGTTTATAGTATTTGCAGAAACCAGAGTGCCAACACTGCTGTACACTTCAATTTGTTGTATAGTAGCATTACTAGGTAGCGCTATTGATAACAGGTCGCTTGTGGGTACAGGATACAACTTAATATCGTCAGCAACTATTAACTCACCCGTGCTTGATACCACCTGTCTTACAACCACTGTATCTCCTTGCACATCAAGTGGAATAAAAGTGCCGTCGGCAGAAATGGCCACTACATTGGTAAAGTATACTTGGCACGTGGCATACATTTCGTCCATTGAAGTTTTGCCAGCAATATCATCAATTAAAATGTAGCTTACATTGGCTATGTTGCCATATCCGGTAATGTTGGTTTGGTTAAGCTTAGTAAAACCAAGTTGTAGCATCGATGCCTGCCATATGGTTGTATCAAAACCATAAATTACCGAACCGGGTGCGCCAATGAAATTTTGATTGTAAGAGCTAAAGCTTACGTTGGGTACCAAAAGCGCAGAGTCTATTATCACATCAAATGCGATTGCATAAAAGTCGAGAACTGGGTTAAGGCTATCAGCAATATCAATATGGAAAGTAATAGTATCGCCAGCAAGCAAGGTATCTTCATCTGCATATATCCTCAACAGTGGGTCACCGCTAGAGCGTGGCATTGGTTCTTGGCTTTTTAAGTGGGTAAGGCCATAGTTAAGCTGTACCACCTGAAAATCAGCATACTCAATTACACCGTTTCCATCACAATCAGCATACTTATAGTCTAATATTGCCGAACCAGCCCAATTGTATGCAGCTTGGCCCACCCAGTTGGTACTAGCATTGGGTCTTGCCAAGCCAGAGAACCCAAAACCTTGTCCAACCCTTGTTATATCATATACATTTGCAATGCCATCGTTGTTAGCATCACCCGGCCAAACAGAGTCGTTGCAAAAAACGGCTGTTAATAAGATGTCATCTGTACTGACATTGCCTGCCGAATCAAAAGCTGCCAGGGTAAGAACAGTATCCGTAATGCCAACCATGCAAAAACTTATTGTTTGTGTAGTATCTCCAGTGCTCCATAAATAACCGTCTGCGTTTACTGGCGTAATTGGGCCAACAGTAACACAACTATCCTGGCAAATGAGCATGTCTTGCCCCAAATTAACATTCAACGTTTGCGCATGTACCGCAATGAGGCTAGCAATTGAGCAGGCAATAAATAATATAACTTTTTTCATCTCAGCAGGCTTTTTGGCAAAAATTAAATTAGCATGTTCCGAAAGTATATCTAAATACTGTTAACAAATAATTCAAATTTGCCCATTTGCAAAAATAAGAACAGCACTATGCTGCATTTTTTTACTAGATTACAATTCATTAATCAAATGCAAACGCTAGTTTTGTTAACTTTTAACTATGGTGTATTTCTTGATTTTGCAAAAAAGTTATCTATCTTGTTCAAAATGAAAAAGCACAAATTGTTTCGTTTTTTATTGTTGATGGAGGTTAATCAGCTCTTGCGCTTTAGTGATTTCATTGCTTCTCCATATTTTAATACTAACAAAAGGGTAATGGCGCTGGGGCAGTATATAGTTGAATACATGAAAACAGCATCTATCGATTATATATCGCATGAAACCTTGTTTAAAGTAACTTTCCCTGGCGAGCCCTACCAAGATAATAAACTCAGGGCGATGCTGTCAATAGTGACAAAGTTGGCCGAAGAGTTTTTAGTAGCCGAGCATGTAAAAGCTAACTCAGCTGTTAAGCAGCAATTATTATTACAATCTACAAGGTTAATTGACGATGCCAAGCTCTATCAGGGCCAGTTAAACAAGAGCTACGAAATGCAACAGCAAAGTAATTATAGGGATATCGACTATTACTTTGCTCACCATCAAGTAGAAGAAGCCAATTATAATTTTGCCGTAAAAAACAAAGATAAAGACATAGGTAAGTCGTTGACCAATATGCTGGGTAATTTAGATTTGTATTACCTATCAAAACGGTTAAAGTACTCGTGCGAAAGCATAAATAGGCGAAATATTCTTGGTGAAGACCAAGGCTATATGGATTTAACCTTAATATCAGACCTATTAAACCATCATGAGCTGAACTTGCCTCCTGTGGCTTTAATTTACAGGCAGATTCTTTTCTTGTTTGAGGAAGAAGAGCACACTGATCACTTTTATAAACTTATTGATTTGCTCCGCCAATACGATCCGCTTTTTACGCGCGATGAGTTAAAGGTAATGTATGGCTATGCTATGAACTATTGCATACGTAAAATTAATGCTGGGAAATCGGTTTTTTTACAAGAGATTTTCAATTTGTATAAAACACTACTAGAGCAGGATATAATTTTTGAAGGTCGATACATATCTCAGTGGGACTATAAAAACATCGTAACAACTGGCTTAAGGTTGAATGATATTGAATGGACAGCCGGTTTTGTAACAAAATATAAAACAATGTTACACCCTGATGTGCGAGAAAATGCCTACGCTTATAATTATGCTAACCTTAGTTATTTTAAGCGGGACTATGAGATTACGATGCAGTTGCTACAGCAAGTCGAGTTTACGAACGATAGTTACTTGCTGAGCTCGAGAAGCCTACTGCTTAAAAGTTACTATGAGCTAGAGGAGTATGAGTTGCTTAATTCCCAATCAGAAGCATTTAAGCTATACTTAAGGCGAAACAAGCAATTGCCCGACTACCAAAAAAGTCTTTACAAAAACATGATAAAGTACATTGTTAAGTTGTCAAGGTACAAGGCTAGCGGTCAAAAAGTGCCCGATAAGTTAAAGCTTGCCATAACACAGCAGCAAGATATTGCTGATTTAACATGGCTAAGGAATAAACTAAGCGAACTAGATTGATGTTTAGTAGTCAATTCATTCACCCGAAAAAGTGCTTTTGCCTATATTTGCTGCCATTCGGAATGAAAGCCGACCTTATATAATGAGCCAACAACTTTTCGACATCCGCATTAGCGACATCAGCCCAGAAACTAATTTTGCGAAGGTTATATCTTTTGATATACCGCCTCATTTGCGCGAGCAGTTTAGATTCGAACCAGGGCAGTATATTACTTTGGAAGTTGAAGTTAACGGTAAAAAAGTTCGCCGTTCATATTCAATTTGTAGTCATCGTAGCGAGCCATTGTCTATTGGGGTTAAAAAAGTAAATGGAGGAGTGATGTCAACTTACCTAAATGATGTGGCGCAGGTTGGGCAAGTAGTTAAAGTTTTGCCACCACTCGGTAAGTTTACTGTAGATGCGCAGCCTTTTAAACAAAAGCACTATGTGCTATTTGCCGGCGGCAGTGGTGTAACGCCTATGATGGCCATTACTAAAGCCATTTTGAACGAAGAGCCTTCAAGTAAGATAACCCTGTTGTATGCTAACCGCAACGAAGAGCATATTATGTTCCGTGAAGTGCTTGAGGTATTGGCCAACAAATATTCGGGTAGGCTGGATGTGCAACATACCCTTGACGCTCCTTTGAACGCTTGGAATGGCTATACAGGCCAATTTAGCAAAGAGCGTGCTATTGAGATGTTGGATAAGCATGTACCCGACGCCATAAATGTACATTACTTTATTTGCGGTCCATCGCCAATGATGGAGTTGATAGAAAACCTTTTGATGCAACGGGGCGTTAACATCGAGCGCATCCATAAAGAATTTTTTACGAGCCATGCAAATACCGAACCAGGTATTGCTGGCGGAAACAACCAAAGCACAACAAATAAAATGGAAGTATCTGATACGCCACTTAAAAAAGCCAGTCTAATTTTTCAATTGGATGGAAGCGAATATAATGTTGATTACCATGGTGAAGACTCATTGCTCGAAGCTGCGCTTGATAACGGCGTAGATGCGCCCTATGCTTGCCAAATAGGTGCTTGTTGCACTTGCCGCGCCAAGGTTACCGAGGGCCAAGTGGTAATGGCAGATCGCGAATCGCTTTCTGATAGCGAGATTGAAGAAGGCTATGTGTTAACCTGCCAAAGCAAGCCTCTTACTGAAAAGGTGGTGTATAGCTATGATGCGTAAACAATAGTATTGTTACCACGCCGTTTTATACTATATAAAAGCGGCATGCAACTTACCCAAATCAACCCTCACTTTTTTGCTTGCGACCAAGATTGGGACGACATGCCCGAACATGGTTATGGGCGTTTATGTGAAGCTTGTGACAGAACGCTAATTGATTTTACCGGTCTAAGTGAGCAAGAGATACTCACCCAGCAAATAGCGAATGACTTTAAGCTTTGTGGTAGTTATACCAAATTGCAGATTGATCGGATTTACCGATACCAGCTGTTGCAAGAGAGTAAGAAAAAAACACCTTGGTTGGTTTCGTTGCTGATGGGAGGTAGCATGTTAAGCCCATTATTGAGCAATGCTCAAACGCCATTTATAACTGATTCGTTAATAACACAATCGCCGGCAATACCAGGTGTGCCAGGTAATATTCAATTGCCATTATTAACCAGAAAAGGCGCATCAATGGATACTATGTACGTTTCGGGTACTATTGTCGATAATACATCGGGTGAAACGTTGCCTTTTGCTGTTGTTCGGGTTGAAGGGGTGGAGGGGCATGTTTTTTCAAATATCGATGGCAGATTTGAAATTACCTTGCCCGTAAGGGATACCGTTTACAAAATGCATTTTGAAGTAGTAGGTTATAAAGACTCAACTTTATTGCTGTCTCAAACCAACATACAGAACAAAGTAATAGAATTAGAGCCTTTGGATTTTTATGTTGAAACGTGTAGACCAGAATCAAGATACTTAGGAGGAATGGTGGGAACAATGATTATAGTTAAATACAATCCATACCACATGAAATTCCGACCGAAAGTTTGGCTAAACCCTGCCAATTGGTATGGATTGAGCAAAAGGGCAATATCAATATTGATTAGGAAACAACTAGATAAGAAGTTTGGAGTTATTAAATCAACTGATAACTAGTAACCAACCCACTAAACCGCAGCCTGCTCATACTGCACCAACATTGCCTCAGCCTTCTCTACCATCTCTTTATTGCCAATGAAAATAGGTGTGCGCTCGTGTAGTTCGGTTGGTTGTAGGTCAAGTATATTCTCTTTGCCAGTGGTAGCTTTACCACCTGCTTGCTCAACTATAAAGGCCATTGGGTTGCACTCGTATAGCAAGCGCAATTTGCCCTTTGGCGCATCAGCTGTAGCTGGGTAGATGAAGATGCCACCCTTGATAAGGTTACGGTGCAAATCGGCTACCATAGAACCTACATACCGCAGGCTATACGGCTTAGGGTTGGTTCCATCCAGGCCTTGGCAATAATCCAGATAGGCTTGTACGCCTTTCGAAAACTTAAGGTAGCTACCTTGGTTGATGGAGTATATGCTACCTTTATTTGGAATCTTAATGTCAGGGTGGGATAGGTAGAACTCACCTATGCTAGGGTCAAGTGTAAAGCCGTTAACACCATTGCCGGTAGTATATACCAGCATAGTGCTTGAGCCATAAATTACATAGCCTGCTGCCACTTGTTCACGGCCTTTCTGCAAAAAGTCGCCATGAGTGCAAGGGCACTCTTTGCTAAGTCGGCGGTAAATAGAAAAAATAGTACCTATCGAAACGTTTACATCAATATTAGAAGAGCCATCTAATGGGTCCATGGCCACTACATACTTAGCTTTCTGCCCATCTATGTCAATGCAAATAATATCTTCGTCTTCTTCGCTGGCAATTCCAGCACATTCGCCACTGGTTTTAAGGCTATTGATGAAGGTATTGTTCGCCAATACGTCCAGTTTCTGTTGTGCCTCGCCTTGCACGTTATCTGCACCGGCCACACCCAAAATATCAGCCAACCCTGCACGGTTTACTTCACGGTTTACAATCTTAGCTGCCACGCCAATATCGCGCAACAGGGCCGAAAGTTCGCCAGTTGCATAAGGAAAATCCTTTTCTTTCTGGATAATAAATTCGTCGAGAACGATTTGGCGGGTACGAGACATAAATGTTAGATGTGGAATATCAGATAACAAATAAGAAACACAAAAAATGAAATGAGGAGTTTGTTATCTCCCATCTCATATTTGTAATTTAAACTAGACTTTGGCTCCGTACATTTCTTCCCTTTGTGCTTGTACACGTGGGTCTGCAAGGTACTCGTCGTAGGTCATTAGTTTATCAATAAGGCCATTTGGCGTCAATTCAATTACCCTGTTGGCAACGGTTTGCGTAAACTCGTGGTCATGACAGGTAAATAGAATGGTACCTTTAAAATCAATCATTGCGTTGTTAAGCGCGGTAATTGATTCCAAATCCAAGTGGTTGGTTGGCTCATCCAATAGCAATACGTTGGCACTTTGCAACATGGCGCGGCTCAGCATACAACGCACTTTCTCTCCACCCGATAGCACTTTGGCTTTCTTCAAACTCTCCTCGCCGCTAAACAACATACGACCCAAGAAACCACGCACGAAAGTCTCGTCAGTGTTTTCGCTATACTGGCGCAACCAATCAATCAAGCTCAGGTCGCTGCCTTCAAAGTATTTGCTGTTATCCAACGGTATGTATGCCTGGGTAGTGGTTACGCCCCATTTTACGGTGCCACTATTAGCTTTTTTATCTCCGGCTAATATTTGGAAAAACGCCTCAATGGTTTTGCTGTCTTTGCCCAACACGGTAACCTTTTGGCCACGGTCAAGGGTAAAGGTAATGTCGCTGAACATTAACTGGTCTTCAATTACGCATGATAGCTTGTCAACGTGCAAAATGTCGTTACCAGCTTCGCGTTCTTGGGCAAATTGTATGCCTGGGTAACGGCGGCTTGATGGCTTAATCTCATCAACGTTAAGTTTCTCCAAAGCTTTTTTACGGCTGGTAGCTTGTTTGCTCTTTGATGCATTGGCAGAGAATCGGGCGATAAAGTCCAATAATTCTTTGCGTTTCTCTTCTGTTTTTTTACCCTTATCGGCACGTTGGCGAGCAGCCAACTGGCTAGTATGGTACCAAAAACTGTAGTTACCCGAGTATAAGTTCACCTTACTAAAATCGATATCAACGATGTGCGTACACACCATATCCAAAAAGTGACGGTCGTGGCTCACCACAATTACGGTATTTTTAAAATCTGCCAAAAAGTTTTCTAACCAAGCGATGGTTTTAATGTCCAAATCGTTGGTAGGCTCATCCAGCAATAGAATATCAGGGTTGCCAAACAAGGCTTGCGCCAATAGTACCCTTACTTTCTCATGACCGCTAAGGTCGGCCATAAGCTTATCGTGTAGCTTCTCTTCAACACCAAGGTTGCTTAGTAGCATGGCAGCATCGCTTTCCGCTTCCCAACCGTTCATTTCGGCAAACTTCTCTTCCAACTCGCCAGCTTTAAGGCCGTCGGCATCGGTAAAGTCTTCTTTAGCATAAATGGCTTCACGGGCTTGCATATTGTCCCACAAAGTTTTGTGCCCCATCAATACGGTTTGCAATACCGGAAAATCGTTGTACTCGTAGTGGTTCTGTTTCAACACCGCAATACGCTCACCTGGATCGGTGGTAAAACTGCCCGTAGTGCTTTCAATCTCTCCAGAAAGGATTTTGAGAAACGTAGACTTACCAGCACCATTGGCACCGATAACGCCGTAGCAATTACCCTTCGTGAACTTGATGTTCACATCGTCAAACAAAATTCTTTTGCCGTATTGTAGCGATAAATTATTGACTGCCAGCATAATAAATTCTTCCTTATCGTGTTTAAGACTGCAAAGATACGTTTTTTGGTCGACAGTCCACAGTCGATGGGCAATGGAAAATGGTTAGTTGGCTTTAAATTTATTTCGTTATTTTAATTTACGCTCACTATTTATGAAACTGTTGAAACGGTCGTGTATGGTGTGCTTTTTTACCCACGTTTGAAAATGTGGGCTATTGTGATAGCGTTAGATAAATTAACCATGGGATGCTATTGCTTAGCTATTCAACCATTCAACAAATGAATTTACCTTATCTCCATTACTAACCATCATATCTTTTTCGAAGTCATAGAACACTTCAAATTGCCAGTCTTCGGAGCCAATAAAACCAATTCTAGAATGAAATTCTAAAAACTCAAACAAGCTATTGCCAAGCCTCTTTCCGTGCATTTTGCCACCTTCGTGTGAAAAGTAAACTACTTCAGAGGGATTATATCCTACTACAATAATGTCACCATTGGGCACATTCATTAAGGGTACCTTTTGTCGCCATATCTTTTCTGTAACATTAATTACACTAACATCATTTGCCTCTGGGTCAAGGGATGCCTCAACCCATAATAAATAGTGGTTGTACATTTGAGGCAATGTATCTAAACTCCATGATAGCTCCCCGGAAAAAATATTCTGAAACTCGTCAGGAATATTAAAATCTTTCATTTGGTAATAGAATTCGAAGCTTTTTGCACATTTAGTGAAAAGTGTTCGATAATCTTCGGGTAGCCTAAAGCCTATCAAATTTTCTACTTCCAAAACATCGTTTTCAGAGGCTGGCTCTTCCATTTTTACATCGATAATCAAATCCCATTTTTTTCGCTTGATTATCGATTTTATCCAATCAATTCTGGCTAGCAATTGCTTAAAAGTCTCTGTCGGTGTCATAGTTAATTTTTTCGTTTGGCAATGTCTGCCCCTCAATACCTCCCCAAATAAACATAAAACCCAACAAACTCCCTGGCAGTAGAGTAGAAGTCGCGCAGCTCAAAATGCTCAGCGTGAGCACCCGATACATTGGTGATACCCAGCTTAC
>JAGYJT010000038.1 GCA_018401955.1 Chitinophagales bacterium | reverse complement strand
TAGCACTTTTAGGTAACGAATGCTGCCAATAGTGCTGCATGGCCCCACTCATTATCAACAACGAGCCATGTGGCAGTGGCACGTCCAACTTAACGGTTTTATCTTTTCGATGGCGAAGCTTAAACACCCGCTCTTCTCCAAAACTTACCGAAGCAATTATTGGATTGCGACCCAACTCAGGCTCATCATCGCTGTGCCAACCCATGCTATCTTGCCCATTGCGGTATAGGTTAGCCAATACCGAGTTGAACTTGTTATTGGTAAACTCCTCAATACCTTCCTTAATCTTTAACAAGGCAGGCACAAACGCCTTTGTAGGGAAGGTATTCCCCGAATAGGTATACACCGCATCGGGCTCACCATACCAAGCCATCAAGCGGGGCTGCATTACTTCTTTCCCAAATATTTTGATGGCCTTGGCCTCCCAATCCAATGTATCGGTAAGTTGCTGTTGTAGTTTATTCGCTTCCTCTAACCCATAAAAACCCTTAACCAATAGCAGCTCCCCATCCTTAATGGGGATATAAATTTCTTCTCTGGGTGCGTAGCTAAATAGGTCCATTGTCTGAATCAGAATTTACTGAATTGGAGAATTTTAGAATTGACGCATAATACGGAACCATTTTCACTTACCCATATTAAAACTTATGTCTTATGTACTTCGGCTCCGCTCAGTATGACATTTCTTATATCTACTTTCGCTGCATAATATGCTGTAGCCGCTGCACATACTGTGGGTTGGCTTTGTAGCCCAATTGCCCCGATACAACAAGATCTTGGTACGCTTGTTCATACAAGCCCAAGTTGGCGTAGGTAAGCGAGCGGTTGTAGTATCCTTGCCCATAATCGGGCTTAAGGGTTACGGCTTGGGTAAAATCGGGCAAAGCCTCTTTAAACCTGCCTAGCATAGCCAAGGCATTGCCCCTATTGTTATAAGCACTGGCATACTTAGGGTCGTAGCTTATAGCAACGTTGTAATTTTTTACGGCCTGCTCATATCGCTTTATATCAAAGTAGGCCACTCCCACATTGTTATAAGGCAGCGCTTGCTCTGGATATTGTTTAATGGTATATTCCCACAACAACAGCTCATTGCTCCATACTTTCACTTGCAAAAAGCTTATTGCACCATAAAAGCCTATAACCATTGTGCTCAACAATACTGCTACCCTGCCTATCCTATTTATAATATAGGCCAACGCTAACCCTGCCGGAAACATTGAAAGGTAAATGTACCTGTCGGCCACATTGCTAAACTTTTGGAAATAGAACGGCACTATACCCGATACGGTAGCGAAGCCAACCGCAAACAACAACAAGCAACCCAAAAATGGACGAGCTCTTTTATAAAACACCGCAAACAACCCTGCTACTATAAGCGGCATTACCAACGCAGGCTTTATAAAGCTTACCTCCATAAGGTGTTGCGGTGTGCGCCCGTATGAGGCCGCCAAATTAAATGGAGCAAACAACTTCATTAAATAAAAATTGAGGGCATCCAATGCTAACAGCGGCCTGGCCCATAGCGGTGCCACAAAAGTTATATTATCAGCCGGCTGCGATTTGCTGGTGATATATATAATAGGCATAGCCAACAACAAACCTACACCAGTTACTACCATACTTTTTTTCCAAGGCCTATGCAGCAGCATTACATCAGCAATCAATACCATTATTGGCAGCACTACTACCGATGGTTTTGACAACAATGCCAGCACAAATAATCCTGAGGCTATTGTATATCGCAGTGCCAATAATTTGGTGCGCTCATTTATTGACCAATACAAATACAATGAGCCCAAGGCAAACGCGGTTGCCAGTAAACCCCTAAACTCTGACACCCAAGCCACGCTCTCTACTTGCAAAGGGTGCAACATAAATAGTGCCGCCCCCAAAGTAGCACCCGCTAAATGGGGTACAAACAGCCTAATGAGCATAAAAACTAACAGCCCATTGATTAAATGCAGCAGTATATTCAGGGCATGAAACACCCCAGGCTTAAGGTTGCCCTTAGCATCTTTGGGGGCTACCTTATATATGGTGCCCCAAACCGTATAGCTTACCGGTATATACAAGCCTTCATAAGGTGTTTGCCAAAAATAAGCGAGGTTGCCATCTACCAGCTCAGCATTTTTAGAGAGGTGTGTGCGCTCATCATCCCACACAAAGTCGTAACTCACGGTTCTACCGTAAATAAAAAAAGTATACACTATTAATAACCCAAACGGCCAATAACTTGTTATCTTTTTAACTTGGGGCATAATTGCTTACTGTGTGAGTACCCAATATTAACAATTATGAAGCAATAAAGCACCTATGAGCACCTACGAAAGCTTAACCTCACGTAAATGGACCATATACACCAACCCATTAAGCAGCAGTGCCATCTTGTTAGGCCTATCATTATTGGCAATGCTAGCAACCAATACATCAAGCCCCACAATACCTTGGCAGATATGTGGGGCTAGCATGTTGTTTTTTGCTGTATATACCCAGGTTATGGGTTTATTCTCAAAGCGATGGCCGTTGTATATGGGGCTGTCTTATCTTTCGTTTATTGGGCTCACTATTTTGTTGCTGTTAATGGCAAGTGTAATAGCTGAAGTACCCCTGTCAGACTTCCCGAGATATAAAAAAACCTACGCTCTACTTATTATATTTTTCATTTTACTATCAATGATAGCTGGTGTTTATCGCTTAGCGCTATATTTATTGGGCACTTCCGAAGTTCCGAAGTAATTGCTCATCAATAATCCATATCTAGGTCATCATCATCCACCAGCTTACTCCATTGATGAGCCTTCTGGTTTTTTGCTTTATGCCTTTCTCGGCGTTCAGCTTTCATCGTTTTGGCTTTAGCTTCCCATTGTTCTACGTCAAATTTCTTGCCGTCCTTAACTTTCCTCTCTCGGCGGTGGTTCGTTTTCATCTCCTATTCAAGATTGTGTTTGTTATATCAAAAGGTTAATTTCAATCAGTTATACGCATATTTGCCTAGTAGTGTTACTATAAATGGCAAAAAAATCTAAAAAGCAACCCATCACACCTTGAATCCATTGATTGTCAATACAAAATCATCCCAAATGCCATATTTTTGAAAACCTTTTCAACTTTCCATTGTTAAACACTCGTTATATTAATTACACAATACCGTTTTACTTTTTGATATGGAACACAATTTGGCAAAACCAGTTTGGTGGATAAGGCCGGTGCTTTTTGTGGCGTTCGTTTACAGTCTAGTTTGGGGCTTGGCGATTATGTTTTTCCCTGAGTACGTTTTTTTTAGCACTTCATTAACACTACCCAACTACCTATATATATGGCAAACGCTCGGAGCTATAGAGGTAATGCTTAGTATAGGTTTTGTAATATCTATGGTAAACCCTTATAAGCACTGGGCGCCAATTGCAATGGGTTTCGGATACAAACTATTAGCCGCAGGTATATTTTTTAAAGCTGCTTACACAAATGTTGAGCTCCTTAATTTAAGTAACTACATTTTTATCGATAACCTAGTATGGCTTATACCGTTTACAGCAATAATGATAAACGTATATCGCCGTAGTTTCAGGTCTGATGAGATAATGCTCGAAGCATTCGATGATGACTATGTTACCTATGATATGTTTGATACGAGCGATGGTATTACCTTGCAAGAAATGACCGAGCGACAGCCTACCATGGTGGTTTTTTTAAGGCACTTTGGCTGTACGTTTTGTCGCGAGGCGCTATGCGATATTTCACAGCAGCGTAAATCAATTGAATCAAAAGGTGTTCGTATCCTTTTGGTGCACATGCTTGAAGATGAAGAAGAGGCAAGAAGGCAAATAGCTTTTTATGGTTGGGGTAAGCTTAATGACGTACCTACGGTGAGCGACCCAGAGGGCATGTTGTATAAAAAGTTTAAACTGCGTAGGGGTACCTTCTGGCAGTTGTTGGGCGGCAAGGTACTTATTAGGGGTATAATTGCTGGCATTTTTAAATATAGAGGTATTGGCAAAGAGATGGGCGACATGATGCAAATGCCCGGGGTGTTCATACTTTTTAAGGGTGAAATACTCAATAAGTTTGTACACAATAGTAGTGCTGATAGGCCTAAATACAACCAATTGGCTGAGTTTGATAAAAACAAAGCAGCCTAATTTGCACATTGTGCATTCTAGCATAAATAAAATTTGAAAATCTCAGCAGAAGTCATTTACTTTGCACTTCCGTTTTAAAAACTGTAAAACAAGAGTTGAATATGCTTATTATCGATACTGGAGATAGCGAAAACATTGACAAGGCCCTAAAGAAGTACAAAAAGAAATTTGAGAAAGCTGGTTTGTTGCGCGAATTGCGCAAACGCAAAGAGTTCACAAAGCCTTCTATCGCTAATCGTACCACTAGGTTGAAAGCAGCGTACCGTCAGCAAATGCAAAATGCAGAAGCAGAGGGTGGCCCTGGTAGCAAAGCTGGTAAATAATTTTGCTGGGCTCGTGCGCATTGGTTAACTTTAGGTTACGATGCACATGGAAACATTCCTAGCTTACTTAAAGCACGAAAAACGCTACTCAGACCATACGGTAACTTCTTACCGCAATGATCTTGACCAATTTTACAAATACATAAAGCAGGCCTTCGATATCGAAAACATATCGGAGGCTTCGCATTTATACATACGTAGCTGGATGGCCCAAATGAGCGAAGCCCAAATGGGCGCCCGCAGTATCAATCGTAAAATATCAGCATTGCGCTCTTACTGCAAATTTTTAATGAAGCGTGGCCTGCTCGAAAAAGACCCAACCATAAAGATACAAGCGCCCAAAGCATCAAAGCGCTTACCCGTGTATGTAGAGCAGCAAGATATTGGAAAGCTATTTGACGAATTGCAAATATACTTTGAAGATTCGTTTTACGGCAGAAGAGATAGGATGGTGCTTGAGCTACTTTATTACACTGGCATGAGGCGTGCCGAGTTGCTTAACCTTAAAGACGCCGATGTAGACCTTGGAAGGCTATATATTAAGGTATTGGGCAAAGGCAACAAAGAGCGCTTAATACCCATAAGCCAGCACCTAGCGCACCGCATAGGTAACTACATACAAGAGAAAAACAACCTATACCATACGGCATGGTTATTGGTAACCGATAAAGGGGCAAAGCTTTATCCAGAAATGGCATACAGAATAGTAAAGAAGTTTCTATCTTTAGTGACTACTATAGAAAAACGAAGCCCGCACGTATTGCGGCACACATTTGCTACTCACTTAACCAATAACGGCGCAGAGATAAACGCCGTAAAAGATTTGTTAGGGCATGCCAGTTTAGCCGCTACCCAAGTATACACGCACAATAATATTGAACAGTTAAAGGACATTTATAAAAATACTCACCCAAAAGCATAACTATTATACTATGGAAATCCGTATTCAATCTATCCACTTTGATGCTGACGTGAAGCTGTTGGAATTCGCAAAAAAGAAAGTACAGAAACTGCAAACTTTTTACGATCGGGTTCAAGATGCCGACTTATATTTAAAACTAGAGAACAATTCAGCCCAAGTAAGAGATAAAGTTGTTGACATTAGTATCAACATTCCGGGTTCTACCCTGCATGCCAGTGAAACGTCTAAATCGTTTGAGGAAGCCATTGACAGCTCCGTTGAAGCCCTCATTCGTCAACTTCAAAAGCACAAGGAAAAGTCGAAAAATTAATTTTTGCTACTTTTTTATCTTTTCTTGTTGTTTTAGCCAAATAGTTTAGGTAAATTTGCAAGCCTTTTCGAAGGGGTATTGACATAGATAATATGTAGGTACCAAATCGAGAGGGCAGGGTTGCCGATGTAGCTCAGTTGGTAGAGCCACTGATTTGTAATCAGTAGGTCGGGGGTTCGAGTCCCTCCATCGGCTCGAAAGAGCATTGTTCTTTAGAGGTTGAAAGTAATTGGGGAGATACCAAAGCGGCCAACTGGGGCAGACTGTAAATCTGCTGTCTCTGACTTCGTAGGTTCGAATCCTGCTCTCCCCACGCTTGCAAAGACAACACAGGTTGTTTTTGATTTTGAAATGTTGAGGGTTTAAAAGCGGAAGTAGCTCAGCTGGTAGAGCGTCAGCCTTCCAAGCTGAATGTCGCGAGTTCGAATCTCGTCTTCCGCTCTTAAAGGGTACCAGGGGGTACTAGAAAAGCCTTTGTAGCTCAGGGGTAGAGCACTTCCTTGGTAAGGAAGAGGTCAGGGGTTCAATTCCCCTCAAAGGCTCAGAAAGGTTATTTATTATTATTATTATAAACGTAAACCTGATTTTTTAAAAGTTTTTTCAGTCATGGCAAAAGAAAAATTCATTAAAAACAAACCGCACGTAAACGTTGGTACTATTGGCCACGTCGATCACGGTAAAACCACATTGACCGCTGCTATTACCACTGTATTGGGTAATAAAGGCTTGAGCCAATTGCGCTCATATGATTCAATTGACGCTGCTCCAGAGGAGAAAGAGCGTGGTATCACTATCAACACTGCACACGTTGAGTATGAAACCGCTTCTCGCCACTATGCACACGTTGATTGTCCAGGTCACGCGGATTACATTAAGAACATGGTAACTGGTGCTGCCCAGATGGACGGCGCTATCCTTGTTGTAGCTGCAACTGATGGTCCGATGCCACAAACCCGCGAGCACATCCTTTTGGCTCGTCAGGTAGGTGTACCTCAGATCGTTGTATTTATGAACAAAGTTGACCTAGTAGACGATCCAGAATTGTTGGAGCTAGTAGAGATGGAAGTTCGTGAATTGTTGAGTTTCTACGAGTTTGATGGCGACAACATCAGTGTTATCCAAGGTTCAGCATTGAAAGGTTTGAACGGTGAGCCAGAAGGTGTAGCTGCTATCGAAGCTTTGATGGATGCTGTAGACAAGGATATCCCGATGCCAGTACGTGCTATCGACAAGCCTTTCTTGATGCCTGTTGAGGACGTATTCTCTATCACTGGTCGTGGTACAGTTGCAACTGGTAAAATTGAGCGTGGTGTAATTCACACTGGCGACCCAATTGAAATCATTGGTTTGCAAGAAGAGAAAATGAAATCAACCGTAACTGGTGTTGAGATGTTCCGTAAGATTTTGGACATCGGAGAAGCTGGTGAAAACGTTGGTATCCTATTGCGTGGTATCGAGAAAACCGAGATTAAGCGTGGTATGGTAATTTGCGCTCCTGGTAGCATCACCCCTCACACTGAGTTCAAATGCGAAGTTTACGTATTGAGCAAAGATGAAGGTGGTCGTCACACGCCGTTCTTTAACAAGTACCGTCCACAGTTTTACCTACGTACAACTGACGTAACTGGTGAAATCACTATGCCTGAAGGTGTAGAAATGGTAATGCCTGGTGATAACATCACCCTTACTGTTCAATTGATTTACCCAGTAGCTTTGGAGAAAGGTCTACGTTTCGCTATCCGTGAAGGTGGTCGTACTGTAGGTGCTGGTCAGGTTACTGAAATTTTGAAATAAGTAATTAGTAGCTAGAAACTAGTGAATAGAACATTCTATTCACTAGTTTCTAATTGCTTTTATACTCTAACCTACGGGTGTAGCTCAATTGGTAGAGTGTCGGTCTCCAAAACCGCAGGCTGGGGGTTCGAGTCCCTCCTCCCGTGCAAGAAGAAAGAAAAAAACGATGAACAAGCTTTCATTATACATTCAGGAAGCTTACAACGAGCTGGTAAATAAGGTAACCTGGCCTACATGGAAAGAGCTTCAAGAAAGCGCCCTTGTAGTATTGGTTGCAACTGCTATCATCACGTTGATTGTGCTTGTAATGGACCTCACATCGAGGACTGTTTTCAGTGGAATTTATGATTTACTGATAGGCTAAGCGCAGCAAAGCAAAAAAAGAATAAGCATGACCGCAGAAAATAAATGGTATGCTTTGAGGGTTATCAGTGGCCAAGAGCGAAAACTGAGAGACTATATTGAGAACGACGTAAAGCGTTCGAAATGGGACTCAGCAATCAAACAAATACTGGTACCCACAGAGAAGGTATATAAGATACAGAATGGTAAAAAAGTTATCAAAGAGCGTAACTTTTTGCCAGGCTATATATTAGTTGAAGCAGTTGAAGGCGCTATGAGTGCCGAAATGATTAGCAGCATTGCTGGGGTTACTGGCGTTATCCATTTTCTAGGCAAAGAGCACCCAACGCCGTTGCGTGCCTCTGAGGTTAACCGGATTTTGGGCACGGTGGATGAAATGGAAGATGTTGGTGAAACTGCTAACGAACCGTTCATTGTTGATGAAATGGTTCGCATTATCGATGGTCCTTTTAACGACTTTAAAGGTACTATTGAAGAAGTAAATGAAGAGAAGAAAAAGCTCAAAGTAGTGGTGAAGATTTTTGGTCGTCGCCAGCCCGTTGAGTTGAGTTTTATGCAAGTTGAGAAATTATCATAATTAGATTAGCAATGGCTAAGGAAATAGAAACGTACATTAAGATGCAGGTGAAAGGTGGACAGGCAAACCCTGCGCCACCGATTGGTCCGGCTTTAGGTTCAAAAGGCCTAAACATCATGGACTTCTGCAAGCAATTCAACGCCCGTACCCAAGATAAAATGGGTCAGGTATGTCCGGTGGTTATCACTGTTTACAAAGACAAATCGTTTGATTTTGTAATCAAAACCCCACCAGCTTATACCCTACTTATAGAGGCCTCTAAGGTAAAACTTGGATCAGCTGAACCTAACCGCGTAAAAGTGGGTAGTGTATCATGGGATGATATAAGGAAGATTGCTGAGATTAAAATGCCCGATATGAACTGCTTTACAGTAGAAAGTGCCATGAAAATGGTAGCTGGCTCTGCACGCAGCATGGGTATGACCGTAAAGGGTAAAGCCCCTTGGGACAACAATTGATATTTAATATCTAAAACTCCATAAAGTGAAACTCACAAAACAACGTAAGGGAGTGCAAGATAAAGTGGATAAAACCAAGCTTTATTCAATTACCGAGGCTGCGGCTTTGATAAAAGAAATTACAAGCTTAAAGTTTGATGCCTCTGTAGACTTGCACGTGAACCTTGGAGTGGACCCCCGCAAAGCCGATCAGGCTGTTCGCGGTACGGTGTCACTTCCTGCCGGAACCGGCAAAGACAAAAAGGTGTTGGTGCTTTGTACTCCTGAAAAGGAAGCCGAAGCTACTGAAGCCGGTGCTGACTTTGTAGGTCTGGACGAATATTCTGACAAGATTTTGGCCGGTTGGACCGATGTCGATGTAATCATCGCCACACCAAGTGTAATGCCAAAAATCGCACGACTTGGCCGTATCCTAGGTCCGCGTAACTTGATGCCAAACCCTAAGAGCGGTACAGTTACCAATGATGTAGGCGCTGCAGTTAAAGAAGTTAAATTAGGTAAGATTGCATTTAAGGTAGACAAGTTTGGTATCATCCACAGTTCTATCGGTCGTGTATCTTTCACCCCTGAGCAGATTGCCGATAACGCACGCGAATTTTTGAATACGCTTGCTAAAATGAAGCCTGTATCTGCAAAAGGAACATATTTCAAGGGCATTAGCATGGCTAGTACCATGAGCCCAGCCATCAAAATTGATGCAAAACAAATAACGGTTTGATCGAGTTATGAAACGTGAAGAAAAACAACAGGTCATTGACGAATTAACCGCTTTATTCGGTTCTGAGCAAAACTACTATTTAGCTGATGCATCAGGATTGAATGCTGCACAAGTAAGCGATCTACGTCGTCAATGTTTCAATAAAGGTATCCAGCTACGAGTAGCTAAGAACACCTTAATATCTAAAGCGCTTCAAGCTCAGTCAACTGACTTTGAAAGCGTACAAGATATCTTAAAAGGCCCAACAGCCATTTTCATATCAGAAGATATGAAAGCACCGGCTAAGTTGATCCTTGATTTCCGTAAGAAGAAGACTAAGCCTGAGCTTAAAGCTGCGATTATTGGCGGAACGGATGTATTTATTGGCGATAACCAATTGGATGCATTAACCAAGCTAAAATCGAAGAACGAGCTTATCGGCGAAATCATCGGCTTGTTACAATCACCTGCCAAAAATGTTATCTCTGCCCTACAGGCTAGCGGTGGACAAAAAATTGCAGGTCTTGTTAAAACCCTACAGGATCGCCCTGAGTGATCTGAACCTTTTATTTAGAATAACCATTAATATTTACCATAACCCTTTTCAAAACTCAGTGAAATGGCGGATTTAAATTCAATTGCCGAACAATTAGTGAACCTTACAGTTAAAGACGTTAACGAGCTTGCTGCTATATTGAAAGACCAATACGGTATCGAACCTGCAGCTGCTGCTGTAGCGGTTGCTGCTGGTGGTGGTGCTGCTCCAGCTGAAGAAGCTGCTGCTAAAACATCTTTCGATGTAATCCTTAAAGCTGCTGGTGCAAACAAACTTGCAGTAGTTAAGTTGGTTAAAGAACTTACCGGTCTAGGTTTGAAAGAAGCCAAAGATTTGGTTGATTCTGCTCCGAAGCCTTTGAAAGAAGGTACTTCAAAAGACGACGCTGATGCGCTGCAAGCTAAGCTTACAGAAGCAGGTGCCGAAGTAGAGATCAAGTAAGGCCTGGTGCGCCTTGTGCGCATCCAACAAGTCAATGGGTTTAGTGTGTCTACACTAAACCTATTCGTTGTATATCTAAAAGCATATCCTAATTTATGGCTCAATCTCAAAATGCTCAGGAACGGTTTAACTTTGGACGTATTACCAAACACTCCGACTATCCTGACTTGCTGGAGATCCAGTTGAAGTCTTTTCAAGACTTTTTTCAACTGGAAACTACAGCTGAAAATCGGACGAAAGAAGGATTATATAATGTATTCCAGGAAAATTTTCCGATAAGCGACGCTAGAAACATCTTTGTATTAGAGTTTCTAGATTACTTTATCGATCCTCCACGTTATACCATGGAGGAGTGTATTGACAGGGGCCTAACCTATGCGTTACCTCTTAAAGCAAAACTGCGCCTATCGTGTAACGACGAGGAGCACGTTGACTTTGAGACCATCGTTCAAGACGTGTTCCTGGGTAATATACCTTACATGACCCCGAAAGGCACGTTTATTGTAAACGGCGCCGAACGCATTATTGTATCTCAATTGCACCGCTCACCCGGTGTATTTTTCGGTCAAAGCTTTCACCCGAACGGAACTAAGATTTATTCCGCTCGGGTAATTCCATTTAAGGGTGCTTGGATGGAATTTGCTACCGACATCAATAACGTGATGTATGCGTACATCGACCGTAAGAAGAAATTCCCGGTTACTACGCTTCTCCGCGCTATCGGTTTTGATAACGATAAAGACATCTTGCAACTATTTGGCCTTGCCGATGAGGTAAAGGTTAATAGCAAGAACGTTAAATCTTTAGTGGGCCGCAAACTGGCTGCTAGGGTTTTGCGCAGCTGGGTGGAAGATTTCGTTGATGAAGATACCGGTGAAGTGGTATCAATTGAACGTAACGAAGTAATCTTGGAGCGTGATACTATCCTTAATGAGGATAACATCAACCAGATTATGGAAATGGACATCGAGACCGTTATCCTTCAGAAAGAAGAGATGTCGGCTGATTACTCTATTATCTATAACACGCTTCAAAAAGACACTTCTAACTCTGAGTTGGAAGCAGTTCAACACATCTATCGTCAATTGCGTGGTAGCGATCCACCGGATGACGAAACAGCCCGTGGCATTATCGAGAAGTTGTTCTTCTCTGATAAGCGTTACGATCTAGGTGAAGTTGGTCGTTACAAAATCAACAAAAAGCTATTGCTTAATACTTCTGATGAAACCAAGGTTCTTACGAAGCAGGATATCATCGAGATTGTTAAGTACCTAGTACGCTTGATAAACAGCAAAGCTGAGGTGGATGATATTGACCACTTAAGCAACCGCCGTGTACGTACCGTTGGTGAGCAGTTGTTTGCCCAGTTCGGTGTTGGTTTGGCTCGTATGGCCCGCACCATCCGCGAACGTATGAACGTACGTGATAATGAAGTATTTACCCCGATTGATTTGATTAACGCAAGGACTTTGTCTTCAGTTATCAACTCATTCTTTGGTACCAGCCAGTTGTCACAGTTCTTAGATCAAACCAACCCACTATCAGAAATTACGCACAAACGTCGTATTTCGGCCCTAGGGCCTGGCGGTTTGAGTCGTGAGCGTGCAGGCTTTGAGGTAAGGGACGTACACTATAGCCACTATGGTCGTTTGTGTACCATCGAAACTCCAGAGGGACCAAACATTGGTTTGATTTCAACCTTATGTGTTCACGCTAAAGTGAACCGTATGGGCTTTATCGAAACCCCTTACCGCCCGGTAGTAGATGGTATTGTTGAAGTTGACAATAGCCGCTACCTATCAGCAGAAGAAGAAGATACCAATGTAATTGCACAGGCTAACGCCGTAATCGATAAAGAAGGTAACTTCTTGAGCGATCGTATTAAGAGTCGTCACCACGGTGATTTCCCTATCTCGACCGCTACCGAGTTGCAGTTCATGGATATCTCTCCAAACCAAATCGTAGGAGTATCTGCTTCGTTGATTCCTTTCTTGGAAAACGATGATGCGAACAGGGCCTTGATGGGATCGAACATGCAACGCCAAGCAGTGCCGCTTTTGGTACCGCAAGCACCTATCGTTGGTACAGGTTTGGAGAAAGTAGTAGCTACCGACTCTCGCCTACTACTTAACGCTGAGCGCAGTGGCGTAATTGAGTATGTAGATGCTGAAAAAATTGTGGTTAAGTACGATTCAACCGCCGAAGAAGATTTGTTGAGCTTTATAAGCAGTACTAAAACGTACAACCTTACCAAGTTTAAGAAAACCAACCAAGGTACCTGCATCAACTTGAAACCTATCGTACGCAAAGGTCAACGTGTAAATGTTGGGCAGTTGCTTTGCGAAGGTTATGCAACTGATAACGGTGAATTGGCTTTGGGCCGTAACATGAAAGTGGCATTTATGCCATGGAAAGGTTACAACTTTGAGGATGCGATTGTATTATCTGAGCGTGTTGTTAAGGAAGATATCTTTACCTCTGTTCACATTGAAGAATATGAACTTGAAGTACGCGATACCAAACTAGGTGAAGAGGAATTGACACCAGATATTCCTAACGTAAGCGAAGAGGCAACCAAAGACCTTGATGAGCACGGTATCATTCGTGTAGGAGCACACATTAAGGAAGGCGATATCCTTATCGGTAAAATTACCCCTAAAGGTGAAACCGACCCAACCCCTGAAGAAAAGCTTTTGCGAGCCATCTTTGGGGATAAGGCCGGTGATGTGAAGGATGCAAGCTTAAAAGCACCACCGAGCACCAAGGGTGTAGTTATCGACAAGAAACTATTTGCGCGTGCCAAAAAGGATAAAACTGCCAAAGCCCGTGAAAAGGTTTTGATAGAGAAACTTGATGCTGAGCACAAAAAAGAGAAAGTAGCTATTATTGATAGCCTAGTAGATAAACTTTCAAAAGTACTTAAGGATAAAACTTCTGCAAGCGTTGCAAACGTTTACAAAGAAGAAGTGATACCTAAGGGCGTGAAATACAGCCAAAAACTTCTGAAAGACCTTAACTATGACGACATCGACTTTAACGGATGGACCAAGGATGAGGATGTAAATGCAGACGTAAAGACTGTGTTGCACAACTTTAAACTAAGGTTAAGCGAAGAAATCGGTCGTTACAAGCGTGAGAAATTCAACATCAGCATTGGCGATGAGCTACCTGCAGGTGTATTGAAACTTGCGAAGGTGTACTTGGCTAAAAAACGTAAGCTTAAAGTAGGTGATAAGTTGGCTGGTCGTCACGGTAACAAGGGTATTGTAGCCCGTATTGTACGTGATGAAGATATGCCATTCCTTGAAGACGGCACACCGGTTGACATTGTGTTGAACCCACTAGGTGTACCATCAAGGATGAACCTTGGACAGATTTACGAGACGGTATTGGGCTGGGCCGGTCAAAAAATGGGTGTTACTTATGGTACCCCAATCTTTGATGGAGCAACCCTTGACCAAATCGAGGAAGAAGTTCAAAAAGCTGGCTTGCCTTCTTATGGCCAAACGTACTTGTACGATGGCGAAACCGGCGACCGTTTCCACCAGAAAGCAACTGTAGGTGTTATCTACATGCTTAAACTGGCGCACATGGTTGACGATAAGATGCACGCCCGTTCAATTGGACCATACTCTCTTATTACCCAACAGCCACTTGGTGGTAAGGCCCAATTTGGTGGTCAGCGTTTGGGTGAGATGGAAGTTTGGGCACTTGAAGCATACGGTGCTGCCAACATCTTGCAAGAGTTGCTTACCATTAAGTCTGATGACATTGTAGGCCGTGCTAAGGCTTACGAGGCCATCGTTAAGGGTGACAACCTGCCTCGTCCAGGTATTCCAGAATCATTCAACGTGTTAGTTCACGAGTTGCGTGGTTTGGGCTTGGAGTTGAGTTTTGAATAATTTTAGGTTAACCTCATTTCAAAGGAGTTGATATGCCTTTAATAAAGGATAAAAAAGCAACAAATACCTTCAACAGGATCATCATAAGTTTGTCGTCTCCAGATAGTATTCTGGAGCGCTCTTATGGTGAAGTGTTGAAGCCTGAAACCATCAACTACCGTACTTATAAACCTGAGCGCGATGGCTTGTTCTGCGAGCGTATCTTCGGCCCTGTAAAGGATTATGAGTGCTATTGCGGTAAGTATAAGCGTATCCGTTACAAGGGTATAGTGTGCGACCGTTGCGGTGTTGAGGTAACAGAGAAGAAAGTGCGCCGTGAGCGTATGGGCCACATCAAATTGGTGGTGCCTGTAGTTCACATTTGGTACTTCAAGTCATTGCCCAACAAAATCGGTTACTTATTGGGTATCTCATCCAAAAAGTTGGAAACCATCGTTTACTATGAACGATATGTGGTTATCCAGCCGGGTGTGGCTGCGGCTTACGAAGACCAGAAAGGTTCTCCAATTGAGTACCTATCATTGCTTTCGGAAGAAGAATATTTGGATACCTTGGACAAATTGCCACAAGGAAACCAACTGTTGGACGACAACGACCCTAACAAGTTTATTGCTAAAATGGGTGCTGATGCAGTACGTGATTTGTTGGCTCGTGTAGAGCTTGACGAACTTTCGTATAGCCTTCGTCACCAAGCGGCAAACGAGACCTCACAACAGCGTAAAGCTGAGGCCTTAAAACGCTTGAGTGTTGTTGAAGCTTTCCGTGATGCCAATGGTCGTATAGAAAACCGCCCTGAGTGGATGGTGATTCAATATTTGCCGGTAATACCACCTGAATTGCGCCCATTGGTGCCTCTTGATGGTGGCCGTTTTGCCAGCTCTGATTTGAATGACCTTTACCGTAGGGTGATTATACGTAACAACCGTTTGAAACGCCTTATCGAAATTAAGGCCCCAGAGGTAATATTGCGTAACGAGAAGCGTATGTTGCAAGAAGCAGTGGATTCACTGTTTGACAACAGCCGCAAATCGAATGCAGTGAAAGCTGAAGGTGGACGTGCTTTAAAATCGTTGAGCGATGTATTGAAAGGTAAGCAAGGTCGTTTCCGTCAAAACTTGTTGGGTAAACGTGTCGATTACTCTGGCCGTTCGGTTATTGTAGTAGGACCAACCTTGAAATTGCACGAATGCGGTCTTCCAAAAGACATGGCAGCCGAGCTTTTCAAGCCGTTTGTTATCCGCAAGTTGATTGAGCGCGGTATCGTAAAAACCGTTAAATCCGCCAAAAAATTGGTAGACCGCAAGGAGCCAGTTATTTGGGAGATTTTGGAGAATATATTGAAAGGTCACCCGGTTCTTTTGAACAGGGCCCCTACCCTTCACAGATTGTCAATGCAATCGTTCCAACCTAAGTTGGTAGAAGGTAAAGCGATACAGTTACACCCACTAGTTTGTTCTGGTTTCAACGCCGACTTTGACGGTGACCAAATGGCAGTTCACGTTCCGTTGAGCAACCCTGCTATTTTGGAAGCCCAAATGTTGATGTTGTCTTCGCACAACATCTTGAACCCACAAAGTGGTGATCCGGTTACCCTACCTTCACAGGATATGGTATTGGGCCTTTACTACATGACTAAAGGTCGCAAATCAACCGATACTGAAATAGTTCGCGGCGAAGGCAAGAAGTTCTACTCATCAGAGGAAGTAATTATTGCCTACAACGAGAACCGTGTAGATATGCACGCTTGGATTCATGTTCGTACCAAAATTATGAACAATGATACCGAGGAACTTGAAACTAAATTGGTAGAAACTACCGTGGGCCGTGTGCTCTTTAACGAGGTGGTTCCAAACGAAGTTGGTTTCATAAACGTGCTGCTTACCAAAAAAGCGCTTCGTTCAGTTATTACCACTATCATTCAAACAACAAACGTACCACGTACGGCTAATTTCTTGGATGATATTAAGGATCTTGGTTTCCGTTGGGCATTCCGCGGTGGCTTGTCCTTTAACCTTGCGGATTTGATTGTTCCAGTTGAAAAAACCACCTTGTTGGATAAAGCCCAACTTGAAGTGGATGAAGTTTGGGACAACTACCAAATGGGTTTAATAACCAACAACGAGCGTTATAACCAAACCATTGACATCTGGACACGTGCTAACACCCGTTTAACGGAAGTTACACTTCACCAGTTGGCAACCGACCGTCAAGGTTTCAACTCAGTGTTCATGATGCTTGACTCAGGTGCGAGGGGTTCGAAAGAACAGATTCGTCAGCTGAGCGGTATGAGGGGCTTGATGGCGAAACCTCGTAAATCAGGTAGCACAGGTGCGGAGATTATCGAGAACCCAATCCTTTCAAACTTGAAAGAAGGTCTATCGGTATTGGAGTACTTTATCTCTACGCACGGTGCACGTAAAGGTTTGGCGGATACGGCATTGAAAACAGCCGATGCGGGTTACCTTACCCGTCGTTTGGTTGACGTTGCCCAAGACGTTGTAATTACCGAAGAAGATTGCGGAACACTTCGTGGTATTGCTATATCTGCATTGAAAGACAATGAAGATATCGTAGAGCCATTAACTGACCGTATTACCGGCCGCGTAAGCTTGCACGATGTATTGAACCCTCAAACAGGTGACATTATTGTAAGAGCCGGCGATGAAATTAGCGACTCAATTGCCCGTAAAATTGACGCAACAGCTATTGAAACGGTTGAAATCCGTTCGGTGCTTACCTGCGAAACCAAACGTGGCGTGTGTGTAAAATGCTATGGTCGTCACTTGGCCAACAACCGCTCGGCGCAAGCTGGTGATGCTGTAGGTATCATCGCTGCTCAGTCAATCGGTGAGCCTGGTACTCAGTTGACACTACGTACCTTCCACGTGGGTGGTACTGCATCAAACATTGCAACCGAATCTCAGTTGCTTGCCAAGTTTGATGGTGTTGTTGAATTTGATAGCGTACGTACCATCGAGTTCATTGATGATCAAGGTGAGAAACGTTTGAAAGTTCTAGGTCGTACCGGTGAAATAAAAATCAACGACGCTTCTGGCAAAAACCTTAAAACCGACCACGTACCTTATGGTGCCGAGTTGATGGTGAAGGATGGTGCCAAAGTGAAGAAAGGTGATGCGCTATGTGCATGGGATCCTTATAACGCGGTTATCATTTCAGAGATTAACGGTAAAGCCGAATTTGACAACTTGATTGAAGGTGTTACTTACCGTGAAGAATCGGATGAACAAACCGGTCACCGCGAGAAAGTTATCATCGAGAGTCGTGATAAACGTAAAATCCCAGGCTTGAACGTTAAAGGTAAAGCCGACGTGAAAAACTACAACACACCAGTAGGTGCACACGTAGTGGTAAACGACGGAGATACCATTAAAGCCGGTGAGGTATTGATTAAGATTCCTCGCGTATTGGGTAAAGTACGAGATATTACTGGTGGTCTTCCACGTGTAACGGAGCTATTTGAAGCTCGTAACCCTTCGAACCCAGCAGTAGTATCAGAGATTGATGGTGTAGTAGGATTTGGATCAATCAAACGTGGTAACCGCGAAATCTTGATTGAATCTAAAGAAGGTCAAGTACGCAAGTACATGGTGCCTCTTACCAAACACATCTTGGTACAAGAAAACGACTTTATCAAGGCTGGTACTTCATTGTCAGAGGGTGCAATTACCCCGGGCGATATTCTATCTATCAAAGGTCCATTTGCCGTACAATCGTACTTGGTAAATGAGATTCAAGAAGTATATCGCTTGCAGGGTGTGCGCATCAACGATAAGCACATTGAAACCATAGTACGCCAGATGATGCGTAAAGTAATGATTTTGGATGCCGGTGATACGCGTTTCCTTGAAAATGAACCAGTTGATAAATTTGAGTTCATTGAAGAGAATGACCGTATATTCGACAAGAAGGTTATTACCGAACGTGGCGATAGCGAAGTATTGCGTGTAGGACAAATTGTTACCCTGCGCCAAATTCGTGAAGAGAACTCTCAGCTTAAACGTAACGATAAGAAAACGGTTGAATTCCGTGATGCAGCGGCTGCTACTTCAGAGCCAATGCTTCAAGGTATCACTCGTGCATCATTGGGTACACAAAGCTGGATTTCTGCCGCATCGTTCCAAGAGACTACCAAAGTATTGAGCACTGCATCGATTGCAGCCCGCGAAGACTTGTTGTTAGGCTTGAAAGAGAACGTTATCATCGGTCACCAAATTCCTGCAGGTACTGGTATGCGCCGCTTTGCAGACGTAATCGTTGGCTCTCGCGAAGAGTACGAGCGTTTGGAAGAGTCACGCAAAGCCAAAGAGGTAGCTGTAGAAGACTAATTGTAATCTGCGCCTCGTGCAATGCGAGACGATACTCTATAAGAAAGGTAGTCCCGAAAGTGGCTACCTTTTTTTTGTTGCTAGCTTTTGAGTTGCAAGTTACGAGTTGCATATACTTACTAAAACCAGTGACAATAAAATGTAACCCACATCTCGCAACCCGTAACTCTAGGTAGAGCCAAATATTTCCCGTAAAATTGTAGTAAATAACAACTATCCTAGTCATGGCTGAAGAACAAAACCAGAATCAACTGAATATTGAGTTGACCGAAGATGTAGCAGAAGGTGTATACTCTAACCTTGCAATTATTACCCACAGCAATGCAGAGTTTGTGGTAGATTTTGTGCGTGTAATGCCTGGCGTACCCAAAGCAAAAGTAAAATCGCGTATTATACTTACCCCACAGCACGCCAAACGCCTGTTGCGCGCACTAAGCGATAACGTAAAAAAATACGAGCAAGCTAACGGTACTATTGAAGAAGATGACACCTTTGGTGGCATGCCCCTTAACTTTGGCACCCCAACTGCACAAGCTTAATTTGGTTATCGGTATATTGGTTACTGGTTATTAGTTGGAAATGTTACTCATCAACCAATTGCCAATAACTATTAACCAATACTTACGGATAGAAAGCACGTGAATCTTGAAGGCACTCAGGGCCAAAAACTACGCTAAACTGGCTCATGCCCATCTGGTTGATAAAACTGGATAGATTTGCTACGCCTTGGTTTTGCCAAAACATTACACAATCTTCATTGTCGCAATGGCCACCATTTGCTTCGTCGTGGTGGTCGTTGGTTAAAGGCAAACCGCTATTTACCAAACCTAGGCCGTGGCCCAATTCGTGTACCACGGTGTTTTGCTCAACATACCTACGTTGAGCAGTAAGTAGGCCAGAGTTTTCGATAACGGGCTTGAATACGGCAGTAATACTGGTACCTGTAATGTTTACCCCGAGCACATTGGTACGTAGCGTGTCGTTTTGCTTAAAGTAACCATCTACAAACACCACCCACAAATTGCCACTGGTCTCAGTATTGGTGCCTTGCCTAAAGCGGTTGGCCAGGTTTACAATATCTTGCGCACTGTAGTTATCCCTATTTTGGTCGGGTATTTGCTGCATGGCAGCAAGGTTTGGCGGCACGGTAACACTAACAGGCAAATCACGGCCATCAAACAAAGCCTCGATGTTAGTTTGGGTAAATAGCCAAATATTATCACCATTAGGCAAGGTAGTATATGGCGCTGCATCAGGTTCGTACGCCACTTCAACCTCGATGGTGGAAACTGAGCGATAAAAATTCTCAACCGTGTTATAATCAACCTCATCACTGTCCTTTTTACAAGCACTAAAAGAGACCCAAAACACAAGACTAAGCAGCAGATAATGTCTTTTCATAGCGTTAGATTTGCTTGCTAAAAATATGGATAATGAGCCTATCAAACACCATATAAGGTAATAAGTTATCCAAAAAAGAAAACCCCGCGCTGAAAAAGCACGGGGTTTAACTTGGTACCTAAAAACGGCAATTCTATTTTTGGAAGGTAGTAGTAATATGCCCTTTGCGGTGGCGCAATGTTAATATATACTGCCCCGTTGATAATTGGCTTCCATCAATTTGCAACTCATTGCGGCCAAAGTTTACAAATAGCTTAGTAGTTTTTACTTGTTTGCCTGTGGCATCATAAATAATAATGTCAACATTGTCATAAATCGAAGAGTTAAGCGATATTTTAAACACATCGCTTACCGGGTTTGGGTATACAACCAAGGTATTAAACATACCGGTATCTTCCATTGGGCCAGCAATGCTGGTAGTAGTATCGCCAAGGTCTTCGTTAAGGGCCACCACTATAGTGGTAGATTTATCAAACACCACGCTGCGGTCAGCTACATCGTTTTGCCATGCAGCGTTAGATGTTTCAGGGTGTTGGATGCTCAAAAACATGTATTTACCATCAGGGGTAAAATGCGTACCGGTGGTTTCGCAACCATTTGGTGTATTGGCAAACACATGCACTTTAGGATTTGCAGCAGTGTGGGTAGGTTCAACCATCCAAAAGTAATTTTCGCCTCCATCTTGGTTTACCCACAGGTTGCCTTGGTTGTCGAAAACTATATTGTCAGGCGAAGAGAACAACGCTTGAAAAGTGCCGCTCTCTGCTTGAATTGGGAAAGTAACGTTATCAACAAATATCTCGAAATTGCTTATTGTGGTTTCATCTACATCATCAAATCGAAAAATGATGTTTTGACCAGTTGATACCACATAAATCTTTCCGTCTGGGCCAATCTCGATATCCTCAACACGGTCAAATTTGGTTGCGCCCAAAGAATTTGAAGCTGCAGTTACGCTATTGCGCTCAGCTTTGGTAGTATTAGGAATCAAAATCCATTCGGCATCGCCAGTTGTTGCCCAGTTGCTGGCCAGCTTTATAGCATACAGCTTACCACTGCTCAAGTCAGCTTTGTTATCCATTACAAACTTGTACACATAGCCAGCTGATGAGTTATCCTCGCCTTGGTAAACAGTAATGCTATCGTTGGCAAAAGCTACGTTTTCGTGCTTCATGTTTCCCATGGCCCAAACCTTATCAGGGTTACCATCATTGTCATAATCCATTATTGCCCCAGTAGCAGGGTCAATCTCCACGTTCCAACCAAAGGTTTTATAGCCTTGGTAGTTGCAAAGAAATTGAGGTACCTCATCAGACTCTTCAGAGGTAACAACGGTGCCCCATGGTGTAACACCTCCCGAGCAATTGGCAATAGTACCCGCAACGGCAATACCAGCATTACAGTTAAAATCTGTAAAATCAACGTTTTTAGAGTTTAACACCTCCCAAAGTTTGGTACTTGAGTTTAACTGTATTTCGAAAATAGAAACACCACCCGGCACAAACTCAGCGTTTACACAAAGGTATCCATGGGTGCTGCTGCCATCAATAGGCACGTAGGCAGTTAAATCGCTCCATTGGCCCATAGTGGTACCATCATCAAGCCCATCACCTTCTTGTGCGATAACTTGAAAAGCATGGGTAGCAGGAATATGTAGCAACTCATCTTGAAATGCAGGCTCTACCGAAGTAAAGTTTCCTATTTGTGCGAAGGAAACAGTGCCCAAAACAGATAGGCACAGTAACAAGGCTATTGGTCTCATTTTTATGTTTTTTATTTTATCCAAAAATAAGGCTAAAACATTTTACTCTTGTTAAGTTAATGTTAATAGAAAATTACCATACTAATGCCAAAAAGATAAAGGAAGCTATCTTATGAAAGCCAACAACACAAAGGTTTACAAGTCTTTTAGATTATAGAGATGCGTAAACCAAGGCAGTTAAAATTATTAAGGAAAGGTTAACGAACCATTGACTGTGTAAGCCAGCCCCATACCCTAATTTCGCTGCACAAAGTATTGTCATGTTGCCACGTATCTTTTTGTTCGCTTGTTTTACATTATCAATTTTGGGTGCCTATGCCCAAACCGGCACGCTTACTGGCACGGTAACAGATAGCAACGATGGCAACAACCTGCCATTTGCCAACTTGTTTGTACCCGGTACAACCTACGGCACCAGCACCGATATAGACGGGAAGTTTACCTTACAATTGCCTGCAGGAAAATACAATTTGGTTATCACCATACTAGGTTACGTGAGCGACACCCAAAAAATAAATATAATAGCAAACAATACTACCACCCTCAATATTAGCCTTGTAAGCGATGCCAAGCTATTGGGACCTGTAGATGTGGGAGCCAACCGCATAACTAACACAGAGACAGCCGTAATACTGGAAACCAGAAGAAGCGACGCTATTGTAAATGCCATATCGGCCACGCAAATATCGAAAACACAAGACCGAAACACCACCGACGTGCTTAAACGTGTACCCGGTGTAACTATTGTGGGCAGCAACTTTGTAATGATAAGAGGCTTAAGTGAAAGGTATAACAACGTTTTGCTAAATGGCGTGCTTACCCCCAGTGCTGAGGTTGACAAAAAAGCCTTTTCGTTTGATGCTATACCCAGTAGCGCATTGGATAGGGTGCTGATACATAAAACCGCTACCGCTGATTTACCGGGCGAGTTTGCAGGAGGTATTATAAAAGTGTATACCCGTAACTTTGCAGATAGCAACCGCATTGATGTGGGTGCGGCCATATCGTACCGCTCGGGCACTACTTTTAATACTTATTACCATGGCGGCACCAATACCGGCGATGTATTTGGCCTTGGCACTGGCAAACGCAACCTGCCCAGCAGTTTCCCTGCCAGCCTAAGTAACATAAACGATGCGGAGTACCTAAGCAATCTTGGCAAAAATTTTGCTAACAATTGGGCACCAAACCAAACCACTGCCATACCCGATTTACGTTTTAATTTTCAGTTGTTACGCAACTTTCTTATTGGTAAAATACGCACTAGTACCATTACGGTCCTCAACTATTCCAACAATTTTCAATCATACCGGGCTACTAATCTTAGCTACAACCAGTTTAATGAAGAATTGCAAGAAAGTGATAAAATATACGAGTACATAGATGATAACTACATCAACACCGTTCGTACCAGCCTAATGCACAATTGGGCATTTCAGTTAAAAAAGGGCCACAAACTGGAGTTCCGTAACTTTTTGAACCAACTGGGTACCTACCAAGCAGTATTGCGCTCGGGCCTTAATATTGAGGAAAACAGTGACGTACGCGATTTCTCTTACCAGTACTACAGCCGCACAATTTTTAATAGCCAACTAGCTGGTACCCACGACCTGGCCAATGGAACATCAAAAATAAACTGGACGGGCGGTTTCTCTAAAGTAATAGGTAAGCAACCCGATTTTAGAAGGGTACGCACACGCAAAACCATAGGTAGTGCCGATGATACGCCCTATACGGTAATTATATCGCCAGTGGCATCAACCCTCGATGCAGGTAGGTTTTTCTCAAACCTTGACGAAACATTGGGGATGATGACCGCTGACTTTGAACATGAGTTTAATAGAAAGAAAAAGGAAAAACCGCTGGGCGTGTTGAAAACCGGTGTGTACTATGAGTACAAGCAGCGCACCTTTTCGGCCCGATGGATGTCGTATAAAAAAGCCCGTAGCACTACCTTTAACCAAGATTTGCTGGTGCTGCCATTAGGAGAAATATTCGCTGCCGAAAACATTAACAATACCGATGGCTTTGCGCTTAGCGAAGGTACCAACCCCAGCGATAGGTATGATGCAACCAACCAATTGATAGCTGGCTATGTGAGTTTCAAGTTTGTGGCTTCGCAAAAGCTTACCATCTTGCCTGGTCTGCGTGTTGAGTACAACGTGCAAGAACTTACCAGTCGCACTTTTGCCGATAGGCCTATTTTGGTTTACAACCCGATTGCAAGTTTGTTGCCCTCGCTAAATATGGCCTACAGCATCAGCGAAAAACAACAGCTGCGCATAGCCTACTACCGCACCATCAATAGGCCCGAGTTTAGAGAGTTGGCGCCGTTTTCATTCTACGATTTCCAGTTTAACATGAACGTATATGGCAACGAGGATTTAAAAACCCCCGATATACACAATGCCGACTTAAGGTGGGAGTATTACCCAAGCAATGGCGAAATGATAAGTGCGGCCATTTTTTACAAGCATTTTATCAATCCAATCGAGATGTTTTTTGTGCCCGGCGGTGGCTCTGGGGGTACCAAAGATTTTACTTTCGGCAATGCTGAGTACAGCCGCAATTTGGGCGTGGAGTTGGAGGCCCGTAAAACCATTAGTTTAGGGGCAAACAGCAAAAGCGGTGATTTAACAGTAGTAGCCAATGCCGCATACATATATAGTAATGTATCGCTTGGCAGCCAGGCGGTAGGCCAAAGCCAAAACCGCCCAATGATGGGGCAATCTCCGTTTATAATAAACTTAGGCGTGTTTTACGAGCTGCCCAAAAAACAGCTACAGCTAAATGTAATGTACAACGTAATTGGCAAACGTATTTTTGCCGTTGGCACCGCCATAAACCCTGATATATATGAGATGCCGCGCAATGTGCTTGACCTAACCGTGAGCAAGGGTTTTGGCAGGCACTGGCTAATAAAAGCAGGCGTGCAAGATATGCTTAACAGTAAAATGCGCCTAATACAAGACTCAAACAACGACGCTAAAATTACAGGAATTGACGAAGACATAATGAGTTTTCGCGAGGGCGTGTACATAACTGCAGGATTCAACTACAAATTCTAGAAACATCAATAAAATGAAAAACACAACTTTACTTTTTTGGGCAATACTGGCAGCCAGTACCCTTTTATTATCATCGTGTGGCAAAGAAGGTTGCACCGACCCAGCAGCACTCAACTACGACCCAGATGCCAAAAGCAGCAGCGGAGATTGTATTTATGATACCAATGTAAAGCCACAGTTTACCGTTACCCGTAGCGGAAAAGTGGTGACCGTTGAAGGAGCTACTGAAGCAGATTTTACGTTTTATGCAGACTCTACCTACTTAATGAGGGGTTTTATATATGTGCGCTCTGGTGCCACACTAACCATACAACCTGGCACCGTTATAAAAGGTGAAACAGGCACCAAAGGCACCTTGATTATTGACAGAGGCGGTAAGCTGATAGCAGAAGGCACCGTAGATAAACCTATAGTTTTTACCTCGGCAGCAGAACCTGGCTCTAGAGACTATGGTGATTGGGGAGGGGTAATTATTTGCGGCCGTGCTCCCATCAACCTACCCGGAGGCGAAGGTGTGGTAGAAGGTGGTACCGATGCGTTTTTTGGCGGTAACAACCCCGAAGACAGCTCAGGTATAGTAAAATACGTGCGTATTGAGTTTGCCGGCATACCTTTTCAGCCAAACCAAGAGATTAACGGCCTTACCATGGCTGGGGTTGGCACTGGCACCACTATTGAGTATGTGCAGGTTTCTTTTTGTGGCGATGACTCTTTTGAGTGGTTTGGCGGTACCGTAAATGGCCGACACCTGATTGCTTTCCGTGGCTGGGACGATGACTTCGATAGCGATAACGGACACACCGGATTATTGCAGTTTTTGGTAGGGCTAAGAGACCCCAACATTGCTGACGTTTCGGCCTCCAACGGATTTGAAAGCGATAATGACGGGGGAGGAAGCACCGCAACCCCATATACAAACCCCATATATAGCAACGTAAGCATTTTTGGACCAAACTTTACTGGCACCACTAACATTAGTACTCAGTATAGAAGCGGCGTGCACATTCGTAGGCTTAGCAAACTAAACCTGTTTAACTCTGTGGTTACGGGTTACCCTGAAGGCCTATACGTAGCCCGTAATACCGAGAGCAACTTAAACGATAATTCAATACAAATACAAAACACCGTAATGGCTGGCTGCGACAATAACTTTGCTACCGACCTTACCAGCTCATATGATTTGGAATCGTGGTTCAACAATCCTAGTTTCGGTAATAGCTTATATGGCAGTATTAGTGCGCTTATGCTTACCGACCCCTTTAATTTTACAAGCCCTAATTTTAGGCCTGCTTCAGGCTCGCCTTTGCTGAGCGGAGCATCATTTAGCAATAGCAAGCTCTCAAACAGTTTTTTCCAGCAGGTAAACTACATTGGTGCATTTGATGGCACCAACGATTGGACCCAAGGCTGGACCAACTGGGACCCGCAAAATACCGTTTACGAATAATAATTAAACAACTAACCGCTATTAGCCCCGGGCCATTTGGCTTGGGGCTTTTTTTTGGCGCATACATTTTACATGCAATAACCCAATTAAATATGCACTTAAGCCAAGCGCGTTGTGGCTTGCGTGCAAATAATAATTAACTTTGCCCTCCCAAACATGGCATTACGTAACCTCAATACTGATTTTCACAATTATGTGAGCCCAGCCGAACAGCAAATAATAGCTGCCGTGGGCAAGGCTGCCGCCGAACTGGGAGTAGAAGCCTATGCCGTGGGCGGCTATGTACGCGACTTACTGCTAAACCGCGCTACCAAAGACATTGACTTTGTGTGCGTAGGCAGCGGTATTGATTTGGCGCATGCTGCAGCTAAGCAATTTAAGTCGCAACCCAAGGTAAACTTCTTTAAGAATTTTGGCACCGCTATGTTTAAGGTGCTGGATATTGATGTGGAGTTTGTAGGCGCTCGCAAAGAGAGCTACGACCGCAATAGCCGCAAGCCCGTAGTTGAAGACGGTACGTTGCAAGACGACCAAAACCGCCGCGATTTTACCATCAATGCCTTGGCCATTCGCATTACGCCAGAAGGCTTGGGAGAGCTGGTTGACCCATTTGGTGGCATACAGCACCTAGAGCAGGGCATCATTCGCACACCGCTTGACCCCGATATTACCTTCAGCGACGATCCCTTGCGCATGATGCGTGCAGTTCGATTCGCTACCCAGCTGGATTTTACAATTGACGACGACATTGTGGAGGCCCTAAAACGCAATGCGCATCGCCTTAAAATCATTAGCCAAGAACGCATTACCACCGAGCTGAACAAAATCATCGAAACCATGATGCCGTCTATCGGTTTCAAGCTGCTGTTTGATACCGGATTGTTGCACCAGTTTTTCCCAGAAATGGTGAAGCTTCATGGGGTGCAGATATATAAAGGTAAAGGCCATAAAGACAACTTTTACCACACCCTACAGGTGCTCGACAACCTTTGCCGCACCAGCGACGACCTTTGGCTGCGCTGGGGTGCCATATTACATGATATTGCCAAGCCCCGCACCCAACGCTTTGAAGAAGGCCACGGCTGGACTTTCCATGGCCACGATGCCATTGGTGCCAAGATGGTACCCGACATCTTCCGTAGGTTGAAGTTGCCACTTGACCAGAAGATGAAGTTTGTGCAGAAAATGGTTCTACTGCACCTGCGCCCTATTAGCCTTAGCAAAGAAAACATTACCGATAGCGCCATACGCCGCTTGTTGTTTGAGACTGGCGATGATATTGACAGCCTCATGAAGCTTTGCGAGGCCGACATAACCACCAAAGACGCCAAGAAAATGGAGCGCTACCTCAGCAACTTTGAGCTGGTGCGCCAAAAGCTAAAAGAGGTAGAAGAGAAAGACCATGTGCGTAACTGGCAACCCCCCATTAGTGGCGAAGAGATAATGGAGCACTTCAACATTGGCCCAGGCCGCGAAGTAGGCATACTCAAAAATGCCATCAAAGATGCCATAATGGATGGTGATATAGCCAACAACCGTGAAGCTGCATTTGCCTTTATGATTGAGCAGGCAAAGGAGCTGGGGTTGAGCTGAATTTAAAATTCGTGACAGGTGCATTTAGCGTTAGCGTAATGTGCAGATATTGCTATTTTTAAGGCAAGCTTAACAAAAAGGGCCAACAATGAACGAAATACTCGACGCACCCGAACCACAACCCATAAGTGCTAGGAATGTTGAATATGCCGGGGTGATACCTAAGATAGGCGCGTTTATAGTTGATGGGGTAATCCTATCCATCGCGAGTGGTGCAATGAGTTTAAGCTTTTCGTACTCCGAATATTACTACGCCTCTCTTGCCGTTGCCGCACTTATCGCAATACTATATCGACCCATACTAGAAAGGTACCTGGGTGCCACATTGGGTAAATTGATTTTTAAAATTAAAGTAGTACAGCCAGATTTTTCGAAAGTAAGTTATGGCAAAGCTTTTGGTAGAAACATTTTCCACATTGGTTACAATTTGGTTTCGCTCGCCTTTAGCTATTATATACTATACCAATTTACTAACGCAACAGCCAATTCACTTTTTATTTCAGGAGTAAACTATAGAACCTTCGGGAACCTGATTTTAGGGGCCTATCTTTTTCTGTTGTTTATTGATTTAATGATAATGATGAACAACATCAAGGGTGTATCGTTGCACGACCGTATAGCGGGCACTTACGTAATAAGGACTCGCTCGCTAACCCACGGCCCTAGAGCGTTTGCTTACGAACAGCCCAACGGCAGGGCCAGCGAAATACTAATTGCGGCCCTTGTAAGAAACGGCATAAATAGTTTGGAAGCGGAACGTAATGCCTCTCTTGGCCTATCCATGCAAATAAGGCACTATGCCTATATGATAGTAGAGCAAGTTAAAGCCGGGAGTACCAACTTCGATAACCATTATGCTTGCATAAGGGAATTGATAGGCGCCGATAATGCTGATATTGCCAATGCTTTGCACCTTAACTTGTTCCTTACGCTGAACGAAGAGTTAGGCACCAACAACCTATTTGAGCAGCAAATGCCCGAAACCGTAAAGCACGAATACTTTAAGGCTGTTTTAAGTTGGGAGGATAAAAGCGAAGTGTAGAACTTAAAAGATTGTTATCAACTTGCAATTAAGTATAAATTTTTCTTTTTACTCCTTACTCCTATTTACGTAAATTTGCAGCGTACCAAGCAATCGGGCATGAGCATTTATACTATCGGGGTGTATGTAGACGAACTGGATGATGTAGTTCGTGAGATTGAAATTAAAGGCACCCAAACCTTTAATGACCTGCACGTGGCTATTGCCAATGCATTTAAGCTCAACCTTAAAATGCAGGCCTCATTTTTTGTGAGCAATACCCGCTGGCAAAAACTCAACGAAATTACCCTTGGCCACAGCAGTGTGTTTGAAAATGCTATTAACGGCATGAAAGACACCATTGCCAGCGTGGTACCCGAAACGGCAAAGCACTTGGTTTACTTTAATGAAGACGCTTCGGAGTACACCATCCTTATTTTGTTGGAGAAGGTTACCGATAAAGAAAACCCAGGCAAAACCTATCCAGTAGTGGTTACCTCAAAAGGCAGCTTGTCGGGCAGTAGCGGCGAGAG
>JAGYJT010000037.1 GCA_018401955.1 Chitinophagales bacterium | reverse complement strand
TACAGGCGTACTGATTTAACTCGATATCACACCCCAGCCAACGCTTTCAATTTATCTACCCGTGCGGTTTCGTTTTGCATAAAGTAGCTATCGGCCGAGAGGATGTCTAGGGCACTTCGGGCAGCATCTTTTGCGGCGTCGGCATCGTCTTTCAAATCATACAATAGGGCAAGCTCTTCAAACACATAGCCATCGTTTTTCAGTTCGCGTTTTTCGTATTCGGCTTTAAGGTTTTGTTGCAGTCGCAGGGCCTCGTCAATATTACCTAGCGAGCGGTGCGCTCGTGCAACACACCACTTGGCTATCAATATAGTATTAATGGCGTGGTTGTGCACCGTACGGAAAACCAAAGCTTTCTCAAACACTTTAAGCGCTTTTGCGTAGTTGCCTTGGTCGTGGTAGCTCCAGCCGGTATTGTTGTACAGGCTGCCTAGCCATTGCATAGCACTAGGGTCTTCAGCGGTTTCGGCATAACGAATGGCGGCTTCGTTCCATTGTAGCTGCACAGTTGGGTTATGCTCGGCAATGGCTAGCATGTGCGCGGCATCAACGGCATAATAATCAAGCTGTTGCAGTTTGCAATGCTCCCAAGCTCTAAGGAACAACTCGCGGGCTCTGAATTTTTCGTTGGCGCTATTGTAGGCCCTGCCCCGCTCTAATAAATATCTGGCCTCAATTACTGGGTATTGCTCAAGTGGCATTTGCTCCACTTCGTTAAGTGTTTCGTGCGCCTCGGCAAACATCTTGCGCAGGCTATAGGTGCGGGCTATTTGGGTGAGCAGTTCACCTTTGTAAGATACATCTCCAACATCGTTGGCAGCAGGTAGCAGTTCCCTGAGCTTAACTTCAGTTGCGGCTGGGTCGCTGTAGTTCCAAAGTTTGTTTATCTCGGGCAGTGCGGTAGTAGGTTGCGGGTTCATAGTAGCGGATTTCTTTATTGTAATATAAGAAATTAACTCAAATAAAAAGGCCTTGACAAATGCCAAGGCCTAAAAATATTATACAAAAATTGCGGGTTGACGTTACTCAATAACAGCGCTGATACCGCGGTCGGTTAAGGCCGTTTTCATGGGTTGTAGCTTATTAAAGTGCCCTTCGCGCACCGAAGCACGCCCTTTAAAGTGCACCATTAAGGCGCATTGCTCGGCCTGCTCCTCGCTATGGTCACAAATATCTACCAACGATTCAATAACATGGTCAAAGGTGTTTACATCATCATTGTAAACCACCAAGTGCTTGTCGGCCACCAGTTGTTCTACACGATCAACCAGTTCGTCTGTTAGCACATCTTCTTTGGTTTGGTAATCTGCCATTGCTTTTACTGTTTGCTCTAAAATAATAAATCGTTTTCAAAAATTCCAACTTTGCGCCACCATATATGGCAGCTATATATCAAGAATTTGTTAACCGTACTTTAATAACACAACCAAGTAACGATATAGTGTGTTCATTTGTTCCTTTTGGCTGTTCACCCATATAGCTCAATGTTGCAACGTTTCTCGATTTAATAATGTCTATTCCTGAATACTTGGCCCTCAATAAAACTATTTATTTAACAAAGTCGTTGTATCTTAGTAACTTATCATTATCACCAATAGCTCAATTATCATGGATACTGCAGTTCAATCACGCCCAATAGCTACTAGCCCCAATACCGAAGTAGTGGAAATTCAACGTTTATTCGAAGTCCAACAGGCCAACAAGCAAACGGTAAAAAACACATCAGCTAGCGAGCGCAGGAAAAAATTGAAGGCACTTAAAGACCTTATTTTCAAGCGCCAGCAAGATATTCGTGATGCATTGGCTGCCGACTTTCGTAAGCCTGAGGCCGAAACGGATATGACCGAGATTTACCCCGTGCTTACTGAACTAAACCACGCCATAGCCCACGTAACCGAGTGGGTGCGCCCGTTGCCCGTTGAAACCCCGATTTCTTTCATAGGCTCTACGGCTAAGGTGATGTACGAGCCTAAAGGCGTTACCTTGATTATTGCTCCTTGGAACTACCCTTTCAATCTTTGTTTGATACCATTGGTATCGGCTATTGCGGCTGGCAACACGGCTATTTTAAAGCCATCGGAGTACACGCCCAATACAGCCAAGCTGGTAAAAAGCATGATGGCCGACTTGTTTAAAGAAAACGAAGTAGCCGTGGTTGAAGGTGATTACCACACCAGCAGCGAGTTGTTGAAACTGAAGTTTGACCACATATTTTTTACCGGTAGCCCACAAGTTGGCAAAATAGTAATGAAAGCAGCTGCCGAGCACCTTACAAGTGTAACCTTAGAACTAGGCGGTAAAAGCCCGGTAATAGTTGACGAAAGTGCCAACATTGCCAAAGCTGCCCGCCGTATTGCTTGGGGTAAGTTTATGAACAACGGCCAAACCTGCGTAGCACCCGATTACCTTTATGTGCACGAGAGCAAGTACGACCAATTTGTGGATGAGTTAAAGAAAAGCATTGACCATTTTTATGGTTCCGATGCCGCTAGCAAACAACAAAGCACTGATTATGCCCGCATAGTAAACGCTCGCCACCACGACCGATTGAAAAAAGTACTGGAGAACGCCATAGATAGCGGCGCAAACCTTGCCTGTGGCGGTCAAGTGGATGACAAGGAAAACTATATTGCCCCAACGGTAGTAACCGATGCCGCATTAGACTCGAAGATAATGCAAGATGAGATTTTTGGCCCAATACTGCCAGTATTTAAATATAGCAACCTTGATGAGCCTTTGGCAGTAATCAACTCCAAAGAGAAGCCATTGGCGTTGTATATCTTTAGTACTAGGGAAAAGAACATCAATAAGGTATTGAACAATACTTCAGCGGGCGGCACGGCCATTAACGATGTGGTAACGCACGTAGGCCACCCTAACCTGCCGTTTGGTGGGGCCAACAACAGTGGTATTGGCAATGCTCATGCTTTCTGGGGCTTTAAGGCTTTCTCGCATGAGCGTGCGGTATTACGTCAGCCATCATGGTTTACCTCTGCCGAGGGTATGTTCCCGCCATACAATGGCATGGTTAAAAAACTTATTGCTTTTACCCTGCGGTATTTGTAAGCACAACCTACAATTTTATAAAAATGGGTAAGTATTGTTTCAGCGCCTTATTGCTGGGTTTATTGTTATTGGTTATGTTTTTGGCCTCTTGCGAAAAAGAACCAAGGAGGGTGGATATTAACGATGGTAACGAGAACCCAAGTGTACGTAAGCTGATTATCGAAATGACCCATCGCTATTCGTATGTGGCTGACAGTGCGTTGCCAGGTGTAGTAATTTCGTTGTTTGAAACCGAGGAAGATATAATGTATAACCGATACACCCGCAGCGACACCACTGATGCTCAAGGTAAGCTTACCTTTCAAAATATGGATGCAGGAAATTTTATTGTATTGCTGCAACACCAAAACTTCGGCACCAAAAGAGAGCTGCTAAACATTACCAACGAAACGGTAGTGTCTTACGAGTATTATTACTACTAAAATATACCGCTTACACCGTGTTGAGATGCCATTACTTTTTCCTCTTCAGCCGATAACGCTGCCAAGCGGAGGCTAACCTCTTCGGGCTCAGCGCCCGATTGGTAGGCCAAATTCAAGTACGCATCGGCGTGCTCTTGTTTTTTGGCAGCGCATTTTTCATAAAACTTCATCAAGTCAACATCTTCAAGCAAGTTAGATATCTGTTGATACCGTTTGGCGCAGCGCGCCTCGGCAATGTACCCAAGTATTAGTCTATCTAAAAAACGCTCCTTCCTGCCCGAGCGACCCAGCCAGCCCAGTTGCTTTAAGTATAAGTTTTGAGGTACCTCGGGTATTAAAAGCACCCCCCGTTGTTCCATTAAGATACATAGTTCGGCAAAAATGGCTATTGTGCCCGAGCCAATGCTGGCAAGGGTGCTAACGCTGTATGATTGATCGGGAAACTTACCTACAATTGACAAGGCGTAATCGGCAGATTTGCGCTCATAATCTGCATGCTCTTGCATAAATTGGGCCATGTTTAAATGGTTATTGGTGGTGGCTTCTAGCGGGTTTACTTGTATCTTTACCATAGGTCGGATTGGTGGACTAAAAACACTACATGGTTTTAAAGATAGACAATTCGTTTAAATATCCTAATAAATTACGCTTTTGTTGCTAAGCATTAAGCAGTAACCTATAAAACGATTAAGCCCATGAATGAAGAGTTGGAAAATTTACGGCAGAGCTACACAAAGGGAGCGTTTTCTGAAACCGAATCACATGAGTCGCCATTTGAGCAATTCAAAATGTGGTTTGCAGAGGCCGCAAATTCAGGTTTAATAGAGCCCAATGCTATGGCACTGGCCACGGCTACCCCCGATGGCAAGCCCTCGTCAAGGATGGTATTGTTAAAAGGATTTTCCAGAGAAGATGGCTTTGTGTTTTATACTAATTACCTAAGTCGCAAAGGGCACGAGCTAGCTCAAAACCCACAAGCATCATTGCTGTTTTGGTGGCCTACGCTCGAAAGGCAGGTACGGGTAGAGGGAAATATTGTAGTAGCCCCTACGGCCGTTTCTGACGCATACTTCAGCAATCGCCCTGCTGGTAGCCGCATTGGTGCCGCCGCATCGCCCCAGAGCCAGGTAATAGCCTCTAGGGAGGTTTTAGAGGAGCAATACAAGGCGTTGGAGAAGGAGTTCCCCTATGGCGACATTACCCGACCCGAAAACTGGGGCGGCTATATGCTGCAACCCACGTATTTTGAGTTTTGGCAAGGCCGCCGCAGCCGCCTACACGACCGCATTGTTTACACCCCGCAAGCCGGCAATAGCTGGGCCAGGCAGCGCTTGGCGCCGTGAGTGTTGGAACCTTGATTAGGTAAAGGATTATAGGATTGGAAAAGGATTTTTTACATACAATGATAATAACCCTTTTCGAATCCCCAATTAAGTAAGCGCGAGGCGAGGATGTTGGAGCTCCCCTCCTATGAGCGGCCTTTTTGCGCGCTTGGCCTAGGAGGGGCTGGGGGTGGTCCGCCCAAGAGGAGCGCAAGCACTTCATGCAAGGAGTTAGCTTGTCCAAAAATGAGTTACTTGCAAATGAAACACCCTAGATGATTAGTTTAGTGCAAATGGGCTTTTCCCTTCCTAGCAGTATTAAGCAGCTTGTGCATACAAGCCTGCAAACATCTTACTTACATTAAGCCACAAAAAAAGGCGACACCACCCTGTGGTCTCGCCTTCTTAAGTTTTGGGCAGTAGGTATTATACGTTACCAGCCAATTCTTTACCTGGCTTAAAGCGTACAACTTTTTTAGCCGAGATTTTGATTTCTTTACCAGTACGTGGGTTACGACCAGTACGAGCAGCACGCTCAGATACTGAGAAAGTACCAAAGCCTACCAAAGTTACTTTGTCACCTTTTTTAAGGCTACCAGTAATGGCATCAAGTACTGAGTTAAGTGCTGCACCAGCTTGAGCTTTGCTCAAACTTGCGTCAGTTGCAATTTGTGTAACTAAATCTCCTTTGTTCATGACGATTGAAGTTTACGGGATTAATAAAAATGCTTTGATTACAAGCGTTACAGGCAAATTTATACTTATAAACCAATTATACAAGCATTTTGAAAAACTTGTAATGTTGATAAGTAGGGCGTTTTAGCGCCATTTATATTTTTATAGCTACTATAAACCGTTGATATACAGTGCCAATGAAATGCCAATTAGACCTTTACTATAGGTGATTATTGTGGATATTTGGGTAGAATATTTCGCAAAAATAATTCTTTCAAAAAACTCTGAAACCCTTATTGGTGCTAGTTTTCGCATAATCCGTACAATAGCAGGTACGCTAAAACACGTATCTGCCAAATGTGCTTTGTGCTTTTATTTGGGTTGATAGGTAATAACGGTTGAGGGCTATTAATGTGCGCTTAATCAGTTATTTTTGACACAAATCTCTATTTTTTGAAGAATCCGAACCTTGACCCTGATGACAGTAACCTCTCGCCTGTAGAACGCGATATTGAAAAAGTATTGCGCCCACAGGGTTTTATGGAGTTTATGGGCCAACCAAGGATTATTGAAAACCTCTTGGTGTTTATTGAAGCCGCGCGCCGCAGAGAAGAGCCGCTTGACCATGTGCTGTTGCATGGCCCCCCAGGGCTGGGCAAAACCACCCTATCGCATATTATAGCTAATGAACTGGGCGTAAACATCAAAATTACATCGGGTCCGGTGCTCGAAAAACCAGGCGACCTAGCCGGGCTGCTTACCAACCTTGAAGCTAGGGATGTACTGTTTATTGATGAGATACACCGCCTTAGTCCCGTTGTTGAAGAGTACTTGTACTCGGCAATGGAAGATTTTAAGATTGACATTATGATTGATAGCGGGCCTAATGCCCGTTCTATTCAAATTGAGTTGAGCCCATTTACCTTAGTAGGTGCTACCACACGGTCGGGCTTGCTTACCTCGCCACTGCGCTCCCGTTTCGGCATTACCAGCCGCATGGAGTATTACACCGCCGAAACGCTTTGTAAAATCGTTATCCGCTCGGCAAGCATCCTCAAAACGGAAATTATTACCGATGGCGCTATGGAAATAGCCCGCCGCAGCAGGGGCACCCCACGTATAGCCAATATGCTTTTGAGGCGTGTGCGCGATTTTGCCCAAATTAAGGGGAATGGCATAGTTGACAAAAAAATTGCCCAATATGCGCTTGATGCATTAAATGTAGATAGCCATGGGCTGGATGAAATGGACAACCGTATACTGGCCACCATTATAGATAAGTTTAGTGGTGGGCCAGTAGGCCTTACCACCATTGCTACCGCAGTGGGCGAAGAGTCGGGTACTATTGAGGAAGTGTATGAGCCCTACCTTATACAAGAGGGATACCTTAAGCGCACCCCACGGGGCAGGGAAGCTACACTGCAGGCATATAAGCACTTAGGTAAAACACCGCCAACGCAAATACAGGGCGGGCTATTTGAGGGTTAAGCGCGCACTTTTGCTTTTTTCTGTGCAAATTTATCAAGCCACTCATCAAACCTAATTAGCTCAAAGCCCATGGGGTCCCATTGGTACTCGCCTTTGCCTGTTTTAAGCAGCTCAATGTTCTTTTTCTCTTCCAGTGTGGTTTTCTTTATGTCGCCACCGGTTTTTATATAGGTGCCCAAAATTTTTAGGGCCAGCCTTGGGCGCTCAACATTTTCCTCTTTGTTGCGCTGCAATAGTTTTTTAAAACTCTCCGTACGGTAGTCAAACACATCAAGGTCATCCTGCTCTACGGCGCACATCAGCTCTAGCACCCTATAACCCATCAGCCAGCCGGCTTTATCTTTGGTAAGCTCTGTTTCTTTCATCAGCATTACGTTTCATCATTAAACTGGCCGTTCAGGTCAAGATTGGCTTTATAGTAATTCCATTTTGCCGGAATTTGTTTATTGGCATTATACTTAGGGTGCGTAGCTGCCATATCAATAAGGCCCAAGGCCTTTTCGTAATCTTTAAGGTGAAACAGGGCAACAAAAAGTACTTCGGTAGCCTGCAATTCGTTAAATAGCCCAGTAATAAACCGTTTACGTGCAACATTAGCGTAGTTAATGGCACTGGGGAAATCGTTTTTGTTCACGCTTGCAATGGATGCAATTTGTGTTGGCGGTAGCTATGCGTGTATCAGATGATATGGCAGGGTACTCTTTTCAACCAACAAAAGGTAATCTTTAGCATACTTTTCAGCTAGGTTATAATCCCCAATAAAGTGGCCATAAAATATACCCAGATAATTGTAGTAATAACCGCCAGGTAGCGCTCTCGGTTTCTTTGTAGTATTTTTCAGCTTCTAAAGCGCAGCCTCCAGCGGTGCTTTTGATTGTTTTTCAAAGTCTTTTTAAACTGGCTGGTAAGGCTGATTTTGTAATAAAGGATCTTTTACCATCAAATACTTCAAGTTTATTTAGGTGGTCGGCTATTACAGGTGCAAAGTTTAAATAGGCTGTTCTCGCCTTTGCGAATACCGATGTTATTCTTTGGGGCATATCGTTTATCTGCACACCTTCTGCATATAGGTCGTATCCGCGGCAAGGTCTCGAGCCTTTAACAGCACCGCTTCGCCTGCTCGGTATGCACCACGCTCCAACAGTATCTGTCCTTCTATTAACCCGGCAATCAAAGCCAGCTTGTGCAAATTTAGTCTCATATTTCTTTGCTCTCCTTTAGCAACAGTATATTGAGCACATCCTTCAAAACGGTTTTTTAAAGTGAAAAAGCAGAGTTCGGCTCTGTTTATATATGGCCATAGCAGCTTCTGCATCAGTACTTGCTTTGCCCGTTTTGGCAAAGCCTAAACAGCTCTAAGCGCGTTTTACCTCTCCGTTTGGCTGTACTTTATAAAAATTCTGAATTAACCCTTACTTCGCTGGGCTTCAAAACCTTATAATCTGTGTCAATATTTTCATGTGATTAGCCCATTGATAATGAATGTATTAGGTGTGAGGCTGTGATATTAGCTAAGTCAAAATACCTACATTTGTTGCCTATAGAAGTTAGTTGTAACTTTATTTGTACCAGTAAAAAGAAGGAAGCAAATATATTATCACCTTTGACGTTTTCAAAGGTACAAAGCGTTATAAAATACCGTCTTGGCAAACTGTGTCAAAATAGCAAGGTAATTTATTTTATAAACCCTGTAAATTAGGGAGAAAACTTTTAATTGGCATGATAAACCGTGTCAAATCGTTCTTTACATTTCGTAAGGTTACTATTAGTTCCATTTTGTATTGTACAAATTGATATTTCACTAACAGCAAAACAAAAACAAAATGAAACTTTACTAGCAGTACTAATCTGATTGGGCGTATTTACAAGAAGAAGCACCTTACATTTCTCAAGCTGAGGCAACCGAAATGTTTATGATTTAACGCCGACCAAATCGAAGCAGAATATCCTGACGAAAGTATGGTACAATTGTAGGAACATACGACGAAGAAGTAAACTAATAATAAACGAACACCTAATCGTTGCCCTTTTTTCCTGAGGCCCGATTGATCCCCAATCAATCAATTTACTTTTAATGACGCTTGCAGACCATATGCCCTTATTGGTCTAAATAGTGCAGGTAAGCTGAAAGGATAAAAACAAAATACCCTAGTTTTGTTTTTATACTACAAGAAGTCGAGTTTATGTTACATTTCTTTAAAAAAGGCTTTACTCTCAATCGTGGTTATTGTTTTTGTTGGTTTTAGTTTCTGTCTGTGGAGCACCTTGGCGGCCCAAGATACCTGGGATTTGAAAAGTGCATAAACCATGCTTTTAAAACCAATAACATACAGATAAAGCTGCAAGAGATAAACAGAAAAGCTCACAGCGTAACACCAGTTGGCCCAGTCAAAAGCTTTCTCGCCTGTATCCGTCATTAAATGGTCCAATTTCATAATGGTGTAAACTTTGCCGTAGCGCCGACCCCACTACCAACCAGTTTGTTACCCAAAGAATTCAAACCAGAAGGGCTCTCCTTCAGTTCTGTCATTAGTGCTTTTTCGGGCCTTACACAGCTTAACAACATACAGCAAACAAATACAGTGCGTTGGCATCGCAGTCTCAAACCAGTGAGATAAAAAACAACGTAATGCTAAGCGTAACCGCTGGTTTTTTGCAGGTATTAATGAGCCGCGAAAACATTAAATCGCAGCAAGAGCAGATAAATCTTTCGCTGGAACAACTAAAGCGTTCTGAACAGTTAGTAGATGCGGGCGTGGTGCCAGAAGGAAACCTGCTAAACGTTAAAGCCCAGTTGGCAAACGATAGCCTAAATTTAATTAATGCCGAAAATACCTATGACCTAGCAGTATTGGCCCTAAAGCTAATGTTGCAAATAGACCCAGCAGCTCAAGTTGAGTTTGGCCAATCAAACATTGGCTTATCTGGGCTTTCGCCTGATTTGCTTGCCGGGCCCGAGGCCGTGTTTAATACCGCTATGGGTAACCAACCACAGATAAAAAGGGTAGCATTTTCAGTAATGGCTGCCGAAAAAGGATTGCTGGCAACCAAAGGTTTGCGTTCACCTACCTTATCCTTATCCGGAAACATCCGTACCAACTACTCAAGTTATGAGCTGCCGCCATTTGTTATCAGGGAGCCGTTTTTTACGCAAATGAACAATAACCTGAGCCAAACAATAGGTGTGAGCCTCAGCATTCCGATATTTAATGGCCTTTCAACCCATTACGCTGTAAAGAACAGCTATTTGCAGGTAGAACGGTCAAAGTATTTGCAGCAGCAAGTGCAAGACCAATTGAAACAGGATGTTTACCAAGCTTATACCGATGCAAAAGCCGCGGCCAAAAGGTATGATGCATCGGGCAAAAATGTGGAAGCACTGGAAACGGCCTTTGGGTATACCCAAAGCATGTTTGACCTAGGTGCCGTAAACGCTTTGGATTATTCAACGGCAAAGGCTAATTTAGCCCTAGCGCAAGTTTCCTTCATTACCGCTAAATATGACTTTATATTTAAGGTAAAAGTGCTCGATTTCTATCAAGGTAAGCCAATTAAGCTCGAATAATGTCATTCTCCAAAATCCTGATTTACCTAGTAGTTGGCTTAGTGGTGTTGGCTGTTATTGCTTTTTCGGGCAAAAAGGCTGGTTGGTGGGGCCAAAGCTCTACGGTTGAAGTAACCGTAAAAACCATTGAGCGCCGCAACATTATGGAAACCGTTTCGGCCAGTGGTAAAATTTACCCTGCACTGGAGATAAAAATAAGCCCAGACGTATCGGGCGAGGTAATTGATATTCTTGCTGAAGAAGGCGACAGTGTTACAGAAGGTGAGCTGCTAGTAAAAATTAGGCCCGATATATACATATCGCTGCAAAACCGCGCCGAGGCATCGCTAAACCAAAGCAAAGCAAACCTTGCCAATTCGCAAGCCCGGCTGCTGCAAGTTGAGGCACAGTTTGATAACGCCAAGGCAACCTTTGAGCGCAATGAAAAGCTCTGGAAACAAAAGGTAATATCAGAGGCGGATTATTTAAACGCCCTCTCTGCATTTAAAACATCCGAGGGCGAGCTTTCGGCAGCTAAGCAAACCGTAGAAGCATCTAAATACAGCGTAAAGGTTGCAGAGGCGGCCGTAAAAGAAGCCAACGACAACCTAAGGCAAACCAACATTTATGCGCCGGCAACGGGTACCATAAGCATGCTTAATGTTGAGAAGGGCGAGCGCGTGGTAGGTACTACCCAAATGGCAGGCACAGAAATGCTGCGGGTGGCCAACCTAAGTGTAATGGAGGTACGAGTGGATGTAACCGAAAACGATATTTTGCGCGTAAGCGTGGGCGACACGGCAGAAATTGAGGTGGATGCCTACATTGGCCGCAAGTTTAAGGGCATTGTTACCTACATTGCAAACTCGTCAAAGGCCGAAACCTCTATGGCTAGCGAGAGTGTAACCAACTTTGTAGTGAAAATAGAGTTGTTGCACAGTTCTTATGACGACTTAATTACTGATGGGGCACCTTTCCCGTTTAAGCCCGGCATGTCTGCATCGGTAGATATTTATACTAGTCAGGCTCTTGATGTATTGTCAGTACCTATACAGGCCATTACACTAAGCGAAGATGAACCTGGAGCCGAAACAGAAGAGGTGGTTTTTGTGTTTAATGATGGGGTTGCCAACAAGGTGAAGGTTGAAACGGGTATACAAGACAATTTCTACATCGAGATAAAGAATGGTTTGAAAGATGGTGATGAAATTATAATAGGGCCCTATCGAATCATATCGAGAGTACTCAAAAGCGGCGATCCTGTTGCGCGTGCAAAGGATGGGGATAAATCTCAAAAGCCCCAATAAAAGCTAGCTAACCATAGCCTTCAACTTTTTGCAAAGTTTAATGATGTTGGTTTACTAAAGTTTTGAAAGCCAACCCATCAGCCTAACAATCGGTCGTTATGCCTTAAACAAGTATAATCTGATGCTTTTTTTGCTGAATTTTATATAGATTTGATAAGCAGCTCCTCAATTACTGCCACAATTTACATACCTACCAATAGGTATTTTCGTAATCAAACTAATCCAAATGGACTTTCAGAATGATTTGAAGTATGCGCAAAAGCTAGATAAGGACGATGAGCTGAGAGAGTACCGTAAGCAATTTTTTATTCCGGATAATAATGGTAGGCCTGTATCTTATTTCGGCAACTCGTTAGGGTTTACAGCCAATGGTTAAGTTTTACATTGAGCAAGAGTTACTTGATTGGAAACCTTGGCGTAGAGGGCCACATGGAAGCAGAACCCTTGGTTTTCGTACCATCACTTTTTGAGAGCCGCTAATTTAGTGGGTGCCCAAAAAGAGGAAGTGGTAATAATGAACAGCCTTACCATGAACTTGCACTTAATGCTTGCAAGCTTGTATAAAAACCGCGGAAAGCGCCGAAAATTTTAATGGAGTCAGCTGCTTTCCCTAGCGATTTTCATGCGGTACAAACCTTTGAGGCTAAACAACCTAGATGCCGACGATATTATTATGGAGCTGAAGCCCCGCGCTGGTGAGTATACCCTGCGCACTGATGATATACTTAGTGTTATTGAAGAGCATAGGCTCGAAATAGCTTTGATAATGATGGGTGGCGTAAACTACTACACTGGCCAGTGCTTTGATATGGCTACCATAACCAAAGCTGGCAAAAAGCTGGCGCCATAGTGGGTTGGGATTTGCCCACGCGGTGGGTAATGTTCCGCTCCATTTGCACGATTGGGGTGTTGATTTTGCCGTGTGGTGCACCTATAAATACTTAAATAGTGGCCCAGGTGGCGTGGCAGGTTTATTTGTAAACGAAGAGCATGGCAACAACCTTGACTTACCCCGTATGGGCGGCTGGTGGGGCACCGAAGAAAAACTCGCTTTGAGATGAGCAAACAGTTTGTACGCAGCAGTTGCCGCTGGTTGGCAGGTAAGCAATGCCCCTATTTTTTCGATGGCGATGCACAAGGCCGCGCTCGATATTTTTGAAGAAGTAGGCATGAAAAGCCTTAGAGCTAAAAGTGTGTTGCTTACTGGCTATCTGGAGTTTTTGCTGAAGGACAATAAAAACATCACCATCATTACGCCAAAACCCGAAGAAAGAGGCTGACAATTGAGCCTTTAAACCCAAGAAAAACGGTAAAGCCTTGTTTCAAAAACTTAAAGACAACGGTATAGTGGGCCGATTGGCGTGAGCCTGATGTAATAAGGGTTGCCCCAGTGCCGCTGTACAATACCTTTACTGATGTATTTAATTTGGCAACAGTGTTAAACAGCTAATAGCCAGCTTACACCTATAACAACAAAGCCCGAACATCCGATGTTCAAGGGTTTTGTTAATTTAACTCGGTAGCCTCTTGTATTAATCTACTTTAACTACTTGTTTGCGGTACGTTTCTGTTGCCATTGTCAACTACCAATATGTAGTTGCCTGCCGGCAATTGGCTGCCATCAACATTGGCCAGGTTAACCCCCTTCATTGGCTTGCCCAAGGTTTTGAAAATGAACTTTTTTACCAGCCAAGTCATACAGGGTTGCGCTCACAGTACCTGGCTTTTCAAGATAGTATTGCAATACCATTCTATCATGAAACGGGTTAGGGAAAGCACCAAGCAAAATAAGTGCGGTAGGTTGAGGCTGGGCAATACCAACCGCTACGCCAGGCACTGTAGGCGCAAGTGGCGGATAGGTAGTAGCGCTGGTAGTGCGTGTGCCTTGGGTAAGTGTGTTGGCCCCATCGTTGGTAAACCATCCTTCGCTAAAAGATGTGGTGGTGTCAATTTGGTTGATGGTAGCTACATTGTAAAAATCGGCTTGGGTACGTTGCGTGTTGATATCCAAAATGTAGTAACCTTTTTCAATAAGGTTTACATACTGCACGTGAGGCAGCAAAGTTGAGATAGCACCGGCAGGGATACCTAAGTTGCCCGAAGAAGAAGTTACGCTAGTAGTTACAAACTCAACACCTACATTAGTGCCATTGCTTATCAAGTTATTTGCCCAAGCAGTATGTATGTCGCCAGTAAGTACTACTACGTTGTCAATATCATTATTGATAATGTTATCATAAATGCGTTGGCGCTCGGCCGGGTAGCCATCCCATTGGTCGGGGTTGAGCACCGTTGAGCCAAGGGTAAGCGGTGCCATCATTACTTGGTTGGCAATCACCTTCCATTGGGTAGTGGTGTCTTGTAACTGCTGCTCAAGCCAATCAGCTTGGGTAGTACCCAGCAGCGTGCGGTTTGGGTCGTTAATTACCGATGACGAGCTAGATTCTTCTTCACGGCCCTCAATACGGGTATCAATCACAATAATATCAGCTAAGTCGCCATAGCGAATAGCGCGATACCCACGAAATTGGTTCGGGGCTGCTTGGTCTCTTATCGGCATCCACTCAAAGTAAGCGGTTTTGCTATTATCCAAGCGGTCGGCCCAGTTGCCTTCGGTGCCTGGGGTGTGGTTTTGCGCCCCACCCATCCACGAGTTGTTGGCACTTTCGTGGTCATCCCAAATAGTAATAAAAGGATAATTTTGGTGCAGCACACGCAGCTGCGCATCAAGCCTATAATGGCTAAAACGGCCACGGTAGTCGCCAAGGGTAATTATCTCATTAGCAGGCTCATGTTCACGGCCGGGGATGTTGGTACCCACGCCATATTCATAAATATAGTCGCCCAAGTGAATAACCGCATCAAAATCGTTGCGATTGTTCAAGCTCTCGTAGGCGTTAAAATAGCCATTTTCATAATCAGAGCAAGACACCACTGCAAAGCGCAGGTTGGTAATGCTGCCGGTAGCGGCTGTTTTGGTACGGCCTGTAAGCGAAAAATTGCCATCATACGCAAAGCGGTAATAGTAAAATGTGCCAGGCTGTAGGTTTTGCACATCAAGCTTTACGGTATAGTCGCGGCTGGCATCGGTAGTAAACTGTCCATCCTGTATGGTATTGGTAAAGTCTACATCGGTAGCAAAATACCAGTTGCCGGTAATAGTGCCCGTATCGGGGGTGGTTATCCTGGTCCAAATAATTACGGCATCAGCTAGCGGATCGCCAGAGGCAACGCCATGATAAAACGGCGCCAGCACAGTATCAACGCTTAAGCGCTTAAGGCCCGCATGGTCTTGCTGGGCATTTGCGATGAGTGGCATTAGAGCCAAGGCCATGGTTAGGCTTAGTAAATTTCGTAACATGTAAAGCAGGTTTTTTTAGCTGGCTAAAGTTAGGCTTTTATTGATTGTTTTGGAATAGTGATGGTTATATTAGTTAAACAACAGGGGCTTAGCGTGTATTAATTAACGTTTCCCTAACACTTGATTGGTTCTTTTGTTATATTTAGAATCTACTCGCAAATAAATTAACCCTATAATTTTTAATCGTTTCCATGAAAAAGTTATCCTCGCTAGTGCTTTTGCTTGGTTTGTACTTAGGTACATTTGCCCAAGGAGAAGTTATTTCTTACACCAAAATCGATTCGCTAAACTTTACCCGGCTCGATTCTATCCTGAATATATTTGGTGCCCAAGGCCTTATACCGCCTACTTATGAAGTTGATGTATACAAAGTGCTGTACAAAACCCCCTATCGCCATATTGATAGTTTGGTAACCGTAAGCGGTGCCATGGTGGTGCCTAAAAATACAGAGTGCCCAGTGCCGTTTTCTATTTACATGCACGGCACGGCAAGCAACCGCACAGGTGTGCCATCATATGGCTCTACCGAAATTAATGTTGGGTTGCTGTTTGGTATGCTGGGCAACATAGTAGTGCTGCCCGATTACCTTGGCCTTGGCGACAGTGACACCTCGGTTATTATCCACCCCTACATTCATGCATGGTCTCAAGCCAATACCAGTATCAATATGATACGTGCTGGTAGGCATGTGCTCGATTCGCTGGAGCTTACCGATAACGGGCAATTGTTCCTGTTCGGATATTCGCAGGGCGGTTTTGCAACTGCCGCAGCCCTCCGCGAAATTGAGACCAACTACCCAACCGAGTTTAATGTTACGGCCTCAGCACCTATGAGCGGTGCCTTTGACCTAAATGGTGCACAAAAAGACCTGATTTTGTCTGACAGCGTATATGCTACCCCTGGGTATTTGCCTTATGTTATCCTTTCGTACCAGTCAATTTATGGCAACATATTCGATAGTGTGCAGCAGGTTTTTAAGAGCCCTTATGACAGCCTAATGCCGGCTTTGTTTTATGCAAAAGATAAAGGCATCGGTTTTATCAACGACCAAGCTACCCCCGTACCCAAGGATATGCTGCAAGATACCATGCTGGCCAACTTTGAGGCCGATAGCTTGCACCCGCTTAGGGTAGCACTTGCAGAAAGTGACCTGCTCGATTGGACGCCACAATCGCCCGTGAGGCTTTTCTATTGTAGGGGCGATGAACAGGTTACTTACCTAAACAGCGAAAATGCCTTTGACTCATGGAATGCCAATGGTGCTGCTGATGTAACCAAGCAAGACCTTGGTAACTTTTCGCATGGCGGCTGTATTGATAAGGCCCTTATCAATGGTTTGGCTTACTTCAACTCGTTTATAACTGGCTGTGTGGGCATTACCGAAAAAAATGACCTTGACTTGAATATCTACCCGAACCCAACCAGAGGTTTGGTAGTGCTACAAACCAACGGAAAGGTGGGGGGCACTGTTACCATCCAAAACTTACTGGGCCAGCAAGTGTATACAGGCCAGTTGGCAGCGGGCGAAGTTCAAAACCTTGATGTATCATACCTTACCCCGGGCACTTACATTGTGCGCATGGTGCAAGGTAAGCAAGTAAGCAGTAAAAAACTGATTGTAAGACAATAACTATATTGAAACCCAATAACCACGTAGCAGCCCCGGCAAATTCAGTTTGGCCGGGGCTTTTTTGTAGTGCTTTAGTAGTAAGCAAAGGGGTAGTGTGTATTTACGATTAAGATGGCTGAAAGGGACTTTGTATTAAGCGTTTTTCATTTTGTAATGGAAACGTGATTGATAATATTCAAGTAGCTTTTTAAAATACATTCGTACCTCGTAAATCGTACTTCGTACATTTGTCTTGATACTCACTACTTGATACTTGATACTTTCAAAAACAAGTACCTTTGCACTACCGAAACTCGCACCGTTATGGGTAATACTGCCAACATGCCCCCAATGACTTTTGAGCGCCGCCACCTTACCAACGAGCAATTGCGCCAACTGTATGTGGCCATTGCCAAACCCCGCCGCATTGAAGAGAAAATGCTGATACTGTTGCGCCAGGGCAAAGTGAGCAAATGGTTTAGTGGCATTGGGCAAGAGGGCATAGCCGTAGGGGTAACCCAAGCCCTTGAACCCGACGAGTACATACTGCCCTTGCACCGCAACTTGGGCGTGTTTACGGGTCGAAATATGCCTTTGGGCAGGTTGTTTGCGCAATGGCAGGGCAAAATGAGCGGGTTTAGCAAGGGCAGAGAGCGCTCATTTCACTTTGGTAGCAACGAGCACCACATTGTGGGCATGATATCGCACCTAGGGCCGCAGCTTTGCGTTGCCGATGGCATTGCGCTGGCCAATGTATTACAAAACAAGCACAAAGTAGTCGTGGCCTTTACCGGCGATGGCGGCACCAGCGAGGGCGATTTCCATGAAGCGCTAAACGTTGCCGCAGTCTGGAACTTGCCCGTGATATTTATAATCGAGAACAACGGTTACGGCCTATCAACACCTACCAACGAACAGTTTAAGGCTGAAACGCTGGTAAGCCGTGCACAAGGTTATGGCATGAAAGGCAAGCGCATTTACGGCAACAACTTGCTGGAAGTGTACCACACCATAAGCGAGATAGCGCAAGACATACGCGAAACGCCCGAGCCGTGGTTGATTGAGTGCATGACCTTCCGTATGCGCGGGCACGAAGAAGCCAGTGGCGTAAAGTACGTGCCCAAAGAGCTGTTTGAGCTTTGGCAGGTGAAAGACCCTGTGGAGAATTACCAAAACTGGCTATTGGCCGAAGGGGTAATTGATGAGGCATTTGTTACCGAAACCCGCAAAGCCATTGATGACGAGATAGAAGCGGGACTGAAACTGGCTTTTGATGAACCCGAAGTAACCCCAAACACCGAAACCGAGCTAAACGATATATATGCACCCTACACCACTGCATCCGTTGCGCCCGGTGAAGCTACCCGCGAAATGCGGTTGGTAGATGCCGTGAGCGATGGCCTGCGTGAAGGGATGCGTAAGCACGACAACCTGGTAATAATGGGACAAGATGTGGCGGAGTATGGCGGCGTGTTTAAAATAACCGATGGCTTTGCGGCCGAATTTGGCAAGCACCGGGTGCGCAACACGCCCATTTGCGAGAGCGTGATATTGAGTGCTGGCCTTGGTATGAGCGTGGGCGGCATGAAATCGGTAATTGAAATGCAGTTTGCTGATTTTGTGACTTCGGGCTTTAATGCCGTGGTAAACAACCTAGCCAAAAGCTACTGGCGCTGGGGTCAAAACGCCGATGTGGTAGTGCGTATGCCCAGCGGCGCTGGTGTGGGCGCGGGTCCGTTCCATTCGCAGAGCAACGAAAGCTGGTTTGCACATACGCCTGGCTTAAAGGTTGTATTCCCGAGTAACCCATACGATGCTAAAGGATTGCTATTGGCCTCGATTGACGACCCCAACCCCGTAATGTTCTTTGAGCACAAGGCACTATACCGCAGCCTTACTGGCGAAGTGCCTGAAGGCTATTATACCGTTCCGCTAGGCAAGGCTAAAGTAGTTCGCGAAGGGGCAGACCTTTCCATCATTACTTACGGCATGGGCGTGCATTGGGCACTGGATGCGCTTAAGGAATTCCCCGACATTCAATGCCGAGATACTGACCTGCGCTGCTGTTGCCGCTGGACTATGACGCCATACGTCGCCACCGTGCAAAGACTGGCAAAGCCATTGTGCTATCTGGACACCCCTCACCCTGGCATCGGTGCCGAGAGCCGCTTGGATAAGCGAGCACTGCTTCACCCACCTTGATGCCCCCAACAATAGACATCACACCAGTTCCATTTGCTGCCGCTTTGGAACAGAATTTTCTGCCGAAGGAAAGGTTTAAGGTGAAGTTGAAGGAGTTGTGGGGGTGGTAGGTGTTTGTGGCATTTTATTACATGGTGAGCGGATGTCATAGTGAGCGCAGTCGAACTACGAACCATCCGTAACATGTGCACATACCACAGTCACATATTACGAAAAAAATAACGCCCGATTTTAAAATAGAACAGCCGTTGTGCCTAGGTATATGTATACAAAACGCCAAAAATATACACGTTATGCGCAACGTGTATACAAAACCGCATTTTTATACAATAGCCGAAGATTTATAGCCTAGATTTGATAAACAATCTTTTCAGATCATCCAAAATCGTCTAAAAGAAGATTTTATGCGTTACACGTCTCACCGCAAGCAATACCTTGACCGTTTGGTGATTTAGGGTTGATTGAAAAGTTAAAAATTGACCGTAGCAATTACTACATCAACGAGGCCTTTGCTATCATTACTAAAACAATTAATTATCCGCCAGAAGATAAATTTCCCTATCCCATAGAGCGGTTGAAGGTGAAGTTGCGGAGGTGGTAGGTAAATATATATTTTATAAGTTTTTCTGACACTGCGCTAAAGAGTTTGAGGTACTGCGTGGATAGAAAATACCATTTAAAGCGTATTGCTACCCATTTATTAAGTATAAAAGCGTATTGCGTTCCTTTAATTTTAGTATCCAGATTGGCCATGAATAAAAATGAGATTACACGCCTGTGAGTTGCACTATCAAGAGTTATGTGCTGGAGGATTTGCTCATGTTATTGCGGACGCGCTTTCAGTTAGTTTCGAACAAGGGAGATATTATGCTCAAATATAACGACAGAAGTTAATTATGTACCTAATTCTTGAAGGCGAGGCAAAATATTTACTAGTGTTTCCACTGATAAAGAAATAATTGCTTATACGGTTAAGCCGGGCGGATATTGTTCGCTGGTGCTGCTCAACTGCCTTACGGGCTCGCCATCTTTGGTAAAAGCCGAATGCGCTGAAAATGTAACTGCAGTGATGATTCCCAAAACGGAAGGCGCTTAACTGGATTTCAACCAATCTAATTGGCGCAAGCATCTGATGGAAGATGTTTCAAATACAGTACTCTTTTAAAAGTCAACTTAAGTAAATATGTAGTTATGTTAGGTTTTGTAAACCAAACTTTTATACGATATGGTTGTCAGTGAATTCGATAGGGAGTTTATGGATAACTATATGTGAAGAAGTACAATTTTTGAGAAATCTTTTGCAAAAGCCAACAAGATTACCCCGATTTGCTCACTTACAATATTGTTGCGGCTATTTGTAAATTTAAAAATATGGAGGCAAGTGATGTGCATTCATGCTTTTGGCGAATATTGGGTTTTAAAACGGCTATTGCCTAGATATGGAAGCTTGTTTCTATGCTAGTGGTCAAACGCTCGGAGAGTTTTTAGAAAATTTACCCAATTTTCACAGTAAGGTGATGCTTTTTTATCCTAACCTTAGCCCTCCTGATTTTCGGGTAGATAAAGTATCAGAAAACGAGTACCAGCTTTTTTATTACTCTCACCGGCAAGGCCTAGATGCTTTTGTGGTAGGGCTTGTACAAGGTTTGGCCAAATTTTACAACGAAAAAGTTGAGACCTTTTATGGATCGGTTGGAGATGAGAAGGCAAATTGTGTTATTAACATAAAATTATTAAAATAATAAAATGTCCAATGTTGCTGATTTGCTTAACCTTTCAGAGCCTTTCAATGTTTTTTTCGATCAAAACTTAAATATAACAAGCGTTGGTCCTTCTATGAAAAAGGTAATCGGAGACCAAGAAGGAAAACAGTTTAGCGCCCTTTTTTCGATAAAAAGACCAATTACTCAAAAACAACCTGAATTTAGTTGGATACAAGAATCGCTTAGCGTGGTGTTTATCCTGGTATTAAATACTAACAGCGATTTAAGGTTTAAGGGCGAGTTTAAAGTCTACGACAACAAATTATTGTTTTTGGGCTCGCCGTACATAAGCGATATCGATCAGCTTAAAAACTATAGCTTAACTATTGCCGACTTTCCAGTTTCTGACTCTATTATCGACATTCTACTGTTGAACGATATGGAAAAGCAAACCAGCAGGGAAATGAAAGAACTGATAGCTGAACTAGTTAATGTTAACTCGGCATTGTCGTTAGCCCGAATAGAGCTGATTAAGGCAAACCAGGCTTTGAACGAGCGATATGAATTGAAAAAACAATCGTACAAAAGTCTAGATGACACTTTTCGGGATTTTACATTTTCGGTAAGCCACGATTTAAAAGCTCCTATAAGGCAGGTATCTATGTTTGTAGATATTTTTATGGATAGGCTAAAACAGCTCTCGGTAGAGGACGACAAGCTTACCAAATTTGCCAACTTTATTTCATATAACAGCACGAGAGCTTTGAATATGATAGACGGGTTGTATGCGCTCACAAAATCGACAGGAAAAAAAATAGATTTGGTCCCTATAGAAATTAGCCCCTTTTTAGCTGAGATAGTTGCATCACAAAACCCAGACACCAAGTACAACTTTGAAATACAACACGACGGACAAACTGCTACTATTGTATCAGATAAGGTTTTGTTGGATATAATATTGAGTAATTTGATATCAAACGCCATAAAGTATAGTAAAACTGTTGACAAGCCCAGAGTTAGCATAAATGTTAGCCAAGAAGATAACCACTATCTGATTAAGGTAATTGACAATGGCGTTGGATTTGATATGAATTACAGTAGCCAACTGTTCAAAATGTTTAGCAGGCTTCATAGCGAGGATAATTTTGATGGGCTTGGTATTGGACTAATGAATGTAAAAATGGCCCTAGAAAAGCTACAAGGCTCAATTGACTTTATCTCATCTGTCAACCAAGGGGCTACATTTATGGTAAAGTTACCGTTGCACGCGCAGCTTAACAATGTATAATAAAGAGCAACACCGCTTTTAGGCTTTTTATTTTGCAACGGTGTATGCTGATCAAATGTATTGGCAAACATGATTAGCTATGCAGATAACCTCTTTCATCTCGCCCCCCCCGCTCGTCCTCGTCTTTTTTTGACGAGGATGAAACGAACTACGCGTCTCCAGACGTCTGTTAACGGTTAGTTGCTACCGCCTTCCCCCGCGTGTCATGGTGAGCGGAGCCGAACCATCCGTAACATGTGCACATACCACAGTCACATATTGCGTAAAAAATGATACCAATGTCACAGAAATAGAACAGTATTTTGCCACCTACATTATCGATGGTTCGTAGTTCGACTGCGCTCACTATGACATCCGCTCACCATGTCACATTTTGTAATTTATTTGACAGTACCACCCCACTAAGCCTAGGTTCCGCCTGCATAGCACTGAAATAAAAGGCTGCGCCTAGCCACTAAACTCCCCTAAACAGCAACCAGTTGTAGTTTTTTTACCGTTTTGTGAATCGGCTATTTATAAAAAAACATAGAACCTTTAAACCAAAATGCCATTTTTACGTTAAAGAACAATTATTAATTATTGCCATAAAGTGTTTCAAAGTGCTTGGTTATTATTAACATTGATCTCAATGGCATTGATAATAGCACACAACATACATCTCAACATAAATTTGGTATCATGAAAAATACAACAAACGGGTTTATCATAATGCTGTTTTTGGCACTTGTAGGCACTGTGCCAAGTGCCGAGGCTTGCACAAGGGTGGTTTATAAAGGGCCCAACAATACCATTTTAACCGGCAGAACAATGGACTTTTCGATGGAAATACCGGCAAACCACTGGATATTTCCTAGAGGCATGAAACGCAGCGGCGAAGTGGGTAAAAACTCCATTGAGTGGGTTTCTAAATATGGCAGTTTGGCTATCAGCTCATGGGATATTTCTACCAGCGATGGCATGAACGAGAAGGGCCTAGTAGCCAACATGCTGTGGTTGGTTGAGTCTGCCTACCCTACATTTGATAAAGAAGGCACCAAAAAAGGCATGGCCATATCGCTGTGGGCGCAATATGTACTCGATAATTTTGCCACCGTGGCCGAAGCGGTTGAGGCCTTGGGGCGGGAAGATTTTGCAGTCGTTTCTGACTTCATTCCCGGAACGGATAAGTTTACCACCGTGCACCTATCAATATCTGATGCCACGGGCGACAACGCCATATTGGAATACATCGGCGGCAAATTGGTTATTCATCACGACCCATCGTATACCGTAATGACCAACGACCCGGCCTACGACAAACAGTTATCCATAGCCAAGTATTGGGAAAACATCCCGGGCAAAACCTTTCTACCGGGCTCGGTAACCGCATCAGACCGTTTTGTGAGGGCCAAGTTTTTTATCAACGCTATACCGCAAACCGATAATACCCGTGTTGCGGTTGCAAGCGTGTTTAGCGTTATTAGAAACACTTCGGTGCCCTTTGGTTTCGAAATTGAGGGGTACCCCAATTTGTCAACCACCCGCTGGAGGGCCGTTGCCGACCAAAAAAACTTGGTGTACTATTTTGAAACCGCCCTTACGCCCAATACCTTTTGGGTTGACCTAAAGAAAATTGACTTTAGCCCAAATGCAAGCGTAAAAAAGCTAGACCTATCCAACAACAAAACATACGCTGGCGAGACCTCGAGCGAGTTTAAGAACGAAAAACCGTTCGAATTTATCGGCCTTTGATAAGAATGTAAGTTGCCCTTTCGTATAACAGTTAATACCACTGTTGTATCGGAAAACAAGGATATCAAAATCATCACCCCCTAGCCCCCGACTCGTCCTTGTCTTATTATGACGAGGATGAAAAGTACCGCGCGTCTCCAGACGCCAGTTGCTGTGCATTGGTAGATGCAAAGTACACGTATGTCGAATAGTGGCTAAGAATTCGGCAATGTTGCGTAAATTGATGCTATGCTAGAAACAGCGAACAAACCCATACCGAAAAATAACAAGGCACATTGGTTGCTTGGTGGTTCTTATTACTTAATGCAAGACCCTATCCAGTACTTGTTTAAGAACATGGCTGACAATCAGGGTATTTTTAAGTTGACCTCGCCTATCTTCAAAACAGTAGTGGTTTACCGACCAGATTACATCAAATATGTGTTGCAAGACAACAATAAGAACTATACCAAGAGTAGGGCTTACAAAATAGTTTCGGGGCTGCTGGGGCAGGGCTTGTTAACCAGCGAAGGTGATTTTTGGCGTAAGCAACGGCGTATGGCGCAGCCCGCTTTCCATAAGGAGCGCTTAAATGCCATGCTCGATATTATGGTAAGTTGTACCGACGAAACTATTGCCGACTTGGCAGCCATAAAGCCCAGCGAAACGACCAATATGGCTAACCACATGATGGCACTTACCCTAAATGTAGTAGCTAAGGCTATGTTTGGCTCTGAAGTGCCCGATGGAATAGTACAGACTGTTGGCAGGGAATTGAATATAGCTAACGAATTGGCACTGGAACGAGTATCAAGTTTGCTAATAGTGCCACTATGGGTACCAACCCGAAAGAATACGGAGCAGTTGCGTGCTTGCAATGCGCTGTATAAAGTAATAGATGACATTATTGAGAAGCGCAGACGCTCCCCTGGTGAATACGATGACTTGCTACAGATGCTAATGGATGCCAAGGATGAGGATACTGGTGAGCAAATGAGCGACAAGCAGTTACGCGATGAGTGCTTAACCATTTTTTTAGCAGGGCACGAAACGACAGCCTTGGCATTAAGTTGGCTTTGGAAACTACTGCACGATAGCCCCGACAAAAAGGCTAAACTAGTCGCTGAAGTTGAGCAGGTGTTGGGCGATAAAAAGCCAGGGTTAGAAGACTTGCGTAACCTGCCTTATACCCGAATGTGCATTGATGAAGCTATGCGCTTGTATCCACCAGCTTGGGCTATTGGCAGGCGTACCATTGAAGCTGATGTAATAGGCGAGCACATTATTGCGCCAGGTACCAATGTTATTTTACCAGTGTATTGCATCCATCGCAGCCCCGATTTATGGGATCAACCTGACGATTTTATACCGGAACGGTTTGATAAAGACAATGCCAAGGGTGCCAATAAGTTCGCCTATTTCCCTTTTGGTGGCGGGCCTAGGCTTTGTATTGGCAATAATTTTGCCATTATGGAAATGCAGATTATTGTAGCCATGCTGGTGCAGCATTTCAATTTTAAACTACCCGCAGGGCAAGAGATAGAGGTGGATACCCTGCTTACCTTGCGCCCTAAAGGTAGCAGAATGCCTATGATTGTTGAAACGAGGTAGGGTTTGTTGTTTACCTCATAAGAACTATCATTACCATTATTTATACCTTTGCAGCATGGTACAACCAGTGCAAGGCATCCATATACAGCGGGGTATTGAGCGCTACAAAGGGGTTTTGGACACTGAGCTGAAAACGCTTTTGGCCAAATCGAACATGCCCTACGACCCTTACCAATTTGCCGATGGGCGGGTGCTGCTAGTGGATACCTTGCTCAACTTCGGTTTTCTATACGCTACCCGCGAAGAGGTGTTCGCCAAACTGCAATTGGAGGATTAATCCTTTATCAACATCATAGTAAGTGTACCAAAGCCTTCCATGTATTGGGTCCATTTCATGGAGTTTGAGTTAAGGTACTCCACAGTATACAATTCTTGGGTTTGTTGTCCGCCGGGTTTATACGTCATCTGAATTGTATTATCCTCAGCAGAATATGACCATACACCTCCTTCCCCATTGGAGATGAAGCTAGATCTCATGGAGAAGTTATTGTCATTAGTGAATGTATATACGCAAGATAGCGCCTCTTCTTCTGCCGCTTTGATTAACTCAGCACTTAAGAATTGAACATTTGCCTCAAAATCAACAACTTGCCACGTACCAGGCAAATCATTAATGTCTATTTGAGCACCGCAGCTGGGTAAAAGCGCCATAACTAATATTAGCATCAAGAGGACTTTTTTCATTTCCTGTTTTTATTAAGTAAAATTCAATGCTGCCTCGCCTCACCCAGCCCAACTTTCCCTGTCTAAGCTACGGAACTGGATGGCTTCGGCAAGGTGCTCAATTTTGATATCTTCGCTTTCGGCAAGGTCGGCAATGGTGCGGCTTACCTTCAGTATACGGTCATAGGCACGGGCACTGAGGCCTAGTTGCTCCATGGCTTTGTTCAACAAGGTTTTGCTGGCCTCGTTTATACGGCAATACTCTTTAATGCTCTTGGCACCAATTTGGGCATTGCAGTGCACGCCGTCTAGCTGGGCATAGCGGGCCTCCTGTATTTTACGGGCCTTTACCACCCGCTGGCGCACCACATCGCTGTGCTCCGACTCTTCTTCTGATGACAGGTCGGCAAACGGCAGCGGAGTTACCTCCACATGCAAATCAATACGGTCTAGCAACGGGCCCGAAATCTTGTTCAGGTACTTTTGCACCACGCCTGGCCCGCACACACACTCCTTTTCGGGGTGGTTATAAAATCCGCAAGGGCAGGGGTTCATGCTGGCTATTAGCATAAAACTGCTTGGGTAATCTACACTAAACTTGGCACGGCTAATGGTTACCCGGCGGTCTTCCATGGGTTGGCGCAGTACCTCTAGCACGGTGCGCTTAAACTCTGGCAACTCATCCAAAAACAACACCCCGTTGTGCGACAGGCTTATCTCGCCCGGCTGCGGGAACGCCCCACCGCCTACCAGCGCCACATCGCTTATGGTGTGGTGCGGCGAGCGGAAAGGCCGCTCATGTAGCAAGGTAGCGTTGGCGCCCAGCCTACCCACCACGCTGTGTATCTTGGTAGTTTCTAGCGCTTCGTGAAGGCTCATGGGCGGCAATATGGTTGGCAGGCGCTTGGCCAGCATGGTTTTGCCAGCCCCTGGGGGGCCAATCAATATTACATTGTGCCCACCTGCGGCAGCTATTTCCAGCGAGCGCTTGATGTTCTTTTGGCCCTTTACGTCGGCAAAGTCCAGCTCGTTGTGGGGCAATTTGTTATAAAACTCCTCTCGGGTGTTTATTTCAAGGGGTTCTATCTCCTGTCGGCCCTCTAAAAAGTCAATTACCTCCTTCAAGTTATCCACCCCATATACCGGGAAATCCTTTACTATCGCAGCTTCGCGGGCATTGGCATTGGGGAGTATAAAGCCCTTGTACTTATCCTTGCGGGCCTGTATGGCTATGGGCAGCGCACCCTTTATGGGCTGCAAAGTGCCGTCGAGCGACAGTTCGCCCATCATCACATAGTCTTCCAGGGGTTTCTTACTATCCAACTGACCGGTGCAGGCTAGGGCCCCGATGGTCATGGGCAGGTCGTATGCCGAGCCCTCCTTCTTAAGGTCGGCCGGCGATAGGTTTACAATATACTTTTGGCGGGGCATATGGTAGCCAATCTGTTTAAGTGCGCTCTCCATCCTAAACAAGCCCTCCCGCACAGCCGCATCTGGCAGGCCCACTACGTTCCAGCTGGGGCCACCACCCAAATGGTTCGACTCAATGGTAATGGTAGTGGCATCAACCCCAAACACCGCACTTCCGTATGTTTTTACAAGCATCCTATGTTAATATTACAGTAGGGTAATATTAGGTAAAAAGGGGCAAAAGGGGAAATAAAATAATGGATTGGTGTTAAAGGGCTTTATGCTCGTTTTCGCGTAGGTTGTGGAACCCCCAAACTAGAAATACCCGTTTCAAGTACCTTCTTTTTCCATGGTCAATGGACCATCGACCGTGGACCGCAAAGTACCATTTTGTCGTGCAGGAATGTAGTTTTGATGCGGGTTGTGGGGTGGTTACTGGTTAATCGGTTATCGGTTAAATGGTGTTTGCCATGGGCCATCTACCTTCGTTTTGTCGTGCAGGAAGTATGTACCCATGCGGCATACCGCGCCATTTCGCTAGATGTATTGTGTGCAATTATATTGTGTACAATATAAATTGCTTAGGGGTTTTGGCATTTGTATGGTGGTACACACAAAAGTTTCCGCTATGGCGCAAAGGGCTTGCAAATCCTAGGCTCGGTTCCGTCAAGATTACAAATCCGTAGAGGCGGGTGAGGAATTATTAACTTGGAATTACAAACTTCACAACTCACTAAGTTTTCGCTTGGAAATATAGCTTAGAAACAAGTCGTGACATTGAGCCATATCGAAATGATTGAGCGATTGCTGTGTACGCCGTAGCATTTCAAGCAGGCGGGCAATGGTGCGGGTGGTTAATTTGGAGTTTCGAAATATGATTGCCGCTATGTGATGCGTTACTACCATAGATGCAAAAGCTGTGTTTATAGCAGCTTTGAACATGTTACGTTGCCCAATAAATACTGGTCGCATAAAAAGTCACCAGCGGACGCTGGCGCCAGATAGGGCCGTTAACCACCCCGTCCACGTTTTTTCCCACAAGCATAAAACCGCCTTTGCGTTTTCAGACGCCCGGTATTTCGTGCCATCAATTAGCGGTGTTTATATTCCAAAAACTTCCGCGCGCTCCGTCACCTATACTTCATGTTGTATTACGGTTTCAGCAGCGTTCGCACCAATTGGTGGGTGCTGCCTTCCAGCCGCAGGTAGTAGGTGCCGGCTGGCCAAGCTTGTGCATCAATAGTGAGCATATAGTTGCCCGCTGGCTGCATGCCTTGGTGCAGTTTATCAATCAATTGGCCTTGGGCATTATATACGGCAATGGTCACTTTTTGGGCAATGGGCAGCACATAGTTTAGGTAACTGAAGTTTTCCACCGGGTTGGGGTATAGGCTCATAAGCACCGGTTGGGTGCTGGCAACCACTGGCCTTATGTAAGAAGCCACCGAAGTATCAACCAAGCCAACGGTATCGCCGGGGCTAAAGCCGGGCAGGTTTGGCAGGCCGGTAATGGGCTGTGCTGGCGCGCCGCCGGGTGTAAGGCGGTTGCTGCCATCCAGTGTTTGCCAGCTACTGCCAAAAGATTCGGTATAATCGTTCGGGTCGTCTACATTGCCCACGTACCAAAACTCGCCTTGGGTACGGGTGCTGTTAATATCAAGCAACAAATATCCATGGCTGGTAATTTCGGCTTCTTTAATGTGAGGGTTGACAGCTGGGAAAAGCCCCTCCAAAGTTTCGGCAGGCAAGGTTACGGGTGCGCCCCCAAAACTGATACCGCCCTCATCGTAGTTGCCGCCCGATATGCTAGGCACCACCAGCTCCACCAGCAGCGAACCGTTGCCGTTGGCAGGGGTGTACACGGCCGTATCGTAAGGGTCGGGCGCAACATCCAAAGCAAGGGAAACGTGAAAATCGCCGGTGGTAAATACCACGTTATCAATATTATTGTCGCTTAGGTGGTTAAAAAACTTATTCCGCTCGTAGGGGTACCCGTCCCAGTTTTCGAAAACAACCGGCGTGGGGTCAATGGCGCGCAATTGGGCCAGCATTAGCTGGTTGCCCACCACCTTCCATTGTGCGGCACTGCCCGAAAGCGTGCCGAGGAACCATGTCAATTGCTCTTCGCCCATTATGTGGGCGCTGGTATCGCTATATATGGGGTCGTTGGCATCGGCGGCAAAGCGGTCGCGGTCGTAAAGGCGCACATCAATCAGCACCACATCAAGCAAGTTGCCAAACGTGAGGGTTCGCCAGTTTTTATAAAAGCTGTATAGTGTA
>JAGYJT010000036.1 GCA_018401955.1 Chitinophagales bacterium | reverse complement strand
GAGGATTTAAAGCAAATCTCGATTCAAAAGTACCCCTAAACTAAAGCCCAGAAAAGAGTAAGCCAATTGACCAAGACCCTGTTGTTTTTCTGTAAAAGCAACGAAAATTAGTAACGACTATAACAACATCAACTTCAAAAAACTGAATATCGACAGCGGTTTGATTATACTACACCATGGATATCATCAGCAAATAGAAACATGAATTTTACCAAATTAATTACTAACTACAAACTAATTTATTTAGTTTCGCTAACTAACATATTTTATGCAAGACAAGTTGTTATACGAAGTAGCATTAACCTATCTTCCATCAGTAGGCGATGTACTTTTAAAGGGCATTGTTAGCTATTGTGGCGGGGTAAAAGAAGTGTTTGACGCAAGCCATGCCAAGCTAAAACGAGCACCCGGAATTGGAGACAAAAGAGCATTGGAAATATTAAACAGTGATGCCCTGACCAGAGCCGCTGAGGAGCTGAAATTTATTGAAAAGCATCAAATTCAGCCCATCTTTTATCTTGACTCGGCATATCCAAAGAGATTACTTCATTGCCACGACAGCCCGGTAATGCTTTATTATAAGGGTAATGCTGACTTAAATATGCCACGCATTATTAGCATGGTGGGTACCCGAAATGCAACAGAATATGGCCGCACCGTTACCGAAATGGTAATTGAAAAATTGCAAAGTCACAATATTATGGTGCTAAGTGGCTTGGCATATGGTATCGATATTCTTGCCCACAGAGCCGCTTTAAAGTATGGGTTACCTACCATTGGGGTACTAGCACACGGTTTAGATAGGTTATACCCTGCACAGCATAAAAGCACTGCAGAAAAAATGTATGACCAAGGTGGTTTACTTACCGAGTTTCCATCGGGCACGGCACCCGACAGAGAAAATTTCCCAAAGCGAAACAGGATAGTTGCCGGTATGAGTGATGCTACTATTGTAATTGAAACAAAGATAAAAGGTGGTAGCATGATAACGGCTACCTTGGCCAATAGCTACGATAGGGATGTGTATGCCGTACCTGGTAACATAGGCCAAGTTTGCTCAGAAGGGTGCAACTACCTGATTAGGACACATAGGGCGGCCATATTAGATAGTGTAGATGAGTTTTTGGAGGCAATGCGATGGACTGACAAAGAAACCAGCCCAGCTGCACCGCGCCAACTACAATTATTATCTGATTTGGAACCCGATGAAGAAGCTATTGCCCAATTACTTAAAGAGCACACGCAACTTGCAATTGATGAGCTTACCTACCGGGCTAGGATACCGGCAAGCCAAGTTGCGGCAGCCTTACTAGGGCTTGAGTTAAAAGGATTGGTGCGTACTATGCCTGGCAAGGCATACAAGCTCGTTTAAGCTAAATGCCATTTCCCTAACGGTACTTTGACTTGTAAGGCTAAGTTTAACTCGTTCAAGAATTTTTCGCGTGGAATTTCTTTCGCCCCCAAGCTTTCTAAATGGGTTGTATGCACCTGGCAATCAATAAAATGATAGCCCTGCATTTGCAGCCAACGCACCAAGTTAATAAATCCCGCTTTGCTAGCATTGCTTTCTAAACTAAACATCGATTCGCCACAAAAAACTTTGCCAAACCCAAGGCCATACAATCCACCAACCAACCTAGTACCATTCCATACTTCTACTGAGTGGGCATAACCAAGCTCATACAGTTTAGTATAAGCTTCTATCATCTCAGGTACTATCCATGTATCCCATTGCCCTGCTCTATATACTTTAGCACAGGCGCTTATTACTTCGGTAAATGCATAGTCAAATGTTACCTTAAATTTACCTGACCGCAATACCTGTTTCATGCTTTTTGATACCTTAAGCTCGCCTGGATACAACACCATGCGTGGGTTGGGCGACCACCAAAGTATAGGCTCCTCATCAGTATACCACGGGAAAATACCACTACGGTAAGCCATAACCAGCCTGGCAGAGCTCAAATCTCCACCAATGGCCAACAAACCATCGGGCTCAGCATTACTTACTTCCGGAAACCATAAATCATTACCCAAATAATGTATCGGCATTTTGCAAAGATACTATGCAATTCATTTACCTATATTTGTTATGTTTGCTACTATCCAATTACACTTAAACCTTAACCAATGAAGTACACACTATTACTTTTAATTGCCCTGTCATCTACCATGTTTATGAGTTCATGCACCGAAGATGGCGAACAGCGTTTAGAAATACCAATTACCCTATCCAACTTTACCGTAAATGCACTTGATCCGAATGAATCATGGAAGACATTTTCAACGGAGTTGGTTACCTCTGAACTTAGCACAGCTTTAGCTGATTTTGGTTATTCTTTAGACAACATTAAAAAAGTTGAGCCTAAAAATATTTCTCTTACCATTACTAGTGCAGGCGATAGCTTTGATAACATCCTTTATATGGATGCCTATGTGTTTGCCGATGGTGTTGACGATATAAAAGTGGCCTACAGCGAAACAATACCAGCTGGTGCAACCACGCTAGCCCTGAGCTCACAATTCTCAGATATTACAGAAGCGATTAAAAAATCTGAGTTTACATTTTTTGTACGTGCATTCAACAGTGGAGCATTTGGCCCGGTAGATGGCTCTATAACTTTTACCGTTGATGTAATAGTTGAAAAGTAACCCTTTGGAACTAAGAGTAAAAAGCCCGGAAGCAAATGCTCTCGGGCTTTTTTATGGTTTTATAATTGCCCTTAAAACTTTAGGTGCCTCACAGTATGGCCGTTGTTAATGAGTTGTTTCAATGAGTCAATGGCAATTTTCAAGTGCAGATCAACATACTCCTTAGTTACCCTGGCATCGCTTTCAGCTGTTTTAACACCATCTGGGGTCATTGGTTGGTCAGAAACTAAAAGAAGCGCGCCACACGGAATTTTGTTGGCAAACCCAGTCATAAAGATGGTAGCAGTTTCCATATCAATTGCCATGGCTCGCACCTTTTTCAAATACCTCTTTAGCTTCTCATCATGCTCCCATACTCTGCGGTTGGTAGTATATACGGTTCCAGTCCAATAATCACGCTGATAATCCCTAATAGTAGTAGAAATAGCTTTTTGCAGGGCAAACGAGGGTAAAGCCGGCACTTCCTTCGGAAAATAGTCATCGCTGGTACCTTCGCCTCTAATAGCCGCTATGGGCAAAATTAAATCACCCAGTTGGTTTTTTGTTTTCAACCCTCCACATTTGCCGATAAATAGGCAAGCTTTGGGTCTGATAGCACTAAGCAAATCCATTACCGTAGCGGCATTTGCACTGCCCATACCAAAGTTAATGATGGTAATGCCTTCGGCGGTTGCACTTGTCATGGCTTTATCCAATCCTTTAATAGGTACTTGGTGCCAATCGGCAAACATTTGTACATAATTATTAAAGTTGGTAAGCAATATATAGTTTCCAAAATCTTTCAAATCCACACCGGTATAGCGGGGCAACCAGTTGGTAACAATCTCTTCTTTAGTTTTCATAGGCAAGTCAATTTCTATTCAAAGTTAGCCATTTTCGGTAATCCTGTTTTTATCTATAATAAAAGAAGCCGCCCTGTGGTTTACAAGGCGGCTTCTCAAATTTAAATATAGATATTATTGCTTCACTACTCTACGCATTACTTGATGCGCGCCACTTTGCAAGTAGATAAAGTAGGTACCCTCTGCAGATTCAGTAAGGTCAATTACAGTGTTAAAATCAACACTATTGCTAGTGGCAGTGCTATTAGCCACTTCTTGGCCCAGCATGTTCAACACTTTAATATTCACTTCACCAGCTTCTGGCAATTGAGCTTTAACGCTAAACACACCTTTTGAAGGGTTAGGGTAAATGCTTACAAACATGGTGCTTGATATCTCTTTGATACCAACTGTGCAAGGCGAACCATTAATAACAATATTGGCTGAGCAATTTGTACCACCTGCACTCAAACCATCATTACCAACGGTTAGCGTGTAAGGGAATACCGTATTACCCGGCAAATCAATTGAGTATTCGTCATTAGCAGCATCGTACACCAAGGTTTCAGAGAAAACATAGCTCTCTGCTGTAAACACCTCTGGTGCACCACCCGTTAAGCCTGCAATAGTTAGTTTAAACGCTCCAGTTGATGTATCTAAACAAGCTGTTGTAGCACTTGCATAACTAATTGGATTAAGTATCACTACTTCAACCGGGGTACCATAATCCTCGCAACGATCATCAATTGTAGGGAAATCGCGCAATGGCGGCGGAATGCTAATTACCACAGAAGAGGTGCCACCATTAGGTTGAACTGTTCCTGAAACGGCACTCATAGGTGTAATTTCATCCTGAGTGATTAATGAACAGCTATCGGCATCCAACACAATATTGAAAGGAGGAATGGTGAAAGTAATTGCACCAGTGCCTGTGTTGGTAATGTTCACCGTCCAAGAGCCATTCGGGTCACCGGTATACAAGTCTGTTAGGTTGATACAAGGCAATACTCCGCCTGTAGCAGCATCCAATAAAGCTTGGTCAATTGGCAAACCAAAAGCTATTTCTTGGTTTACATTGTACGTGCTTCCATCAGGGAAGGTAATAATCATTGGATTAAGTACCCAACCGGTTCCAACCAAAGTTGGGCAAATCTCTGCTACCGGAGCACAACCTGGCAAAGTATCATAAAATACAGGCGGTGCACTTACAGATAATGGAGGTAAGTCAAAATCAACATCGGTAGTAGCACCCGGACTAACTGAGCCCGATACTGGCGGAACACTGTATACTTGATCTGTTGTAAGCAGTGAGCAACTATCAGCATCAACCACTACATTAAATTGCGGCACGGTAAATGTAATGGCGCCAGTACCTGTATTGGTAATGCTCACAGTCCAAGTACCATTGGGGTCGCCAGTGTACAAATCAGTAATATTGATACATGGCAATACACCACCGGTAGCGGCATCCAACAGTGCTTGGTCAATTGGCAAACCAAAAGCAATTTCTTGGTTTACATTGTACGTGCTACCATCAGGGAACGTAATAATCATAGGATTAAGTACCCATCCAGTACCAACTAGAGTAGGACAAATTTCTGCAATTGGATTACAACCATTTGCAGGATCGTATAAGATTGGTACGTTATCGTTAGGTTTAATTGATACAAACGGAGTTAGGTAATAGGTACCCGCAGCATAATCGCCACAACCTGCATCAAAACTCAAACTACCATCAGCATTACTGCGGAAAACGTCAGTGGCATTCAATGCACCAGCTGAATCTACTATCGGGCCATCAGCCTGCGGCGTTAAGCCCCATGCTACCACTCTGGCAACATCCAAAGTTGGGCCACTGTTGGTTATAAGTGCTGTATCGTTACAACAGAATACGTTGTTTGCAAGGGTACCAGCATCACCAGCGTCGCAAATAATACAAGGTTGAGTTCCGGTAACGGTATCAGTGCAACCGATAGTATCTGTAACAATCACGGTATAAGCAGTTCCTGGAGTTAACACATCGCCTGCGCTATTAGGAGAACTTGTGCTTACCGAGTATCCACCAGCACCACCAGAGGTACCTGCAAGGTTTACCACTAATGCATCAGCAATACAGTCGTAGCTTACGCCGCTAGCAGCTACAGGTGCCGCCACATTGTAAGTAGTACTTACCGATGACGAACAACCATTAGCACTTTCAGTAAACACGGCAAAATAAGTACTTCCATCGGCAGGCGTTACCGCTGCTGGCGTAGTAACTACAGCGCCCGTATCTGGATTGCCCAAGTACCATACAAAACTACCTGCATCAGTGGTAATGCCTGCCTCTAGGGCGGTTAAATCAGCAGTAAAGCCAGCACATTGCAAAGCAATGGGAGCAATTGGGTTAAGTGAAGGCACTGGGTTAACAGTTACTCCAAAGCTTAATGTATCGGTACAAGAAGCGGTGCTGGTATACACTACATAATATGTCTCGGTACCGGTTGGCACCTGGCTAGTTACTTGTGCTGGCGATAACATTAACGCACCAGTATCTGGGTCGCCAAAGTAGTAAGCAAAAGTGCCAGTAGCGCCAGTTAACAAGTCGCTTTCAAGACTTGATAAATCTAGCGTATCGCCCTCGCAAAGTACAGGTGAAACCGCACTAAGCGCAGGCTTAGGATTGACCGTGATGGTAAAGCTGGTAGTAGCAGAACATGTGGTGATAATATTGGTAAACTCTGCAAAATAAGTATCGCCATCCGCAGGAATTTGAGCTTGTGCCTGCGCCAAGTTTAGCAATACTCCGCCACTATTTGGATCACCCAAATACCATGCAAATGTGCCAGGCTCATTGGTAATACCTTGCTCAAGAGAAGTAACATCCAGCACCTCACCAGCGCAAAGAGCAGCAACAGTTGGTGCCGTTAACACAGGGAATGGGTTAATAACAAATGAGATATTACCGACGGCAGAACAACCCGAGGCTTGATCAAGGAAAACAACAAAATAAGTATCGCCATTGGCTGGGGCTACGTTTGCTGCTTGTGCGGGTGTAATTACCGAACCACCGTTGTTAGGGTCACCATCATACCAAGTAAAAGTACCGGGTGCGGTAGTAAAATCTTGCTCTGTTGTGGTAAGGTCAAAAGTAGCACCGGTGCATAGTTTAGGGTCTGGCACGGCAGCCAAGGCAGGTATTGGGTTTACGGTGTAACTAATGCTGGTTTTCTCGCTGCAACCTGTAGCATTACTAGTAAACACCACAAAGTAATCGCGCCCGTTAACTGGGGCAATACTTTGTGCAAAGCTATTTGGTAAACGAATACCGTTATTATCCGGATCGCCAATGTACCAAGTAAATACACCTGCATCGCTGGTTACAGTGCTATTCAAGGCTGTTAAATCAACGGTTTCACCAAAGCATAAATCAGCTTGGGCTGGTATGGAGTTTAACACCGGTTTTGGCGTAAGGGTAAAAGCCACGTTGGCTACAGCCTTGCAAGTAGTATCGGCAAAAGGTAATAGCTCCACATAGTAAGTTCCGGCAGCCGTAAGGGTCACGTTGGTTGGATCAGCAATAACAGTACCACCAGCAGCTGGGTCTCCATCGTACCAGCGATATGATCCCGGCACGGTAGTAGTAGGATTAAGGTTAACCAAATTAATCGTTCCACCGTTACATGCTGTTTGTGCTGGTATTGCGCCAAGCTGCACATCTGGCAACATATTAACGGCCACTGGTGTACCTATATCATTGCACGATGGGCAAATAGTAGGGAAAGTGATTGAGTTGCGGTAACGTATAGTAAGGGTATAGCTTAGGTTAGCCCCGAAAGTACTCGATGCCGTGAGCGTTACTGTTTGCCCGCTTGGGTTGCCCGTAAAGTTATTATTGTTTAGGTTTAAATTAGAACCGCCACCTGAGGTTACCAAACCAGTAACACCATCAATAGGTGTACCAATACCGCTAGTTTGAGTTACCGTAAAGTTTATATCAAAAGCGGTCAATCCACTGCAATAAGGAATGTTAGGCACAGTAAGCGTTGTTGAAACGGTAGCGCCCAAGAAAGGAGCATTTAAATTACCGCTTATTACCACGGCCGGGTTGGCGGCATTTATGCTCCTCATGGCCACAAATGGAACGAAATAGTATTGCCCTGGACCATATTGGTTACCACTAGTATAATTGTAAGAGGTGGTGCCAACGGTATCAAAACCGAAGAAGCTATTGCTGGTAATGGCATCTGTTACCGCTTGGTTTAGGTTGCCATAAGGGCTGGTTTGAGTAACAGCCCATGCCAGCGCATAGCCGTTATCAATATTGGCGCCTGCAGTGGCCACATTGTATGGCTCACCAAAACATAAAACATCATCAGGCAATGGAACACCTTCACCAGCGCTATTGGCACATGCAGTTGTTGGGCAGTTTACTACGTAAGTACCCGTGGCGGCACAACCACTTGGGGCACCTGGTACATTAATGGTATAAGTTACCGATGTTGGTGCTGACCCTGGCGTAGGGTTGGTAGTAGGGTTGTATGCAATGGTTAAACTACCGCATACATCAATTGGAGCCAATGTACAGTTTGCTGGGTCCTGGGTAAAATCAACTCCAGCGTCGGGCCTTGGATAAACCACAACAGTACCAGCATTTAAAAAATCAGTGCTTGAAGGGCTACCATTCTGTAACAAGCAAGTTAGGCGTACCGTAAATTCTTGCGCTTCGGCTCCGCAACCTTGAGCAGTGGTAAATGTATGGATTACGGTAAGGGAGTTTGAGTTCGGAATTGGAATACCATCCTTAAACCACTCAACACGGTAATCACTACCAAGGGTGCCTTGGTCAACAAATGCCTGCAAAATAGTTTGAGCACCTTCGCATTGGTCTCCGTTGGTATTAGTAGATGCGTTAGTAAGGTTAGGGCAAACAATATTATTACAGTCATCAGTAAAGTTGCCCACGGGCAAGTTACACGCTACATCATCAGTATTTGTTAACTCAACAAATACCGTAGATCCGTTACGATATGGGCCAACAGTGTAAGTACCAGAGCTGGTAATGGCCCTTGCGCCACCTTCACTATCTTCAATAAAGTATGTAGTAGCAGAACCAGTACCAATTGTTACATCAACATAAAAGTTGAATGGATCGTTAGGGTCACATTTACTTATGCCACTTACGGTTGGTTGCGTGCAATTACCACTGCAACTAACAGTGTCTTGTATCAGCACATCGCAACCTGAGAGGCCATTGCTTACTAAAAAGTCTTTTACCGAGCCATCGTCGGCAAAGCTGGCAATGAAAGAGTTAATGCCTGTTTGCCCGTTTACGGTAAAAGAGCCACAGCGTGTGGCTACCGTAATTAAGCACTGTACATTGTTTACCGTAATGTTACCGATTTCAGGATAAACCGTTACGCTGATAGTATTGGTGGTACCTCTACAACCTGCCATGGCAGTGGTTCCATTATCGCTTACCACACCTTTGATATAATAAGTTCGTGGCTGGCAGCTGGTGTTAGCAGGTAATGTAATACTTACATTGCTGGTACCCGAAGCGGCATATGTGCCAGCACCTTGATAAGGATTAAATGCCAAATTGGTGCTATAAAACCATGCAATATCTTGACCGCAAGAACCAGAGGCTGGAAGAACGCTGCCCGTAGTGCTTACTTCAACGGTACCGCCTGAGCAAATATCGCTGCCATTTTGTGAAGAGCTTGCAGTGCCAACTGTTACCGAAGCATCTTCCACATTTACATTAAGGGTAAATGTTGGGCGCTCTGTTACACCTGAAACAACAATATAGTATTCGCCCGCAGGAACTGGTGTACAAGCCGTTGAAGCCGGACCTGTGCAACCTGAACCAACAATAGCCGCACCTGGGTTCAGGGTTTGACCAGGTGTAGTAACCGCAGCACCTGTAATGGGGTTAGTACCAGAATTACCCGGGCAATTTACACCACTCAAAATAGCAATGTTGTAATCGCCTGTGCCGCCCCAATTGCTAAGGCTTGCAGTAATATTATTACAACCAAACGGCACAGTAACTTTGTACCAAGCGGCTGATGAAGACTCGCTACCGCAAGGTGGCGTAAATCCATTGTTTACATTACCAATACCACCGTATAAAGCAGAACTACACAAGCACTGAGCAGGAGCTGTACCAGTGCGGGTGTTTCCTGTGCCAGTTAAAGCAATAGAAGCAGCATCACCGCAAATAAAGCCTGGCTTGTAGGCAGAAACTTCGTAACAAATTGGTCCTTGTAACGCATCACTTGTGGCAATATTAATCCAAAATGAAACATCCGCCACGTTTACATTTACTCCTGCAATAGCATCAACAATAGGGTCAAGTTGCTGTAAGGTTGGTATAGTGCCTGGGGCAGTATAAAATTGGTTACCCTCTGTGTTGGCAGGGTCTAAGCAGATGGCGTTCTCCAACGCAAAACCATCGGTACAATCAATACTCTGAGCTGTAATGCCTGCTAAGGTTGCTCGCACCTCGCCATGCACCGCAAAGTATGGAGGCAAAGATCCAGTAGCTTTACCTGGCCAATCAACCCAACGGAAAACCAAAGAGCCATCGTACCCTGGTATTTGCGCATACGGATTGTTAGCATAAAGATAAAGGTCGTTTGGCGGCTGCGTGCCACCAACACAAGACTTATCGGCCACCTGATTACTTGGGCCAGTACCCGTATTGTCTAAGCATATTGTTCTACATTGATCAAAATAAGGAACAATGTTACCTGCGCTAGGCGCTTGCTGACAACGGGCAGGCTGAGGTGTTTGAATAACAGTAGATAGCTCATTGCACTGTGCATTGACTTGGCTTATACTAAAAAGCCAAGTGGTACAGACTACCACGATTAAGCGGAGGAGGAATGAATTCATAGGGTTTCTTTTTGTTAGTTGTGGCAAATATTAAGTAGCGAGGTTAATAAAATGTCCTAATAAAGAAACAAGATAATAATTTCCCGTGGAAAACAAACAGTCGCGATAAATTTGGAGAAGAACAGATTGTTAAATTTCCTCCCATATCAGATCTTTCCTGTTTTTATTGCCTCTACTACATCTGGGTCAAGCAATGTTGAGATATCCCCTAAGTTATCGGTCTCCCCTTCGGCAATTTTACGAAGGATGCGGCGCATAATTTTACCACTCCTGGTTTTAGGTAAACCTGTTACAAATTGTATTTTATCAGTCTTGGCAATTGGCCCTATAGTACTTGATATCAATTCGTTAATCTCAGTGCGCAATTGATGTGGGTCTTTATCCTTGCCTTCGGGAAAAAGCACTACATAGGCATACACTGCAAAACCTTTTACCGAATGAGGATAGCCCACCACTGCAGTTTCGTTTACCAGCTCATGTTCATCAATGGCATTCTCAATCTCTGCGGTACCTAGGTTATGGCCCGACACTATAATGACATCATCTACTCTACCCGTAATACGGTAATAACCTTCTTCATCCCTACGGCAACCATCACCTGTAAAGTAGTAGCCCGGGTAGGCAGAGAAATAGGTTTCTTTGAAACGCTTATGGTCGCCCCAGATAGTGCGCGCCATCCCCGGCCAAGGAAATTTGATGCAAAGTCTTCCTTCTACCCCATTCCCTTCTAGCTCCTTTCCATTTTCATCAAGCAGCGCAGGCTGCACGCCTGATAAAGGCAAAGTAGCAAAGCCAGGCTTGGTTGGTGTAATACCCGCCAATGGCGATATCATCATCCCACCCGTTTCGGTTTGCCACCAAGTGTCCACAATCGGGCAAATACCCCTACCCACATGTTCATGGTACCATTCCCATGCTTCAACGTTAATTGGCTCGCCCACTGTGCCCAAAACCCTTAAGCTATCCAACTTATGAGTTTCTTTGGGACTATGGTCGCCCGCCATTAATGAACGGATGGCAGTAGGTGCAGTGTAAAAAGTAGTTACTTGATGCTTGTCCACTATATCCCAAAACCTGCCATTGTCTGGCCAAGTAGGTATACCCTCAAACATAACTATTGTAGCCCCTACCAATAACGGACCATAAACTATATAGCTATGACCTGTTATCCAGCCAATATCGGCAGTACACCAGTACACGTCATCTTCCCGATACTGAAACACATTACGGAAGGTATGCTCTGCGTAAACCATATACCCGCCTGTAGTGTGCAAAATACCCTTGGGGCGACCTGTGGAACCACTAGTGTATAGGATAAACAATGGGTCTTCACTCTTAACGGTTGCCGGCTTGTGATGATCGCTTGCAAACTCCATCTCTTCGTGCCACCATAAGTCGCGAGTGGGTAGCATTGTAATTGGCGAACCCGTGCGCTTATATACCAATACCTTCTCAACCTTGGGGCAATCTACTAGGGCTTCATCAACAATTGCTTTTAAATCAATCTGCTTTGCACCCCGGTATGAGCCATCGCTGGTTAACACCACTTTGGCATCTGCATCGTTTATCCTATCACTTAACGAGCGCGAAGAAAAACCAGCAAAAACTACTGAATGTACTGCGCCTATGCGGGCACAAGCCAGCAAAGCCATGTTCAACTCAGGTATCATAGGCATGTAAACACATACCCTGTCACCCTTTTTAACGCCCAACTTTAATAACACATTGGCCAACTGGCAAACCTTACTTTGCAACTCTCTGTATGTATAGGTTATTGTTGGTTCGCTGGGGTCGTTCGGCTCCCAAATAATAGCTTTCTTGTCCGGTTGCCCATACAAATGAATATCTAGGCAGTTTTCGGCAATGTTAAGTTCACCACCAGCAAACCATTTTACCTCGGGCTTTTTAAAATCCCACTGCAACACTTTATCCCACTTGCGGCGCCAGTGAAAATAACTGGCTACACCAGCCCAATATTTTTCTGGTTGCTCAATACTTTCACGATAGGCCGCTTTATAGGCCTCCATGTTTTCAATAGGTATCATCATAGCGCAATGGGTTACTTTATGCTAAAACTAAGCAATGTGAGCCGAATTGAGGCGGTAAAAGATTAATAGTTACAGCCTAACAATTAATTTTTAAGCTAAAAAGGGATAGTTTTACCCAATTGCTTGTTGCCACCCTTGAATTTTTAGTTTTAAATTTTCAATTTGGCGGCATGTGTACCGTAACATACTTGCCTACGGGCAACAATCAATACATACTTACCAGTAATAGAGATGAATGGCCCGAGAGACCCACCTCTGCCCCTATAAACCATGAAGGCCCCAATGGACTAACCCTGCTATACCCTACCGATGGCATGGCTGGAGGTAGTTGGATAGCTATATCGAGCAGCGGCGCAACAGCATGCTTGCTTAATGGAGCATATGAACGGCATGAGCGAAAACCACCTTACCGCCGGAGCCGCGGGCTGGTGCTTACAGATTCGTTTGCCTATGATAGTTTTAGCGATTTTGTAAAAGAATACGACTATAATGATATTGAGCCATTTACGCTTCTGTTTATAAAAAATGAAACAGTAAACGAGCTTAGATGGGATGGTGCAAAAGTACATTTCAGCAAGCCCGACCCAGCCAAGCCACATATTTGGGCTTCAGCAACCTTGTATACGCCAGAGTATATTGCTAAACGCAGCGCCTGGTTTGATGAATGGCTACAAAACCATAAGGATTACAAACCTGAGGATATCATTAGCTTCCATCACACTGGCGGAGAGGGCAATAAGTACAACGACATTATTATGAACCGTGAAGGACTTGTGCGAACGGTAAGTATTACCTGCGTTGTGCATACCAACCAAGGCTCAGAGATGATTTATGAGGATTTGTTGACTGGGGAGACGGTAACCAATACTTTGACCTAACTGAATATACCCAAACATAGGTACTACTAAAACCTATAGGACCTTACTATATTGTAGCTATGAAAGCTAAAATCGGAATTGCAATAATCGTTATCACATTTATTGCTTCCATTTACCCGTATATGATATTTATAATGCTGCCCATTTATTTGGTTGGAGTAGTGTTGGTATGGCTAAGCGAAATAAAAACAATGGCCAAGGTATTATGGACCATAATACCGCTATTGCTATGGCTACCTGTTGTAAAGCTGTTATACAGCGTTTTATGATTAATACACCTCCCCTTTTGCCGCCCTCAAAGTATTCATTAACAGCGATGTTACCGTAAGCGGACCAACACCACCAGGCACTGGGGTTATATAACTGCATTTAGGGGCAACGTTATCAAAATCAACATCACCGCTTAAGCGCCAGCCCGCTTTCTTGGTAGCATCATCAACACGTGTGGTACCCACGTCAATTACCACGGCACCATCTTTTACCATATCGGCCGTTACAAAGCCAGGTTTGCCCAGAGCTGCTACAATAATATCAGCTTGCAAGGTAAAATCGCGAAGGTTGCCAGTGCGGCTATGGCATAGGGTTACGGTGCAGTTACCTGGGTATGCATTGCGAGCCAACAATACGCTCATGGGCGACCCCACTATATTACTACGGCCAATAACTACGCAATGCTTACCACTAGTCTCGATGTGGTAGTGCTCCAACAACTGCAAAATGCCATAAGGTGTAGCTGGCAAATAGGCATCTAGCCCTTGCATCATTCGGCCTACGTTAATTGGATGAAAACCATCTACGTCTTTCTTAGGGTCCACTGCCTGCAATATCTTTTCGCCATCAATGTGCTTTGGTAACGGTAGTTGCACTATAAAGCCATCAATATCAGGGTTGTTGTTCAGGTCGTTTACAATGGCTAGCAACTCCGCTTCGGTGCAGCTATCGTCCTTACGAATCAACGTTGAATTGAAGCCAACATACTCACAAGCTTTAACTTTGTGGCCAACGTATGTCTCGCTACCACCATCATTGCCTACCAACACGGGTAACCAAGGCATTGGCAAACAACTACTTGAATCTGTTTTTGGCTATGCCAAATACACTGGCGCGGCAATAGTTAAGTGGCAAGTGTTGGATTGGAACGAACCTGCCATCAAGTTTTACGAACAATACCCCGTAACCTTTGATAAAGGCTGGCTAAACTGCCGAATAATGACGGAGGCCATTATCACAACTGAATCATAAACGATGCGTGTATTTAAATTTGGCGGTGCATCCATCAAAAACGCGGATGCCATTAGAAATGTTGCCGATATAGTAACCAGCTACCAAAATGGAAGGCTCGTACTTGTAGTATCTGCCTTGGGCAAAACCACAAATGCCTTGGAGCTGATTACTGAGGCTATATACCATAAGGAAGCCGAAAAGGCTGCCGAACTGATACAGCAGCTAAAGGAAGGTCATTTCGCCATATTGAATGAGCTGTTTGAAGATAAAGACCACGTTGCGTTCCGCGATTTGGAGCAGTTTTTTGAGCGGTTGTTCGATATTCAACGCCTATACACGCTCAAAACCATTACCATTGATGCTGGTTATGACTACCTATACGACCAAATAGTATCGTTTGGTGAGTTGATGAGTACCAATATGGTAAGCAACTACTTGCGCCAGCGAGGTTTACCAGTGTACTGGTTGGATGTGCGCACGGTGATAAAAACCGATAGCCGCTACCGCGAAGGTGGTGTACATTGGGAAGTTACCGAGCAGCTTATTAAAGCCAAGCTAGAGCCGCTAATTGATAGTCAGCTAGTGATTACCCAAGGTTTCTTAGCAAGCACCGTTGAAAACCACACCACTACACTTGGCAGAGAAGGCTCTGATTATACTGCCGCCATAATGGCCTATTGCCTTAATGCTGAAGAGCTGGTAATATGGAAAGATGTACCAGGCGTATTGAACGCAGACCCGCGCCAGTTTCCAAACGCTACTCTGTTAAAAAAGATATCGTATCGTGAAGCTGTTGAGCTGGCCTATTACGGTGCTACCGTTATCCACCCCAAAACCATTAAACCGCTTCAAAACAAGAATATCGTACTGCGCGTGCGCTCGTTTATTCACCCCGAGGATGAAGGAACTATAGTGAGTACCGATACTAGCCACGATAGCGAGAAACCATCTATCATCTATAAGCAAAACCAAGCGCTGATTACGCTAAGCAGTAAAGACTTCTCTTTTATTATTGAAGAGAACCTGAGCCAAATTTTCCGCTTATTTGCTGACTTTGGTGTAAAGGTAGGTTTGATGCAAAGCACCGCAATCAATTTTACGGTTTGCATTAACCATGATAAAACCAAGCTGCCACATTTGCTTAAGGCTTTGGAGCAATACTACAAAGTAGAAAGCACCGAAAACTTGGAGCTGGTAACCATCCGTCACTTTGACGCCGAGACTCTGAGCAAAGCCCTTAAGGGCAAAGAGCCCATAATTAGCCAAGAAGGTAAGGTGATGGCAAGGTATGTGGTGGTTGGGTAGTCTACGGCTATTGGAAGAAAATACTTTCAGTTTACGCAAGTCGGTGGCGTGGTCTCTTTTCCACTGTTCCAAATGGTAACCTTTACCTAAGCTACAGTATTAGATACGATGAGTGAAGAATCTAGTCTTTCTTTTGTTTGATTGCTTGCTCTTTTTTCCATTGCCAGTAGCTATAAATGCCGAAAACTATAAACAACAAAAACAATACAGCAAGTAAGGGGATAAGATAACTATCTTCGGCTTTTCCGGTAGGTCTACTGGTTGGCCTAAGCAGCAATAGTAAGTTAAAGCATACACCAGCCATCAATCTCTCTTTCCGCGCTTCTTGTCCATGTCCTTTTTCCAGCTGCGGTACATCATAAACACGAAAACCGCAAGCACGAAAAAACCTACCAAAAACACTATAATGGTGCGGTTAGTGATAAGTTTATCATCGCCAAGAGCTTCAATGGGGATTTCGAGCAGTAAATGCTGGACAACGGAAAACATCATAAGATAAGCTTAAAATTAGCGCACCAATACAACTACGCCTTTCTCTTCTACTACTTCACCAGCTTGGCTTACCGCCCTCACGAGGTATACATATCCTCCAAACGGCAGGCGCTCACCATTGAATGCGCCCGTCCAGCCAGCAATGATGTTTTCGGTATAGAAAACCTCTTTGCCCCAACGATCCCAAATACGGAATTCATATTCTTTGGCAGGGAAAAGCAATACTGGTTTAAAGGTTTTGTTGGTGCCATCTGGTACAAAGGCATTGGGTATAAAAATTTTAGGAGGAAGGTCTACACACTCTTGTTGAGAGTATGTTTCTAAGCTGCGCGAAATACCCATACTAGGTACCACAAACTGGTACTCGGTTTGAATAACATAGCAAAAAGTACCATCGGTAGTAATAGCCGATTCCACCGGATCTTCATGGTTGGTTACAGCAGGCAAATATGTATCCATTGGCACCAAAGTACCATTAAGTACGCGGAAGGCCGTGGTGTTCAACAGTATTCCATCCGTTTGCTCGTAGTTGTTCCAGTTTAGCTCATTGGTACCAACTACCAACTCAGCCGATAGAAAAATGGTACGAACTGGGTCAGAAGCTAAGCTAAAACCGCAGGTGTCGCGAGCCACAACTTGGTAGTACCAGCTATTGGCATGCACATCAACATTACTATCAATGTAGGTTTGCTGCCAAGGAATGCTACCCAAGGTGGTTGCTAGCGTATCAATAGGCGATAATGAACCAAAATCAGTACCCCGTAAAATAACAAACTCGGCTATGTCGGCAGTTGTGTCGCTAATCCATGTAACCGAAATGGTGCTATCAAAATTAACGGTGGCATTCCAAATTTTATTAAAAGATATTGATTGCAGCGCATTCAGCTCAGCAGTTATAAAATTACTGGATGACTCGAAAGTACCATTAGGGTGCTCCGCAACAAGACGAAATTGGATAGAGTCACCCGACAGACCTGCGATATCATAAACATAATTATACCGCACATTGGCACCTGATGTAGGATAGTTGTTACCTAAATCAATAATATCAGGTGTACCTCCATCAACAATCACTTCCAATCTATAAGTCAATACGGTATCTCCCGGCCAGTTGCGGTATGGGTTAAAACCAAGGCTTACTTCCTGCGCGCATGGGTCAACCACCGCATCCAAGAAAATAGTGGTGTGTGTTGGGTTGTTGGCCGTTTCGTTTCCACAGGCATTAAATGCTTTTACCTCGTAAACCACAGGGGCACTGCTAGGGTCTTGGGTTTGATCGATAAATTGGGTGCTCGTAGTGCCCAAAACAGAATCGATACGTATGCCTAAACCGGTGGATGGGTCAATATATAGTACTACAAAACCATCTGGAGCAGCATTAGGGCTCTGTTCCCAATTAACTTCCACTTCGCCATTAGGCAATACCGTTACATATTGGATGGTAGGTGTAAACAAAATCTCCTCCTCCTCGATAGCCGATGTATCTGGCACCGAGCCCGGACAATTTTGCACCATAAATATGCGGTAGTACCAATCAACTATGGTAGCATTGGCGCCATTATGATTAAAACTAGTGGTAGTATAGCTATTTACCACAGCTACTTGGTTCCAAGGGCCTGTAGGTGTTGTAGCTCCTTGCAATACATATTGCGTAAATGGGCCGCAAGGGTCAAGCGCGGGAGCGCTCCAGGTAATATCAACGTTGCCTGTTTGCTCGTTAGTTGCCACACACAAAATAGTAGGGGCAGGTATCACCTGCGCCACGGTAGCATTCGACACGAAAAGTGCCAATGCAAGGGTAAATATGGTAAGTAATGATTTCATGAAAGTGTTATCCTACAGTTATCTCATGCATGGTAGCCGGGTCAAAATATCTATTAGCCAACTCTTGTATATGCTCGGGCGTAATGGTGTTTATCGTTTCTACCAAGCTGTAAAGATAGTCAATATCCAAATCATATAGATAGAGGCCCTTGTACATTCCTGCCACCTTAAACGGACCATCCAAACCATTCTGCAGCCTGCCCATCATGTAGTTTCTCACAAGCTCTAGCTCTTCTGCATCTACCTGCTCCTCTTGTAAACGAGTTATTTCACTATATATTTCATCTATAGCAGCTTGCCTTACATCCACCCCTACTTCGGTAGAAATGATAAAGTGTCCACCATTGCGCATACTGTTTAAGCCTGAATAAATACCGTAGGTAAAGCCCTTATCTTCTCGGATGTTTGACATTAACCGTGACCCAAAGTAGCCACCCAATATGGTGTTAACCACTGATAGCTGCTGATACTCGGCGTGGGTTTTATTAAACAGCTTTTTACCTATACGGATAGCGCTTTGGTATGAGCCTTTGATTGGCTCGTGGCGGGTCAATCGTTCAGTACCATCAATCTCCGTATGCACGTGTGTTCTGGGTTTATCACCCAACCAATTAGCACTACCAAATTGTCGTTCTAATTGCTTTAGCACATAATCATCTACATTGCCCGACACTATTATAGTACAGTTGCTAGCATTATAAAACTCTTGGTGGTATGATAACAGGGCATTGCGAGTGAGATTATCATAATCAGCCAACTCTACCTCATAACCATAAGGGTGTTTGCTTCCGTACAACGATTCGGTAAAGGCTTTGTCAGCTAAATAGTCGGGCTTCATCATATTCACCTTCAACTGCTCGCGGTTGCTTTGGGTTACTATTTCCAAATCGCGAGCATCAAACAAAGGTGATTTGATTACCTCTTCAATAATGGGTAGCACTTGCGGTAAGTGTTTATTGAGGCTGTATAATTGAAAATTAGCGGTATCGGCACCCCCAAATGACTTTACTGATGCCCCATAAAAATCGAGCATATCATTAAACTCATGCGATGGATAGGTTTTGCTCCCCTCTCGCATCATACGCGCAACCATTGACGATTGCAGGCGCTGCTGCTCGTACCATTTACCGGCTTTAAAAATAAACTCAATACGCACGGCATCTTGCTGCAAACCGGTAAACACATACATTGGTATACCATTTGGAAGCGATAGCTTTTGGGGTTGTAGTATATTTAGGTTCTCTACCCTCGCCAATGTTGGCGTCGCGCTTCTATCTAATGTTGCTTTATTTTTTATCGGCATAATAATATATAGTGGAGCAATTCTCCGGCTTAAAAACTTGTTGCGAATGTTCTAGCACATCTGTGGCAGTAATGGCTAGATACTTTTCCATTTCGTTGTTTATGAGGTTGGCATCGCCTAGCAGTTCATAGTAGGCAAGGTTCATGGCGCGGTGCAGCAAGCTTACCTCACTAAAAACGGTTACGCTTTCTTGTTTGTTCTTCACTTTTAACAAATCTCGCTCACCAATTCTGTTCTCAGCAAACTTTGCCAGCTCTTGGTCAAGCGCTTTCTCGGCTTTCTTCATATCAACCCCCGGCACCGTTTTACCCTCCAGTATAAGTAAACCGGCATCGGTTGTGCCAGTTACATATGCCTCAATCTCGGTAAACAAACCCAACTCTTTCACCATACGGCGATAAAGTATCGAGGCGTTGCCATGCGCTAAAACATCGCTCACCAAATCCATCACATAAAAGTTAAGCGAGTTGCGGTCGCCCATGTGGTAAAGCTTATACAAAGCATCGCCAGGTACATCGGCTACAATTTCTATCTCGCGCTTACTGGTTTGCAATGGCTCTATCGGCAAGCTCCTTTCAATAGGTTTACCGGCAGGTATGTCGCCAAACCATTTCTCTGACAATGACTTTACCTGGTCCAATTTTACATTACCACCCACAATCATTATGGCATTGTTGGGCACGTAAAACTTGTTGTAAAATTGGGTAACATCATCAAGCTTAAAACCTTCAATGTGCGCTAAGTTTTTACCAATAGTGGGCCACTGATAAGGGTGCACTTTGTAGGCCAACTCACTAATTAAGTGCCAAACATCGCCATAGGGCTGGTTAAGATAGTTCTCTTTAAACTCTTCAATCACCACCTTGCGCTGCAGTTCAAGGCTGTCTTCGTTAATATCCAAGCTCAACATCCTATCCGACTCCAACCAAAAGGCCGTCTCAAGGTTTGCAGCTGGTAGCACATCATAGTAGTTGGTAATATCGTTGTTGGTAAAGGCGTTGCTCTCACCACCTGCACGTTGCAATGGCTCATCAAAATTTTCTATGTTAGCAGAGCCTTCAAACATCAAGTGCTCAAACAAATGCGCAAAGCCTGTTTTGTCAGGCGTTTCATCACGTGCACCTACATCATATAAAATATTCACTGCAGCCAGTGGAGTAGTTTGGTCTTCTTGTACCAATACCCGTAGGCCGTTATCTAGCGTAAACCGCTCAAATTGTACCATAGTATTTCAATTGCTTTTGGCCCTCTGGGCATTGCCCAACAAATATAGTGATAACATCGAGTTTTGGGCGATAGTTCTTTCAATAACCGTGTATAACTGTTAACGGAGTAAAAAACACCTGCTACTTTGCAAACTGTTCTAATACGGCAAAGAAACCATCCCTGCGGTCGCGAGCCAAATCTATTTCGCTGTCATCGTTCATTACAATAGTACCGCGGCCACTGCGCTCAAAGCGTTTCATTTGCTGCAGGTTGATTATGTATGAGCGATGGACCCGCACAAATTGCCCAAATCCTTCTAGCGATTGCTCAAAGTACTTTAAGTTTTTTGAAACTACTATTGGCTGCCCATCAGCTAAAATGATATTTACATAGGAGCCATCGGCCTTGATGCTGATAATGTTTTGGAGCTTCACAAATTCATACCCGTTTACAATTGGTATTGAGATTGAGGTAGGTGTTTTTGTTTTTAAATTCTCAACCAACTGTTTTAAGTGCATATTGGTATTGTTCATTGCTTTCTTTACCATCAACTTTTGCACAGCCTCAACAAGCTGAACCTCATCAATGGGCTTTAGCAAATAATCAACGGCAGATAGGCGGAATGCTTGAATCGCATATTTGTTATAAGCAGTAGTAAAAACCACATCGCAGGGCAAGCATGCGTTATGCAACTCTTCAACAACCTGCAAGCCCGATTTACCAGGCATTTCTACATCCAAAAAAACCACATCGGGTTGTAGCTGCTTCACCATATCAAGGGCTTGGTTGGCATTACTAGCTTCTCCTAACAGGTAAATTTGAGGAGCGTGCTCGGTAAGCATGAGTTTCAAAAGCCGTCTGGCTGGTGCAGCATCATCTACTATTATGGCGGTTATGTTTTGGCTCATGCTGTTTTTATGGTAATAATTACTGTGGTTCCAGCTGGCTCGTCTTTTATATCAGTTTTATCAACAAACACTACATCAGCGCTATTGGCTTGACTTTTGTTTAGCAAAGCTAGGCGTTTACCGCTTGCATTGCTAGCAAAAGATTGATGCCCAGGCATACGGTCTTTATTTAAACGTTCTGCAGCCTTTCGCCCTACTCCATTATCATCAATGGTAATCTTCAAATTATCCTTTTCATGGCTAATGGAAATGGTCAATTGCTTAATACCTTGCTTGTGCCTTAAACCATGTTGAAAGGCATTCTCAATATACGGTTGAATTAACAATGATGGTATACGTTTGCCATGCAAATCAATGTTAGGGGCAACAATCAAAGTATAATCAAAGGGCGGCTCGAGCAACATGGCCTCTAGCTCAATATAAAGCTTAAGAGTATCTAGTTCTTCTTCAAGGCTAACGTTGGCAGCACCACTCATGGTGAGAATGCGCCTAATGAGTTTTGCAAAGGTACCTAAATACTCACCTGCACTTTTTCTATCGTTTTCGTAAATGTAGCTCTTTATGGAATTAAGTACGTTAAAAATAAAATGGGGATTCATTTGTGCTTTGAGAGCCGCTTGTTGCGATAGCTCCAGTTCATTTTGCAACTGCACCCGTTCTATTTCCTGCTGCTGTTTTCGCCTTAAAATTTGCAACCGGTACCTAAAGCCAACAAATGCCAACAATACACCAGCCGCTGATACCAATAAATAAAACCACCACCGCTGCCAAAAAGGTGGCTGCATGTAACCTTTTAGCGTGATAATATTACCAGAGTCTCGGCCCAAATGATCAATTACTTTCAATTGAAACGTAAACGGCCCTGGGGCAATACTGGGTAGCGAAAACTGCTGTGTAGAGGCGGGCAAGAGCTGCCAAGCAGTGTCTCCCTGAAACAATTGATAAGCATAGTGGTGCTTACCCATAGAACTGAAAGCAACTGCCTCCGGAACAAAGCTCAATACGTCACCATAGTTAAGCATCAGGTTTGGTGGCAAAGTATTTAACAGCAACCCATTTACAGACAATATTTTAAGATAAACTTTTGCTTTGGGCTTAGTGTAGCTATACCGCAATGGTACGGTCTGCAGTCCATTGCCGGTAGCAATCCAAATCTGTTCCTTATATAGCTTCACAGCTTTTATATCGTTGGATGAAAGTCCTGATATCTTGTTTAATTTGAGCCAAGTTTGGGATGATAACTCGTAAGTCATTAGCCCTTGGTTAGTAGCTATCATCAGTTGGTTTTCAGCAATCTCCAAATCAGCACCATTGGCTTCATTGGGCAAAGTAGATACTAAATTGACACTATACCCATTGCTTATTGACACCACTTGCCCTGTATATAACAGCGCAAATACTGTTTCACTATTTTGAGCTATTGCTATTACTTGCGTACCTGTAAGTAAACTTGTATCTATTTCACCGGTGTAGGCATTCAGCACTTTTATACCATCATCACCAGCTGCCCACAATTGCTGCCCAACTGGTACGTAAAGCAAATCTCTGCACCAAGTATCTATAAGCTTCCGTGTTGATTTGTCGCCAAAAATAGTATCAGCTACATGTAAGCCAAGCGAGGTTGCATAATATACTTTGCCACCTGCCTTAAGTATTGACTTAACTGGCGGAGCATTATTAATTATTAACTCAGCCCGACCGTTTTGCCAACCATATATTATGCTAGCGCTGCTGAAAAACAGAGTATTGCGGGCACCATCAAAATACAATCCATTCACATCTGTACGAGCACCTACGTAATGGTTTTGGATGCTGTCATTTTGCAAATCAAAACTGCCTATATAACCATCAGATGTGGCATAGTATAATGTATCTTCATACAAATCCAATTTAGTGGTGCTGCTAGATGGCAAGGCTCCGTGCGTAGCATTCCAATTGTATAAGCGCATATCGGGTATGTATAGCAGCCCTTTGTGCAACGATGTGAGCCAAGTCCCCCCCTCCTGGCCAATTATTGCATTGGATAAAGAAACACCATCATAAAGTAGTTCTGTTTCATCGGTATCGAGGTTATATACTAACACCCCACTAAATGAAAAGCACCATAGTCGCCCATCAGATAATTGTAGCAAATGATTGTACTTTCGGCCTTTAAGTGCATCAACAATACCTTTGGATAACACTGGCTCAAAAACCTCGCCATCCAACTCATATAATTCCCCATTATCTAATGATAACAACCAAGCACCTTTTGGCCCTGCGGAAATGTAGCAAGCAGCCAAACTAAGCGAAGCAGCATTGCTATGCACGGTATAAAAATAGCTTTCACCCTTATGCACCCTACCTACTAAATCCGCGGCTATATCCAAAAACCAAACATCGCCTGCGTTGTCCACCATTATACCTCGGGCACTTCTCACATTCGGATTAAAGTGCTGCCAAGTATTTGCTTGCTCATTATAGATAAACAGCCCATCGGTACCAGAAACCCACAATTGCCCGCTCTTATCGGCAGCTATGTTAGTAATTACTTTGTTTAAACCTTCAACTTCGTGCAAACTATCGTTTTCGACATAAAATATTTGGTTGTTGAAGTTATAGCTATATATACGGCCCGATGAGGAGATGGTTAATCCAGTTAACACTCTACTATTTTGTGCCTCGTTTCTAAATTGTTTAAACGTGATACCGTTGTATCTATATAGTCCTGCATCGCAACCTATCCATATAAATCCATCCGCATCTTGAACTATGCTGTACACTTCGTTACTCGGCAAACCTTCCTCGGTAGTAATACTATGATAATAAGGGTATTGGGCCAACACAGTGGCTGCCCAAACCAAACACCCCATAAATGCACATATTACTTTCACCTTACAAATATGCTGTTTAAGAGCTAAGCGCACAAAGTTTTTTAAGGTGCCTTCACTAATAATAATGTAGATTTTAATTCCCCAACTAAGTGGCATAGTGTAGAAAAAATGACCCGTGCTGCAATTTTAATTATCCTAGCATGGTGCAATTGCACCTTGGCATAACAATAGCTATTAAGTGTAAAAAACCGCCAACTATGTTACAACCATTACAAAGGATTTCAATTGTCGCCTACACTTTAATAATTGTAGCCATTCTTATCCTAGCCATGGTTTTCGGTAAAAGCTTGTTGGCCCCAATTGCTATAGCAGCTTTGCTAGCTATGCTGTTAACCCCGGTTATGGAAAAGCTAATGAGCTGGAACATACCCCGGGTATTAGCAGCCATTATGTCTTTAATGTTGGTAGTACTATTTATGGCTGGTGTTTTTAGCTTGGTCTCGGTGCAAGCGTACAGTTTTGTTGATAATTATGAAGAGTTAAAAAACAGTGCCAATTCAAGGGTTGAAGAATTGATGGGCTTTGTGCAAAGCAACTCAAACTACAGCAGAGCAGAACTTGAAACCGCCGCTAATGATGGCGTAAACGAAATGCTTACAACTGTTAAAAACAAAGCTGGTGGCATATTCAGTGCCACCACGCAAGGCATGACCAACTTCTTTCTATCGTTTATTTACACGCTGCTATTCTTACTTTACCACAAACGTATAAAACGGGCCTTCATCAAATTTGCCAGTAAAGACAACCAAGATGAAGCTGCAAAAACTTTGGATAAAATAAGCAAAGTAGCACCCCAATACTTGTTTGGCAAATTAATGCTCATCACGTTTTTAGCTATCTGTTACTCCATCGGGCTTAGTATTATCGGTGTAAAATACGGAGTGCTGCTTGGTATTATCGCAGCATTTTTAAGCATCATACCTTACATTGGTAATTTAATTGGCGGCTTAATGCCGATGGCCATGGTATTGATAACCAGTAAAGAAATGTGGCCCATATTTGCTATAATGGGCCTATTTGCGTTTGTACAGTTTATTGAGAGCTATTTTCTGGAGCCACTTATCGTGGGCGGAAAAGTTTCCATCAACCCTATGGCATCAATAGTTGGCGTAGTAGTGGCAGGCGGTATATGGGGTATACCAGGCATGATAATAGCTATACCCTACATGGGCATTGTAAAAATACTTTGCGACCAGGTGGATAGGCTTGAACCAGTGAGCATATTAATAGGTGATAGCAAAGATGATGGCTGGATAGAGCAAAAATCAAACAAACTGGTTGAATGGATTAAGGCCAAATTCAAAAAGTAATAGCCTTAAATAGTGGGTGGCAAAATATCTTTAAAGTGGCCATTGGCCTGTATGCGTTCCTTAAGCCTTTCCGTTTCATTGGCATAAGGCAGTATGCGCTTTAAATGCTCCAATATCATAAACTGCCTATCGCGCTCGCTGGGTAAAGTCATAAAATCATACTCTTGTTGCACATTAAAACCCACAAAATGGCCTAGCTGAAAGGTAGTGAATGTTTCGTCCATCCCTTTTAACTCTTCCTTTTCAACCTTTAACGTTAGGTGCAATTGACGCATCATTTGCACAATCTCAACTCCCAGTTTTGGGTCCGGATTGTTTACATGATCCACATAATCAGCATATGCTCCTGAGTATTGTTTGCCTGGCATTGGATTAATCAAATCGGCTATACGAAATATGCGCTTGCCAATGGTTCGTACATCCATCTCGCCCTTTGCATATACCCTTTCAACGCCCAAAAGCTCCACTTCGCAGCCATAAGGCTTCAATTCGTTCTCAATATAAGATGGTATGCCAAAGGTTATATGCTCTTGCAAAACATCACTAAGCAGCTCCTTATACCGCGGCTCAAATATATGCAGGTTAAGCTTTTCACCCGGAAAAACAACCAAGCCCAGCGGAAATATCGGCAATTTTAAACCCATAGCATTTTACAAAAGTGTACAACAATATGCGCAATTAACAATTTCAACTACCATTACTTGCGTACTACAAAGGTGATTATTATTAGTGATAATGCTTAGTTTTAGACATTAATACTACAAAACCACAAATCCTACGGAATGAAAAAGCAAGTAATCGTATCGCTGTTAATGATAGTTTTGGCATTGGTGCCTGCAACTAATGCCTTCGCCCAAGCCGATACAGATGACAGCCAAGGGCAGAATGACGGTAAAAAGAGCAAGAAAGAAAAAAAGAAGAAAAAGGAAAAGGTAAAAAAGCTGAGCAAGGATGACTTGAATGCCATGGTGAGCCAGCTTAACAGCAAAATAAAAAACCTTGAAGCCGAAAACGAGCGCTTAAAAACCGCAGTTACCCAAAAAGATGACGAAATTAATCAGTTGGAAGATGAGTTGACAGCCGAAAAGCTTAAACCTGCCCCAGTAGTGGTTGATCCTGTGAATGCTACACCCAGTGGCATTGCATTTAAAGTACAGATTGGTGCTTACCAAAAGTTCAACATCAATCAATACTTTACCGAAACCAAAAAGATTAGCTACGAAGATGTAAATGGCACTAATAAATATGTTATCGGTTACTTTACATCATTTGAAGCAGCGAAGGGTTTTGAAACAGATATGAAGAAAATGGGTATAAAAGACTCTTGGCTAGTACCTTACAAAGACGGTGTACGTATTACCGACGAGGAAGCCGAAAGCATCCTTGGCCAGCCAATACGTGACTTGAAGAAAAAGAGATAGATATTGGTCGATGGCCCATAGTCCATGGTCCATGGCATAAGCATCATTGCATAAGAGGCGTTATTTATAGCGCCTCTTGCTTTTTATATCCAATCTTAAAAGTACCGCTAAAAGGCTTTCCATCGACTATGGACCGTCGACCATCGACCATTTCCGAAAAAAGCCATAATTTCACCCCATACGTTTTATGAGGCATGCCCTATGCAGCAACCAACCGACAACAACCCAATTCAACTGAAAGGTAGCTTACCACCTATCATACCCGATATTGAGCAATGGCCCATATACAAGCTCAGCACCAAGCGGTATGAGTTTATACAAGATGTAATAAAGAGCACCACTGCCCAGCTAAATAAAGCCTATCCTACCAAAGAGGCCCTGCTTGACGAACTGGCGCGCACCGTATATGCGGAGCGTATAAGGCTTACCGATAAACCTTGGAAAGCCGACCCTGAAGACGAAAAAGAGTATTGGGCTGAATTGAAGAGGCGCTTAGTGCGGATAAATGGCATGACCGAGGACCCGCAAAAGCAGGAAGAAGAGGCCCGAGAGATGCTCAACTCTATGATATCGCATTACACCAATGAGATTATCGGGAACTTCGACCCATCTATATACGAGTTTGCTAGCCGTGCCTTGCCCTTTGGCTTTTCGCGTTTGCTGAGGAGCAACTTGGGCATAAAGTTCAAAGAAAAACTGAGCCAACAGTTTAGTACCCACAACCGCTTTATATATGAAGGCGATTTGGAGAATATACGCGAACTAGCTAAAAAACATACCGTAATAATTGTACCTACCCACATTACCAACCTCGATAGTATGGTAATTGGCTGGGCCATACACGAAATGGGCCTGCCTGCCTTTATATATGGTGCCGGGCTCAACCTGTTTGGCATCCGCATATTGGCATACTTTATTGAGCGATTGGGTGCTTATAAGGTTGATAGGCGCAAAAAGCATCCTATTTACCTAGAAACCCTTAAAGAGTATAGCACCCAAGCATTGCACGATGGGGTGCACAGTTTGTTTTTCCCTGGAGGTACCCGCTCTAGAAGCGGTGAGGTTGAAAAGCGCCTGAAACTTGGCTTGCTTGGCACGGCCATGGATGCACAGTACCTTAACTACCTTAAAGCCGAAAAAGAAGGCAATCCAGAGGAGGCCAAAAAGATAATTGTGGTACCCGTTACCATCAGCTACCACTTTGTGCTAGAGGCCCCAGGGCTTATTGATGAGCACCTGAAAGCTACCGGCAAAGAACAGTATTTGGTAGAGAACGATAGGTTTAGTACCTCGTTTAAGATGTTGAGCTTTATCTGGAAATTCTTTACCAAAAGCTCTAAAATATACCTTTCGTACGCCCCTTGCATGGACCTATTTGGCAACCTGGTAACACCAGATGGCAAGAGTATAGATAAGCGCGGCGAGGAAATCGACATTAAGAAGTACTTCCTCAGCAACGGCGAATTGCGGGAAGATACCCAGCGCAACTCTGAGTACGTAAAGTTGCTCGGCGATGTAATTGTTAAGAAATTTCATGAATACAATGTGGTGTTTAGCAGCCATATGGTGGCTTATGTGGCCTTTACCATGTTGCGCAAGCGTTTCCGCAGGCACGATTTGTATGATATTCTGCGCCTTCCAAAAGAAGACCGAGTGATAAAGTACGACGATTTTAGGGCTGCCGTGGAGCGGGTGCGCGACCGTATATACGAGCTAGAGGCAGAGGGCAAGATAAAAACGCCAAGACATTTCCGTGAAAACGGATTGGATGACTTGATACAACATGGTATAGAGAACGTAGGCCTGTACCACAATGCTAGAACGGTAATGCGCAACAAAGACGGAGACATTACCAGCGAAGATTTGAAATTGCTATTGTTTTACCATAACCGCCTTGAAGGCTATCAACTGGCACCATATGTCTGATATGAAAACCGTGGGTGTAGTAGGTGCAGGCAGTTTTGGTACCGCCTTGGCCAACCTCATAGCCGAAAACTACGATGTGCTGATATACGCACGCCGCCAAGAGGCTATTGATAATATTAACATTAAGCGCGAAAACTCTAACCAAGCTATCCACGAACGTGTGAGGGCAACAGGCGATATTAGGGAAGTGACGGAAACCTGTACGCTCATCTTCCCCACTATACCATCAGCTTATTTTAGAGATGTATTGTTGCAAATGGTGCCATACCTGCGCCCCGACCATATATTGATACATGGTACCAAGGGTTTCCACATCAATGTAAGCGAGGAGGAGAAGCAAGAGGATATCAAAGAGCTTGGCCGCGACAGTATATACACTATGAGCGAACTCATTCGCAAAGAAACCATAGTGGTGCGCGTGGGCTGCATCTCGGGTCCAAACTTGGCCAGCGAGCTATCGCAACACAAGCCTGCCGGAGCGGTTATTGCCAGCCATTTTGATGAGGTGATACGCTTAGGGCGCAACGCCCTCAAAAGCCACCGTTTTCAAGTATACGGCAGCAAAGACCTTACCGGCGTTGAGCTGGCCGGTTCATTAAAGAACATCATTGCACTGGCATCAGGCTCGCTAACAGCCCTCGAATTGGGTGAAAATGCCCGTGCCTTGCTCATCACCAAAAGCTTGGGCGAGATTATACGCATTGGGCGGGTGTTGGGTGGCGATGTAAAGACCTTTTTGGGCCTTGCGGGTATAGGCGATATTATCGCAACCTCATCGAGTACCACCAGCCGCAACTTTACCGTGGGCTACCGCATGGGCAAGGGCGAAACCCTGCAACAGATATTGGACACCAGCGACGAGGTAGCTGAAGGTATCAATACCGTGGAAATAATAAAGCTTTTGGCCGACTACTACAAGGTGAAAGTTCCTATCATTAGCACCATATACTTTACCCTTTTCAAAGGCGTACCTGCCGCCGAAGGCCTGCGCCAACTGATGAAGTACCCATTTGATGTGGATGTGGACTTCTTGGATTGAGGAGGGTGGATTGGTTGATTAGTCCGTAGCTTGCCTCGTTTGGACCATCGACCATCGACCACGGACCAACAGGGTTTTGTCGTGCAGGAAGTGAGTATTTATGCGGGTTGCGCTGACCACCCCCAGCCCCTCCTTGGCCAAATCGCGCAAAAGGC
>JAGYJT010000035.1 GCA_018401955.1 Chitinophagales bacterium | reverse complement strand
GTTCAAAAAATCGTACGGTGGCCGTTTTGGTCAGGAGTTGGCTACCTTGGATAACCACAAAAAACTATGCCTGCTAGTGGCCGGCCGCGCTGCGCAAAAGTTCGGTTTGAAATTGCAAGAGGAGCAAGAGATACTGATGAACGCCGCCGACATGATGATAGAAATTTATGTGGCCGAATCAACGGTATTGCGCACCGAAAAGGCTTTGCAGCTGAGCAAAAGCAATGCCGATGCGGAGAAACTACAGCAGCAGGTAAACATGGCTAAACTGTATGTATATGAGGCCAATCAAAAGATTTTCAAGGCTGCCAAAGATGCCATATTGAGCTATACCGATGGTTTTGAGCAGAAGCTGATGATGCGTACTGCATACCGTTTCAGCATCAGCAATCGCATCAACCCGCAGCACCTGCGCCGCGAAATAGCCAACTATATGATTAAGGAAGGAAAATACCCGTTCTAAAATATTACTCTCGGTAACCTTTTTTTCGCCCCAACGGGGCACCATATCATTAGCGTCGGGTACCTCCCGACGTACATAATGAGTTTCCGGAAACGCAATTCGTTAATAGGGTGTTACCCTATTCTAGCGATATAAGACCCCGTTGTGGATAATCGTATTAAACAGCAAATGTATTGTGCAACTAACCGCAACGAACGCAAAGTTTAAGGCAACGTTCGCAAAGGTGACTTTAATAATGCTAGTTACCAGTCACTAACAACTAGTCAACTCACTTAGTATTATACTCGTTCATAGTGCGCTCAATGCCTATGGTGCCGAAGGCCAATACTGCTTCGGCGGCTTTTTCGATGGCGGCCTGCACCAAGGGTTCATCGTTTTTATCCCATTTACCTAGCACATATTCCGCTTGGCGGCCTTTGGAGAAATTGTTGCCCACCCCAAAGCGTAGGCGCGGATAGTCTTGGGTAAGGAGCATTTCGGTGGTGCTTTTTAGGCCATTGTGGCCGCCGTCGCTACCCTGCTTGCGCATGCGTAGTTTGCCGGTGGGTAGGGCAATGTCGTCGGTTACGACCAACAAATCAAACGGCAGTATGCGCAGCTGCTGCAACCAATAGCGGATGGCTTTGCCACTAAGGTTCATGTAAGTATTGGGTTTTAGCAGATAGAAGGTACGGCCCTTGTGCTTTATCTCCGCAATGTCGCCATGCCTTTCGGTACGGAAAATAGTACCTTCTTTGCGCACCAAATAATCCAAAACATCAAACCCGATATTGTGTCGGGTGTGCTCATAGTCGCTACCAATATTGCCCAATCCTGCTATCAAATACTTCATGCTGTGTGCTTGTTGCTAGGGCAAATTTCGGAAATAAATGGGGAAAGGGTTAGGCAGGTTAAGTTGTCTCTTTAGTTAAGATTAACAATTAAACCGTTGAAACGGTTAAAACCAAATTTACCTTCTGTTTCCCATGGTTGAAACCATGGGCTAGTTTTTAAAAATATTATAGCCCACGTTTTCAAACGTGGGTAATGAGGTAAAAAATTTAACATCAACCGTTTCAACGGTTTTCAATTGCTCTATTAATACTCCAAATTAACTTATTGCAAAATCAATCATTTGGATAGGCTAATCCCTTTAAAATCCTTACTATTGAAACATGAAGCCACTTGCATTTATAGCCATATTATGTGCCTTGCTGTGGGCCAAGGATGGCTCGTTTAAAACCATCAAGACCTACCCAACACCCGAAGCCAAGCAAGCCGTAGCTGCCGATGGTAAGCACTTTTATGCAATCGATGATGCCCAAGTGGTAAAGTATGATTTGCAGGGCAAAAAGGTAGCAACGTGGCAACCCGAGCCCGATAGCCACATTAAGCACCTTAACAGTGGTTTTATAAAGGACGGCAAGTTATACATGGCGCATAGCAATTACCCCGCTGTGCCGCGCATTAGCACCATTGAGATATTGGATGCCAAAACCATGGAGCACTATCGCACCTTGGAATTTGGTGCTTGGGACGGTGCTGCTAATATTGTATTGTGGCACAACGATGCTTTTTATGTGTTGTTTGCGCATTACACGGGCAGCAAAGCCGAGCCTGGCCGAACTTCAGCAGATACCCGACTGGATAAATTCAATGTAGGGTGGGAGCGAACCGATAGCTATTATTTGCCAAAGGAATTGGTTGCCAAAATTGAGCCAAAGAGCATTTCTGGTGGCGCTTTCGGGCCCGATGGCGAGCTATATCTTACCGGCCACGATGCTGCCGAGGTTTACAAAGTGCGCTTTCCGAAAGAAGGCAAGGTGTTGGAGTACGTGAGTACCTACCCCGTGGAGTGCGAAGGGCAGGGCATTGCTTGGCACGGTAACAAGCTATATGCCATTAAACGCAGCACGCGAGAAGTAATAGTTTCGGAGTGGATTTCGGAGTAAGGACGATAAACAAATGCAACGGATTGTATAGTTTCGGGGTCTGAATTGATTATGAACCAACGTTTACTTACCTCCAATACCCTTTCCAGCTCCCGCAAAACGTTTCTTTGGGCGGAGATGCTGGTATTGTTTGGCGGTATTCCGTTCCTGCATTATTTCAAAATACTGCCTTTCCATTTTATTGTTACCATGCTGCTATTGTCGGTAGTGGCCGTTACCTATATCATTCGGCACCCAGCGGTAAGCAACCGGGTGTTTGGTCTCAATGGCTTTAAAGATTGGAGGTACTTGTGGGGTTTGTTCGGCCTATTTGCCATAAGCAGCACCCTGTTTGTATACTATACCACGCCCGATCAGCTTTTCATTATGCCGATACAAGAACCTTGGCGCTGGCTGGCCATTATGGGTTTTTATCCGCTGTTTTCGGGCATTACGCAAGAGTTGTTGTTCCGCGGTTTTTTTATGGAGCGTTATAAAAAGCTATTTGCCAACCCGTGGATGCTCATTTTTGTAAACGGTATTTTGTTCGGTGCGGCGCACCTTATGTTCGGCCATTGGCTTACTGTGGGCCTTTCTACGTTGGGAGGGTTTATCTATGCATGGCTTTACTATCGCTACAAATCCATCTTAATTGCCTCCATCGTGCACGGCCTCATCGGCAATTGGATATTCACCGTTGGGTTGGGGCAGTATTTCCATTTGAAGCAGTAATTTTTTGAGACACAAGACACAAGACGCAAGATTTTTGTTTTCAAACTTTTTTTGAGGAAATGATTGGTGCTAGCTATACCCAAAATACTGTTTAGCGCAAGCTAAACACCAAAAGTTTCTTCTGTCTTGCGCCCTTCGACGCCGCTCAGGGTGACATTTCTTGTGTCTTGTGTCTAATACTTATCTATCTTTGCCCCCAAAATTATCATCCTTATGAAAGTAGCCGTTGTAGGTGCCACCGGACTGGTAGGTACCAAAATGCTGGAAGTATTGGCAGAGCGCAACTTCCCCTTAACCGAATTGATACCAGTTGCCTCGGAGCGTTCCATTGGCAAAGAAGTACAATTTAAGGGTAAAGGCTATAAGGTGGTAAGCATGGAAGATGCCATAGCGGCAAAACCTGCGGTAGCCTTGTTTTCGGCTGGTGGTGGCACCTCGTTGGAGTGGGCACCGAAGTTTGCCAAAGCGGGCATTACCGTTATTGATAACAGCAGCGCTTGGCGCATGAACCCAATTAACAAATTGGTAGTGCCTGAGGTGAATGCCCATGTGCTTACCAAAGAGGATAAAATTATTGCCAATCCTAATTGCAGCACTATACAGCTAGTAGTGGCTTTGCAGCCATTGCACCTGCAATACCAAATTAAGAGGGTGGTGGTAAGCACCTACCAATCGGTAACGGGCACGGGTGTGAAGGCCGTTGACCAGCTTAACGGAGAGCGTGCTGCATCTTTAGCTGGCGAAGAGTATACTGGCAATAAGGCTTATGCTTATACAATTGATATGAACGTGATTCCGCATATTGATGTGTTTATGGACAATGGCTACACCAAAGAGGAAATGAAGATGGTGAACGAAACCTGTAAGATTATGGGCGACGACAGCATTAAATTGACCAGCACCACCGTGCGCATACCGGTAATGGGCGGGCATAGTGAAGCAGTAAACGTAGAGTTTGCAAACGAGTTTGATTTGGCCGAAGTGCGCTCTTTACTAGAGCATGCCCCAGGTGTAACCGTGCTGGATGATGTAAAGAACCTGCAATACCCCATGCCATTAATACACGCACACAATACCGATGATGTGTATGTAGGCCGTATCCGCCGCGATGAGAGCCAGCCAAATACCTTGAACATGTGGGTGGTGAGCGACAACCTGCGCAAAGGTGCCGCTACCAATGCCATACAGATTGCTGAGTACCTTGCGGAAAAAGGCTTGCTGTGAGTTTAGATACCCTGCCTACCTACACCAAGTTTCAACTGGCCCTGCGAAATGGGCAAGATAAGGATGAGATATGGGTAGCCTACAAAGGATTGATATACGACCTTACCAATAGCCGCCTGTGGCGCAACGGCAAACACTATGAGCATTGGGCCGGCCAAGACCTTACCGATGAGCTAAAAGATGCCCCTCACACCGAGCGGGTGTTTGAGAAATTTGTGCCCATTGCGAGGCTGGTGTAACTATTTCACGAATTTTATACTTGCCAGCACCTCTTTGCCGGCAGCCACCAAAGCATCGGCGCTGCTGCACTCGCAACTGAAATTGGCTATAACCACTTGGCTGTTTACGGGTAGTAAATACAACACATTGTACACCATTATGTTATCTGGCGTAAGCGATTTAAACTCCAGTTGCCCTATTACCTTTCCTGTTTGGGTAGCGGCATTGGTACCTACCCAAAACATGGCAGGGTGGGTTTGTTCCAGACTTTCTTTCAGGCTTTTTACAAGCGCTACCATGCCAGCTTCATCTGTTGGAGCTTGCTGGTAGCTGTTGCTAAAGGCAATATTGGCGTTGTTTTCGGTGCCACTGTAAACGTAATCTGGCGGACTGGTTGGGTCGTAGCGCTTTGCAATCTCTGCAGCAAGCATAGGTGTAAAGCTTGCTGGCAGCAAAATGGTCACTTTTTTGTCGTAAAGCTCAACTTTGCGCAATTCGGGCTTTGGTTGGGCTATTGCAACAATGCCAATCAATAGAAAGATAAATATATGGAGATTGCGCATGTGCTTGTAGATGTTAATTTTCTAATCGGTCTTTCAATCGCAGCAGCGATGCTTCAAATTCTGGGCCAACTTTACCTTCGGCAAACAGGCCCGCAAAACGTTGCACTGGGTTCCAGCCAAGTGCGGCGCTATATTCAAAGGCCACCCGGGTGCGCTCATCGCCTTTATCCAAAAAGCGTATTTTGCCCTCCGCCACTGGTTCGCCAGCTGTGGTAATGGTATAGTATAGCCCATCACTAGGGTTGGTATTGGTTATGGTAATTTCTGCTGAGCCAACATTATCTCCGTGCCAACTTAGCTTGCTGCCGGGGGCGCCAATAGCACCTTCGAAAGTATAAACCAAGGTAGGGTCTTCACCTTTTTGCCAAGGGCTCCAATCGGGCCAGGTGTTAAGGTCGCTAATGGTGGTGTATACATCAGGTGTAGCCGCATCAATACTTATAGCCCGCTCCACACGGTAGCTACTGGGCAGCAAAAACCCAATAAGCGATAACGTAATAATTACCACACTCAAGCTAACGGCAATTAAGTGCCAGGGTTTCATTTTGTATGCAATTGATTGATTGGGTAAAGGTACGAAATTGAGTAAATTCCAACGGGCAACTATTCGCTTGCATTTGGGGGGCTTTCCTCGGGCAAGCTCTCAAGTATTATCTTGTCCATTTCTGCAATCAGGGCTTTAAAACACTCCTGATAAAGTTGAAGCATGTTGCCGTATATCTCTTCCAGCTGTTGGAAATAGGCAACGCTTTTATCATAATCCAAAACGGTTATGCTTAAGCTTTGCAGCGGTTTACTTAATACAGTTTCGCCAATGGTTTTAAATCCATCAATAAAAGCTGCACTGGGGTTGTCTTTTAACTTGTTTAGCTGCAACAGTATTTCACCTGTTTCGTTTTCTGCTTGGTTAAGCCATTTGTTGGCCTGCTCAACGGCATCGTCTGGGGTATCGGTATTAAGGCTCATCAATACGCTTTGGGTATTTACATATTGATTAAAGCAGCGGTTAGTTATTTCATCTACTACTCCCAGGCCGCTTTGCAGCAATTTAAATCGCTCAGCTGCTGCTGCTGAATGTTGCTTGGCTTTATAGTAAAAACAAAGAAAAACGAAAATATCATGCTTGGCTAGTTCGCTTTTGTATTGGTTGGTTTCTTTTTCGAGGTTGGTGGCTTGCGCAGCGGCTTGGTCAACTTTATATGATACATCATCAAGCTCAAAGTATGCCGCCTTTATTTGTTTGTTAGCAATGGCCAACAGCACTTGCCACGCTTCGTTGGCAAATCTGAATTTTTCGGCCAGCAAATCTTTATCGGCATTATACAGGTTGGCTACATCAAACTGCTCAGTTACGAGGGTAGCTTTTTTTAGCTCAGCATCAACATCAAAGCTAATAATGTCTCGCATAAAATAGTAGTTGCCATAATGAGGCGCCAAAGCCTGTTTGCCCAGTTCTATTTTTAGCAGTTCATCATAAGGCTCATTATCCAATATGCCTACTTCATGCTCGCTCACTATCGGAAAACCCGGGTTGGCTTGCTCTTTTATCGCCTTTCGGGCCGCACTAAAAAAGTCAAGGGTCAGCTCCTCACCTAGTTTATCGATATTGGCAAAAAGTAGCAGTGCTGATTCGCGATTGGTCTTGGCATCTTCGGGCAACGGATGGCTGCGCAGAAAGGCTTCACGCTCGTGCAGAGTAGGATGCGACGACCATAAATCGGAATACTTAATCCTCGTTGTCAAAAGGCGCTTATAATCCTCATCACTGATTAGGGGTAAGTTTGAGGTAGGCTCAAAGGCCAAGCGATTACTCTCGCCAATGCCATGTAAGGTTTTGCTATGGAAAAAGATAAGGTCTATACACTGTTTTTTATGTTGATCATGTATGTTGCCAATGTGGCCGATAACCCTTTCGTAATTTACTACCGCTAGCTCGTAGCGCCTGAGTGCGTGAATAGTATTATAGGTGCCCGCAACTGATGCCGAGGTGATATCGGCATGGTATTCCATGGCTCTTGATAGCCCTTGATAGGTATAGTTTAAATAGTCATAGGCTTTGATGAGGATGCGGTGTAAAATGCCGATAAAAAACAACGTAACCGAGGCAATACTTCTTAAGATATAGTATCGGTTTATAGTCTCAAATATGCTTTGCATGCCATCATCGCTGTATAATATTTTCTGCATCGAGAGGGTAGCAATGGAAAGGTAGCCAGTAAGCCAAGTGGTACTTTGCGAAAAATGGGCCAATTCATGTGCCAAAATTGCTTTTAACTCGCTCTTGTTTAAGCTAGCTAAAAGGGGCAGCCCAAGCGTAAGGTGTTTGTTGGGCTTTAGCAATGGATTAAGCCAACCATTAGGTATCCACACGCTGGCGTTCATCTCCATGCTTATGTAAACCTTTTTTGGCATGGGCGCTTTTACTTGAGCAGCGGTTTGGGCAATCAGCTCAAACAGCTCCGGCGCTTCCTTTGGCAAAAGCTCTCGTAGTTCGGGGTCTTCATTTTTGACCCTAACGAAAAAACGTAGTGAAAAAAACAGCATAAAGAAAGCTGACCCAAGACAAATGGCTCCAAACAAAATCGGCAGCACTCCGCTGTTCTTCACTATTAAATTTAGCCCTAACCAGCCTAAACCTAAGCATAAGCATACAGCTATAATAAACGTGAAAACATAAGCAACAATAAACACAATAAACGAAGCCAGCACTTTTAATACTTCTTTATTATAGCCTGGCACATTGTTAAGGTACCCATCTGGTACTATGGGTGGAGACGGAATGTTCGAATGCCCTTTCATGCAATAAATATGGCAATATATTGGCAAAAGTTGAAGAGACGTGACCATATAAACATAAAAAGAGCGGACATTGCTGCCCGCTCTTTCGCCTAATTGGTTGCTGTTGTTACTTGGTTACAAACCGTTTGGTGGTAACGTTATTGTTGATGTCAAGCTGTAATATGTAGATGCCTTTTGCGAGGTTTTCGGGCAACGTAACCTTGCTGCTGCCCTGTGATGATACCTGTTGCACGGCAACCAGCTCGCCAAGCATGTTTACTATCTTGGTGGTGCCAGCTATGTCGCTATTAGCATTGAAACTACCATTGCTCAAATCGATGATAAAAGAGCTGCCGGTTACCGGGTTAGGGTAAATATTAACGTCAATGTCGGTTTGTGCGGCATTGTTAACCGTCACCAAATCAGAGTATTCAAAGGCGCCATCATAGTCGGTTTGCTTTAGGCGGTAGTAGCTTATGCCATGCAATGGCTGTGCATCGGTAGCGGTGTAGTATAGGGTTTGCATGCTGTTGCCCGCACCTTCAATGGTCATTATTTCGTCGAAGGCAATGCCATCTTTTGAGCGCTCAATGGTAAAATACTCGTTGTTTATCTCCAGTTCGGTAGCCCAGTTTAGTGCAACGGTTTGCACATCAGTAAGGCTAGCATTAAAGTACAGTAGCTCAATTGGTAGCCCTGCGCCACCTACGCTGCCCGACCCAGCGCCAAACTCTGAGAAGCTTGCCAAGCCCATTAATACACCCACACCATCGCTTACCATGCGGCCATAGCCGCCGTCGGCATTAAAGGTACCGCCACCGGCAGACCAATCAGCACCAGAGGTAGAGCCAGAGGCACGCTTAACGATGATAAAGTCATTGTTTACCAAGCCCGAAAAATTGGCAATGGAACCGTAGAAATCATATAGCCCACCCGATGGTTGTACATTGGGGCTAAGGTGCCAGATACCCGTGGCGTTCATTGATTGAACAATAAAGCCATTTTCATCAACCATCAACTGATTGTCGTTGTGGTTGGCAAGGGGTTCAAAGCTGGCATCAATGTAGGTAATACCAGTAAGGTTTTGGTTTACCACGTCAGCATAAAAGTAGTTGCTGCTTGAGGTACCGTTGCCTACCGGAAAACGATACGTATCGGTGTTGGTTGCAAACGCCCTTCGCAAATTGCCATTAATGAAGCTAGCTGTTGAAGCGCCAGCCAATGAAGCTGCCGTGCTATTTGAAATGTGCACCATGCTAGTGCCTGTAGTAATTACGCCCTGTGTAAGGGTAAGGGTGTTTGATACTGTGGCATCATCAAGCAGGGTTGCTCCGCCGGTGCCATTCATGGTAAGGTTGTAATAAGGGTCGCTATTGGTTTTTATGCTTTGGTTAACACTTGCGGTAAGGTTTACCGTGCCAGTATTGGCATTAAAGGTACCGCCATTAAACAGGTCGCCCCCATCTACAGTGATGCTATTGCTGCCTAAAGATAGCACACCACCTGCTGAAATAATTACCGAACCCACAGTTGCATTGCCGCTTAGGGTAAGCGCATTGCCTTGGGTAACAATTACGGGTGTGCCTGTGGTAGGCACTGCACCCGAAGCCCAGTTGCTGCCGGTGTTAAAATCGCCTGTGGCTATGCTTACGTTGCTTGCAGTTGCTACGGTCATAAACTGCCCGGCACTTATATCCACTCCAGCGGCAACATATTTACCGTTGTTTAAGGTCAGGTTATAAATAGATACCCCGTTGGTAAAATCTTCATTGTTGTAAACAAATAGTAAATAGTGGTTTTCGCCCAAAGGTTTGGTACCAAGCAGCGTGGTATCTATTGAAACATCCACGCTACCTACATCGCCTGTTTCGTCTATCCGCCATTCGCGGGCTACACGGCTACAGCCTGGTAGGTTGGGCAATCCAGTATTTACAAAGGTAGTCTCATCATCACCATTGTGGCCGATAAAGAGATATTCGCCTGCGCCCATACTAGTTGGGTTGCCAATAGCAATTATTTCAGAAGATTCGGCAATTGAATGGTTTTGTACACCATTTAAGCTGCCTATACCAATTATCCCTTCGCCATGAGTACTCTCGTAGCTGTATAAATCATTTGATATGGCAATGTTATACTTAGCTGCCAAGTAGTTTTGTACAATGTTTCTGCGGGTTGCTCCAATGGTATCGCTATAAACGATTATCTCAGCAATATCGCCGCCAAATTCATGGTCGCCCACCGTAAATTGTGGCACCAATGAACCAATTACTTGGCGTGTAAGGGCGTGGGTACTTGTAAACTCTACAGTTAATATATACCAGGTGTTGAAACTCCATGGGCTGCTATTGCCATTAGACACGGCTGTGCCCAAAGCGTTGCCGTTGAGTGAGTACCTGGCGCTTGCGCTGCCACCACCATCAAAGCTATAGCCGTTGGGGCTTGTGCGAGGGTCGATTGAAACGTGCACATCGTCGCTATAGTTTCCCCATAACTGGGCCAGCTCGGCCGTATTTTGGGCAGCGCTCGACGAACTGAACACGATAAACACGGTGCGTGCATTGTACGAAACTACATTGTCTAAGTAGTCATTTACACCATCAAAGGTAATAGCCGGATGGCCGTTGATTCTGTTTTGATTGTAAATAGGGCGATAGGCTGCGTTTGATTGCGAAGCGTTATTGCCATTGCCAGATGCGTCAACCCATGTGGTACTGAGTGCTGCGCCATCAGTAGCCCCTGTAATGTAGTCTGCTTTCAACCATAAAGGGTTTGAGGTGGCGTTGCCAACACCAGCTGGGCCGCCAGTGCCAAACTCATCATTTGCATTGATGGTATAAGTATATACAAACGGGGTAATTTTTGTTGCATTGGCTACCGTGGTAAGGGTTACCACTATCGTTTCGTTAGGTTCTTCGGCATTATCATCAATTATGGTAAGTATAATGTTTGCGCTGCTGCTGCCAGCAGGTATGGTAATGCTGCCGCTGGCTACGGTATAGTCGGCACCATAAGTAGCCGTTCCGCTAAGCGTGTAATCTACGTTAACATTTAGGCCCGACACAGCACTAAGGTTAACCGCTAGGTTTACCGTTGCGGTAGATTCATCGCCACTAGAGCTGCTCTGTGCAAAAGATACCGTTGGGGTAGCATCGTTATCAAGAATGGTGTAAGTATAGGTATTGTTTGCACTTAGGTTGGCATTGGTTGGGTTGCTAAGGGTAATAACGATGGTTTCGTTGTTTTCATCTAATAGGTCATCAATAATAGCAATACTAAAGCTACCCGTAGTTTGGCCAGATGTAATGGTTGCTGTGCCAGATGCTAGGGTATAATCAACGCCACCGCCCGATGCAGTGCCGCCGGTTACGGCATAGTCAACGGTTACGTCGTTGCTATTATCTACAAGGTCCAAGGTAAGCCCAACCACAACAGTTGCCGTGCCCTCGCCACCCGAACCGTTGGTGGTAGTGAGCCCCACGTTTCGAGCGGCATCATTATCAAGTATTGAATACGTGAAGGTAGTATTGGTACCAAGCGAAGTATTAGTGGGGTTGCTAAGCGTTACTACAAAGTTTTCGGTAGCTTCCAAATCGCTATCATCTACTACGGTAAAAACTATAGCGGCTGTAGTTTCGCCGGCCAAAAAGGTAGCGGTACCAGCGGTTAAAGTATAGTCAGTGCCCGAGCCGGTTGCCGTTCCGCCAGTTACAGCGTAGTCAACGGTTGCAGTGGCATCCAGCGCTTCATTAAGTGTAATTATAATGGAGTCGGTACCAACACTTTCGGTACCAGTTGAACTGGTAATTTCAAACTCAACAGTTGATTTAAAGGATGCGATAGTAAGGTATGCCCCATCAGCAATATCAAAATCCACTTCAAAGGTACTGCCAGATACGTGGTTGAGCTTATAAGGCGTAGCGCCGCTGCTAAAGTCCCCATCGGCGTCAACCAATAGATACAACTTGTTAAAACCAGCAGAGCGTGCGCTTAATGTGGCCGTATCAACTGTAAAGGTTACGGTACCCAGTTCGCCTGTTTCGTCAAAGCGCCATTCGCGAGCAATACGCTCGTAGTTTGCGTTCGGGGTTTCGGTGTCGGTCCAGGTGGTGCCATTATCGCCATTGTGCGCAAACAACAAAAACTCACCGTCTGCATCCAATCCTGCACCCGAAGTAACATTAAGCACATTGGCCGAAGTGGCCGACGTATGCGTGTTTGAAGCATCAACCCTACCAACACCGGCAAGCTCATATTTGTGACTGGTTTGGTATGCATAGTAATCGCTACCCGCCAGTGTTATGCCATATTTTGCAGCTAGGTAGTTTTCAATTATTGTTCTTTGGGCAGTGTTTAGGGTTGTGTTAAACACAATAATTTCAGCAATATCGCCACCATATTGGTGCGTTCCAACGGTAAACGATGGGAATAGTGACCCTATTATTTGCCTGTTTAGTGTTTTTACGGCACTAAACTCTGCGCTTATCATTTGTATTTGATCGTAGATATACGGTTGCACGTTAGAGTTTTCAACAGGTGCAGAGTATGCAGCCCCGTCCAAAGCATACTTTGCAGCGGTTCTGCTTGGCGATCCATCAAAACTAAAACCTTGTGCGTTACTTCCAGAGCGGGCATCCAATGCAATATGCACCCTATCATCATAGTTGCCCCATATCTGACCCAGGTCGGAAGTATTCATTAAGGTAGAGCTAGCTTTGTAGATAACAAAAACTGTTTGTGCATCATAAGTATGCGTGCCATCCAAATAGTCATCCGTACCATCAAACCTAACCGAGGCAATGCCCCCCGAAGATTGATAAGTAGGCCTGTAGCCAGCGGTGAACTGAAAGGCATTGTGGCTATTACCCGATGCATCAAACCATGCCCCGGTTAAAGGCGCATTGGGTGCATAGCCAGTAATGTCATCTGCTTTGAGCCATAACTCGTTGCTCGAAGCATCGCCGATGCCACCGGGCCCGGTTTGGGCAGTTACGGTTAAATAAATAAGGGATAAAAATACTAGCAAAATGAGGTGCCTAGTCATTGTATATGGTTTTGAGTTAATGAATTTGCTCAGCTTTGTCTGCAAACGGCCGGGGCAAATTCGATTTGGTATACGCAAAAACACATAGAGGGTTACGGATAAGTACGTAATTAAAATATCAACAAGCGTACTATTTACAACCTATTTAACTATTTTTTAGTACGCTTATGTGCATAGCTTACAGCGTTAAGCCAATATTTATGCAGCATTACAGGCGATTTGGATTTTTAAACCGCCTAAGGTTAGATTAATTGGAATGATGGATCTGTGGAGAACGAAAAATCTCGTATAATTGTCTTTTGCCCCTAGTAATCAAAAATTGCCAGTACCATGATAGCAGCTAAAGGATTTGCAGCCCCAGCACCCAGTGTACCGTTAGAAGCATTTAGTTTTGAACGCCGTGAACCAGGCCCCCATGAAGTATTGATTGACATTAAGTACTGTGGGGTATGCCACAGCGATATACACCAAGTGCGCGACGAATGGGGAAAAGGCCTATACCCAATGGTACCGGGCCACGAGATAGTGGGCGAGATTACCAAAGTAGGTAGCCAAGTAACCAAATTTGCCGTTGGTGATTTGGCAGGCGTAGGCTGCTTTGTGGATAGCTGTCGCACGTGCCCAAGCTGCCAAAAGGGCCTTGAGCAGTATTGCGAGGTAGGCATGGTAGGCACATACAATGGCAAGGACAAGCAAGGCAACCCAACTTATGGTGGCTATAGCAATGTAATTACCGTTGATGAGCAATATACCCTTAAAGTATCGAACAAGCTTGATTTGGCTGGTGTAGCACCGTTGCTTTGTGCGGGTATTACCACTTGGTCTCCTTTGCGCGAGTGGAAGGTTGGCAAGGGCCATAAACTTGCCGTTGTTGGTTTGGGTGGCTTGGGCCATATGGCGGTAAAGCTGGCCGTATCATTGGGTGCCGAGGTAACTATATTGAGCACCTCACCCAGCAAAGAGCAAGATGCCAAAGACCTAGGCGCACACAATTTTGCCGTTACTAAAGACGCTGAACAGTTTAAGAAGTTGAAAAACACTTTCGATTTTATTATTGATACGGTAAGCGCACAACATGATATTGCCAGTTACCTACAATTGCTCAAAGTGGATGGTACCATGATATTGTTGGGCATACCGCCAGAGCCTTCACTAATACCTAGTGGGGCATTGGTAATGAAACGCCGCCGTTTGGTAGGTTCGCTTATTGGAGGCATTAAAGAAACCCAAGAAATGCTTGACCACTGCGCTGAGCATGGCATTACATCTGACATCGAGATTATCCCAATCAACTACATCAACGAGGCCTACGAGCGCGTGCTTAAAAGCGATGTGCGCTACAGGTTTGTAATTGATATGGCAACGGTTTGAGGAATTTCAAATTGAAAATTTAAAATTGGAAAATTCTTTCCCGCAGTTCGGTAAATCAGCCTACAGGCAATTTTGAATTTTAAATTTTGAATTAATAATCCGCACCTTTGCCCCCAACCATCCGATATAATGCATGACTGATACTCAATCAGGTAAAACCGCAATACTGTTAGGAGCTACCGGCCTTATAGGTGGGCATTGCCTTCAATACTTACTTAAGAGCACCCGCTACAGTAAGGTGGTATGCTTAGTGCGCAAAAAGATGGCGGTCATTAACGATAAGCTGGAGCAGGTGGTGGTTGATTATGATAAATTGGAACAGCATACCGACGCCCTAAAAGGCGACGACATATTTTGCTGCCTTGGTACCACTATTAAAATTGCCAAAACCAAAGAAAACTTTAAAAAAGTAGATTACCATTATCCTTTGGCCGCAGCTAAAATAGCCCTAGCGCAAGGTGCTTCACAGTATTTATTGGTGAGTGCTATGGGTGCTGACAAAAACTCGTTGGTGTTTTACAACAAGGTGAAAGGCGAAATTGAACGTGACCTTAAGGCGCTTGGCTACCCAGCTTTGCATATTATGCAACCTAGCTTGCTGTTGGGCGACCGCTCTGATAGCAGGTTGGGCGAAAAAATAGGTGAAACAGTAATGACTTCGTTAAGCTTTTTGATGCAAGGCCCGCTCAAAAAATACAGAGCTATTGAAGCAGAAGCGGTAGCATATACTATGGTGCATTTGGCTAACCAAGATAAGCCCGGTACCCATACCCACGAAAGTGACGCCATACAAGCCATTTACGACAAATACACCCGGGCATGAATTTGGCCATTGATATAGGTAACAAATACACCAAGGTGGCTGTGTTTGATGGTGAAGAGCAGCTTTGGAGCTACGCTTACAAGCACTTCCATTTAGACAACCTGAAGGATATATACGCTCGCTATCCTAATATTGCGGATGTAATAATGAGCGATGTATCGGGCGATATACCTAAAACAGAACAGTACATTCGCGAGCGCTCTGGTTATATGGTGCTTACCCACGATACCCCCACACCTATCATTAATAAATATAAAACGCCAAAAACCCTGGGCCTAGATAGGTTGGCAGCCGTGGCAGGCGCCACAGCCCTATACCCCAGCGAAGATATACTGGTTATTGATGCAGGTACCTGCATTACCTATGAGTGGGTAAATAAAGATTTGGAATATTTTGGGGGCGGTATTTCGCCAGGGCTGCGCATCCGTTTTAAGGCCTTGCGCAAGTATACCGGTAAGCTGCCCTACCTAAAAAAACAAGATATTGACTACCTGATAGGGGGCAATACAACCGAAAGTATGTTAAGTGGCGTTATTAATGGCACGGCTGGTGAAATAAACCATATTATTTCTCGTTACAGGGAGATGCACCCCGATTTGAGGGTGTTGGTTACGGGCGGAGATGCAAGATTCTTTGAATCTTATTTGAAAAGTCCCATCTTTGTCGTCCCGAACCTAGTTTTATTCGGCTTAAATAAAATCCTACTCTATAATGCAGGCTTGCGCCATTAAATTTTGGGCAATATTTTTGTTGACGATAGTCGGCATCAGCGCTCAGGCACAAGAAGTTTCACCGTACTCAAGGTTCGGCATAGGCGATATATCTTCGCCAAACTTCGCGGCCTCACGGTCTTTAGGTGGACTATCGGCGGCTTTTCGTAGCCCCACTAACATAAATGCTACTAATCCCGCATCCTACTCCTTTATTAAGTATGCCACCCTCGAGGTAGGTTTACAAGCTGCCAACAAGTGGATGCGCACCGAAGAAAATAGTTACACTGCCGGAGATGCGTTTCTTGATTATTTGGCTATGGCTTTTCCATTAGGCAAAAACCAAGGTATTAGTTTTGGTATCGTACCGTTTAGCAGCATGGCCTACGATTTGCAGTCGTCTACTATTGATAGCCTAAACAATACCTACACACGCCTGTATAGCGGAAAAGGCAGAACCTACGATTTTTACATAGGCTATTCAAAGGCTGCGGTTATTAAATATCGGCAAATATTATCTTTTGGTGCCAACATGTCTTATCGTTTTGGCCAGATGCGTTATGGCGAAGTATTGGCGCTGGCTGATAACAATACTTCATTAAGCGCCAGGCGCAACAGCAATTTGCGGGTAAACGATTTATCGATAACAGTGGGTACCCAGTACAGAATTTGTTTCTCGTGCCCAGACAGTGTTTTAAAAGATCCGGAACTAATAAAGCTTGAAGCCGAAAAAAACCACGTATATCTTACCCTTGGGGCTTATGGTGGTACACCTACCAACCTTAATAGCACTGTAAGCAGTGTGTTTGATAGGTTTTATGTTTCGGGTAGCAGCGTAGTTACCGTTGATACCATTAGCAGTACCAATGAGGCTAAAGTAAAGCTCGGCTTACCAGCACAGTTTGGCCTAGGCGCAACTTTAAGCGATGACCATAAATGGTTGGTTGGCATTGATGTAAAATATACTTTCTGGAACGGCTTTAGCGGAATCTCTGATGCCGCGCCTTTAGAAAACAGTTTACGTTTTGGTGCCGGGGTTGAATTATTGCCTAGTTATAATGGCAAAGGATTCCTTCGTAGAACCCAGTACCGCATTGGGGGCTATTATGATAATGGGTTCTTAAACATAGACAATCAGCGGATTGTAGAATATGGCATGACTTTTGGTCTTGGTATACCATTGAAACCAAAAGATAAAGGTGAAGAACGACTGAATATTGGGTTTGCGGCCGGCTCGAGGGGCACCACATCCAACGGACTGTTACAAGAAACCTTTATAAGAGTATCGGTTGGCTTCTTGATTAATGCTAGTAGCGGATACGATAACTGGTTCAAAAAACGTAAATACGATTAACATTTAACACTGATGAAGATTAAAACCATAGCCATGAAACACATTATACTTGCTGTAATAGTGATGATGGGAGCCTTAGGTTTCCAGCCAGCGGTGGCACAAACAGAAGTGCCATGTACACCAGAGTGGGGCGCCGAGCCCGATAAGGCACAAGAAGCATACTCGCTTTACCGCGAGTTTGTAAAGCAAACTAACTACAAAGATGCGTTGCCTTACTTTAAAACCGTGTGGGCCCTAGCCCCAGGTGCACGCCAAACCACTTATATTGATGGGGTAAACATCTATAAAGATTTGTTGAGCAAAGCCACTGATGCCAAGCTTAAGCAAGGCTACGTTGATACCATCCTTATGCTATATGATGGTCGTGCCCGATGCTTTGACGCAGGCTATGGCCGTAAGGCTTACGATATGTACTCACTTACCCCTTCAAATGTAACCGGTACTTTGGCAGCTTTTGATGTTGCCTTGGAAAAAGAAGGTGATAAAATCGAAGATTTCTTGCTGTTCCCTTATATGATTACAGTTGAAAAATCATTGATAAAAGGTGAGTTGGATACCGTAACCATGGTGAACCGATACATGAAGGTAATAGAATTGGTTGAGCGTAATGCCAGTGGTGCAAAAGCCGCTAAATATCAATCAGCGCTTGATCAAATTACGGAGCGCATGGGTCCGTTTTTGAGTTGCGAAGTAATAAAGCCAATAATGCAAAAGCAGTATGATGCTGCACCGGATGACATCGTTGTTATCGAAAAGGTGTTTAAGCAGTTGTATAGCTTGCGTTGCGCCAGCGACCCATTGTTTTTGGAAGTTGCCGAGAAACTTGTGGTACAAAAGCCAAGCGAAAGCATCTACCGTATATTGTACTACAATGCATACAACGATGGTAAGTATAGCGAAGCCATGAAATATGCTACTAAAGCATTGGAGCTTGCCCCTGACAATGAAAGCAAAGCCAAGTACCACTTAGAGATTGCCAAAATACAACAACGCCAAGGCGACTTTAGCGGTGCCCGTAGCAGTGCTCTTAAGTCGGCAGCATTGAGCCCAAGCGGCGAGCCTTACTTGTTAATTGGCGACCTTTACCGTGCTAGTGGCAAACTTTGTGGCCCAGGTACTGGTTTCGAAAGCCAAGTAATTGTATGGGTAGCTATTGATAAGTACGAAAAGGCTAAGCAGGTTGACCCTTCGGTAACATCTGAGGCTAACAAGAAAATTGCCGATGCAAAGCAGTACATGCCTACTAAAGGTGAGTGTTTCTTCCGCGATTTGAAAGAAGGGCAAACCTTTAAAGTAGATTGTTGGATAAACGAGACTACTACCGTGCGTTGCTTGGATGAATAAGCGAATGCACGAGGTACAAAGTACGATGTACGATTTTAAAAATAGAACCGATTTTGCGTAAGCATCATATCATAAATAGTAAAGAACCGGCCCAAACCTTGGGTCGGTTTTTGTCTTTTTGTTGTTTAGTGCTTTTGGTGCTTAGTTTTGCCTCTTGCGACAGCGAAACACCACCTATTGAAGAGCTGGTGCCCAACGAGGCCGCCAACCTAGAGATTGCCCGCGATGTAGAGGTGGTATACAGTGAGCTGGGCCAGGTAAAGGCGCGTATTATAGCCCCCCTAATGGTTAAGGGCACTAAGGATAACGATGATTTTATGGAATACCCAGAAGGGCTAACAGTATATAACTACAACGCCCAAATGGAGATTGAAAGTAAAATGAGCGCCAACTATGGCATATCGCACGAAAAAAAGGAAGAGGTAATGGTGCGCGATGATGTAGTGCTGATAAACATAAAGGGAGAAAAACTTAACAGTGAGGAGCTGTGGTGGGATAGAAAAAGCAAAAAAATTACCTCTGATAAGTTTGTAAAGGTTACTACTATTGACGAAGAGATAATTGGCTACGGATTTGATGCCAACGAAGATTTTAGCGAGTACACCGTGCGCAACGTAAAGATGATAACCACCATAGAAGACCCGAATGTGGAATAAGATTTTTGACATACCCGTTTATTTCGCGGCAACTGGCTTGTTTGTATACGGAGTGCTGGGTATTGTAAACAACGACCCAGTTGCTGAGGGCGAGAACGGCCCCGGTTTTTACATAGTATGTGCATTGTTTGTAGTAATGTTTATTTTTGGTAACCGTCGCTACCGTAAGTTTCAAGAGCGCATTGACGAAAATGAAGACCCAAAGTAGCCCGCAACAATAAAATTAAACCTGTACCTTAACACCACCTTTGGAAACCGACTTAATACTTATTGCAATTGCGCTGTTGTTTTCTGCCTTTTTTTCGGGTATGGAGATGGCGTTTATTAGTGCCAACAAACTGAAGCTGGAACTTATTAAGTCGCAGGGGGGCATTACCAGCAACATTATTGCCCGGTTTGTAAACGACCCCTCGCGTTTCTTGGGCATGATGCTATTGGGCAATAACATAGCACTGATACTTTTGGGTATGATTGCCTCAGAGCTGATGGAGCCTACTATTGAAAGCAAGTTCAACCTTTGGTTTGGTGTTGGGCGCGATTATCAAGCGTTGGTGCTAATTACCCAAACCATTTTAACCACCATATTGGTACTTATATTTGGTGAGTTTTTGCCTAAAACTATTTTCCGCATCAACCCAGAAGGAGTTTTGGAGCTATTTGCCATTCCGCTGCGGATAATCGATTTTGCGCTCAGGTGGCCGGTTATGTTTATCACTTGGCTATCGCACCTGTTTTTAGAAAAGCTGATGAAAGTAAACACCAAGCACAACGTGCCTATTTATACAAAAGTTGATTTAGAGGACTTTGTAAGGCAATTTGTAAGAAACGATCAGGTGGAAGAAGAAGAACAACTGAACACTGATATATTTGAGCGCGCAATGTCGCTTACAGAGGTGAAAGTAAAAGAGTGTATGGTGCCACGCACCGAAATTGAAGCGATAGAGGTAACCGACTCTATTGAAGATTTGCGCAACAAGTTTTTGCAATCAAAGCACTCCAAGCTTATTATCTACGAAGAGGATATTGACCATATACTGGGTTATGTGCATCACTTTGATTTGCTCAAATCGCCTACTGCAATTCGCGATTTGCTCTTCCCAATAAAGGTAATACCAGAGAGCATGGGCGCTCGCAGCTTGCTCAACCATTTTACTAAAGAGCACAAAAGCATTGCTTGGGTGGTTGATGAGTTTGGTGGTACAGCAGGTATAGTTACCCTTGAAGATATTTTGGAAGAGATATTTGGCGAGATAAACGACGAGCACGACTCAGAGGATTTTATTGAGCGGCAGATTGCTGACGACGAATATATTTTCTCTGGTAGGCTAGAAATTGATTACCTTAACGAGAAGTATAATCTGGAGCTTCCGGAAGGCGATTACGAGACGCTGTCGGGCTTTGTGGTATCTAACCACGAAGATATACCAGAGATGGACGAATTAATTATTATTGACGGTTTTCAGTTTAAAATGATAAGTGTAAGCGACACCCGTATTAACACTATGAAGCTAAAGGTGCTAAAACCCGATGCATAGGTGCTAAGTACTTATTTTGTTTTTACATGATAATCAGTTTAATTTGCACTTTGTTTAAAAATCCACAGTACACATGGCAGTAATAATGACTATCCGCGATAAGTTCGGATACGTTTTGGTAGGCGGAATTGCATTTGCCATTATTTTATTCTTGTTGGGCGATGCCCTAGGTACCGGTAATGGTATGTTTCAAGCCACTAGCAACGATGCTGGTTATGTTGATGGCAATGCCATTACTTATAATGAATACGGCGCAAGACTCGATAAGAATATCAGCAATGCTATGCTCCAAAGCGAAGAGGATAACCTGAGCGAAGAGACGATGAGCTTATTGCGTGAGCAAACTTGGAACGAACTAGTAAGGGAAAGGCTATTGAACCGCGAGTTTGAAAAGCTGGGCATAGTAGTAACCAAGGATGAGATTTACCAAATGTTTTTTGGCCCGAACCCGCACGAATATATTGCCCAAAATTTTACCGACCCAAGTACTGGTCAGTTTAACGCAATGGCGGTTCAAAATTATATCGACAACCTAAATGTTGCTGATGGTAACGGAACTGCAGAAGAAAAACGTGCCCGTTGGACCGCTTTTGAACAAGCGCTGATACGTGAGCGATTAGAGAGCAAATACAGTACTTTGCTTAAGCAGTCGGTTTATATACCTAAATGGTACAGCACTGCATACGCAGGTTTTAAAAATGCTTCGGTAAATATCGAGTACGTTTACTTGCCTTACTCAAGTGTTGCCGATGACCAAATAAAGGTTACTGATAGCGATTTGAAAAACTACCTTAACGACAATAAAGCCAAATTTGAGCAAGAAGAGTTTAGGGTGTTGGATTATGTGGTGTTTAACGTAATACCATCGAGCAAAGACACTGCCCTAGCTTTGGAAGAGTTGAAGGGCATGTATGAGTTGTTTCAAACGGCTAAAAACGATTCTACTTTTGTAAACCGTAACTCTGATACGCCATATACTGGTGAGTATTACACCAAAGATGCATTGATATCTTCTATTGCCGATACCTTTTTTGTAATTGATACCAATAGCTATGTTGGCCCTTACTTAGAGAATGGCAAGTATACCGTTGCCAAGTTGATTGACCGTAAAATGTTGCCAGACTCTGCAGAGGTTGCGTTGTTAAACTTTTCAGCCACAAACCAAGCGGAGTTTGATAGCCTAACCAAAATGGCTGATACGCTGGTAAAACAGATTAATGCCGGCACCGTGAAATTTGATGAATTGTACGCTACTTATGCTGGCGATTCGGCTAATATGGCCTTGGCTGCTACTAATGGCGTAGTTGGATGGGTTAAACCGGGCGAGTCTACTTTGGTACCAACTTATGTGCAGCAACAAGTATTGTACTACCAAGCTCAAGGTAATGCGGTGCTTTACTTTGATAATACAGGGTTGGTACAAATTGCTTATGTAAAAACAGCCACACCAGTAAAAGAGGCAGTAAAAGTTGCTTTCTTGAGCAAGCCAGTGTTGCCTGGTAAAGATACCGATAAAGAATATTACGATAAGGCAAATGAGTTTTTTGCAGCAAACAGCAAAGCCGAAACTTTTGGTGCTGATAATAGCGTAAGTGTTTCTACCACGGCTCAGCTTAAAAAAGGCGATGGTATTATTCCGGCATTGGGCAGCGCACGTGAGCTGGTTAAAGCTGCCTATACAGCCAAGCTAGGCGAAGTATTGCCACCAGTAGTATTGGAAGGTAAATATGTGGTAGCCGTAGTTAAGCAAGTAAGCGAGGGTGGTTTGCCTACCGTAGATGCGGTTCGTACACAATTGGAAACCGCAGTGAAAAAGCAGAAAAAGGCTGACTTGCTAAAAGAGAAAATTGGTGCGGATAAAGACTTGAACAGCATTGCAACCAAAAACGGTACAACGGTAAACCAAGCAACCAATCTTAACCTAAACAATAATAAGATTGGTGAGGGAAGCGAACCATCAGTTTCTGGTGCGGCACTTGCTTTGGCCCAAGGCTCGGTTTCAAAACCAATTGTTGGCGAAAGTGGTGTTTATGTAATTAAAGTGCTTAGCTCAACGCCTGGTACCATTTCAGAAGATGGTGCTGGTTTCGAAAAGCAGATGATGGGTATGAACTTGCAAAACCAAGTTGAAATGAACTACTTTAAAGCCTTGGAAGAGGGTGCAGACGTGGTTGATGAGCGTTACAAGTTTTATTAATAGTTTATTGTGAACTTATTGCAGCGCTATAGCTGTTCAATATACCGAAAGGGCAGCTCTTAAGGCTGCCCTTTCGTTTTTTAATGGTCGCATATATTGTGTATGATTCAAGAAACACCATTAGTTAATCGCGTTGCGGAAAGTGGGCTTACCACAATTGATTTGATAGATTACCTACCAAAAGAAGCAGTGGTACCATTTGATATTAAGCCCCTGCTGGTGCAAGGTATGGTGCTTATGGAAAAGCCTTTTAGAGAAAGCCTTAAACAAACTGATTGGGCAACATACCAAGGCAAAACCGTGGCGGTATTTTGCTCTGCCGATGCCTTGGTACCTAAATGGGCCTATATGCTGCTAGCTACTTATTTATCGCCCGTAGCCAAGCAAGTGTTGTTTGGGGGCATTGAGGTGGTTGAAAATGCCCTTATGCTTAAAGCAATCAGCGAGATTGACACGAAGCAGTATGCTGGCGCCAGAGTAGTGGTTAAGGGCTGTGGCGACCGCGATATACCAGCCGAAGCTTATTTAGCCATCAGTACACAATTATTACCCGTGGTTAAGAGTTTGATGTATGGCGAGCCGTGCTCTACCGTGCCTGTATATAAACAACCCAAATAGAACCTTACATTATGAAACAACCTGTAATAGCACTTGTAGTAATCAATGTAATATTGTTGGGTTTTATCCTAGCATCTAACATAGGCGGTAGTGAAGTAAATGCGGCAAATACCCCTGACGATGTAAAACCTGGGCCGGTGTCTATTAAGATACTACCGGTAAAGCTGCCTAAGTACGTTGATTTTGCCGGTGAGGTGGTACCCCTTGATATTTTTGATGTTAAAGAACGATTGGATAGGGAAATGACCGTGAATGCTTACTGGCACTCCAATTCGTTGGCAATGTTTAAGTTGAAAAACCGCTCTTTCCCAGTTATTGAGCGGATATTGAAAGAAGAAGGCTTGCCCGAAGACTTTAAATACCTCGCGCTTGCCGAAAGTGGATTGAAGAACGTGGTTTCGCCTAGTAATGCGGCTGGCGTTTGGCAGTTTTTAGAGGGGACGGGTAAAAATTTTGGGTTAGAAATAAATGACGAGGTAGATGAACGCTACCATTTGGAGAAAGCCACCCGTGCTGCGTGCAAGTACCTTATTAAAACCAAAGAGGAGTTTGGTAGCTGGGCACTGGCCGCTGCATCGTATAATATGGGTACCAGTGGCCTGCGTCGGATGATTAGCGGGCAAAAAGTAACCAGTTATTTTGATTTGTACCTTAATGAAGAAACGTCGCGCTATGTGTTCCGTATTATTGCGCTCAAAGAGATATTTAATAGCCCCACCCAATATGGCTTTTACTTAGAAAGCGAGGACCTTTACGATGAAATACCAACCCGCACAGTAGTAGTTGATACTTCTATAGCCGATTTGGCAACCTTTGCCATTGAGCAAGGCACCAATTACAAAATGGTAAAGTTGCTTAACCCATGGTTGCGCAGCAATAAGCTTACCAATACTACCGGTAAAAAGTATTATATAGATTTACCCAAGTAAACCTAAGTATTGTAGGTCTGTTGCCAAGGGGGTGTTTAGTATCTTTTTTGCTATACGTGCACTATTTTGGCGATAAGTAACGAATTTAGCCCTCGTAGCACAAGTAGCTGCTTTATTTACATGGGCAAGTTTCGCATCGTTATAGTTTTATTGGTATGTTGGCTAAGCTCGTTCTTGGCATTTGATACGCTATGGAAACACCCAGCTGACGTATTGGTGAATACGGGTGGCGATGCCATAAAAAACTACTACACCCCCATTTGGTATGTGTTGCACGACAGTGCTGGCCATATATCGGGCATGCACTACCCCTACGGTGATAACTATGTTTTTGCCGATACCCAACCTGCATTGGCCAGCGCACTGCAATGGTACCATACACACATACACAAGCTTGATGGTTACGATATACTGGCCGTGCTTAATTTAGCAATGGTTATTGGTGTATCACTGGGTATTTTTTTTATCTACCTATTGCTTAGGGAGTGTAATTTACCATGGCTTTATGCCTTATTGGTAGCGGTACTTATATCATTGTTCTCCCCACAGATTATGCGCATAGGTGGCCATTATGGTCTTAGCTATGTGTTTGCCATACCCTTAGTTTGGTTGCTATGCCACTACACCCTTACCCGAAAGCACTTTGTGCATTGGGTGCTGTTTTTAACGGTTTTGCTAGGCACGCTGCAGTTGTTGCACGTGTATTACTTGCTCATCTGTGGCCTATTTATAGCCATGTACGCGGCAATGGGTGTCATCACCAATGGTAGGCAATATAAACGGTATAGTGTGCGGGGTGTGGCATTGGTTTTGGCTGTGGTAGTACCGTACATCGTTTTTCAGTATTGGTTGGGCCATACCAGCCATTCGCCCGATAGGGTTGCCATCCCATATGGTATTGAGGCATACAAGGCCAACTTTAAAAGCGTATTTTTTCCTAGTTACATGCCATACCTATCAGGCACCCGTGCAGATTGGGAAGGCCAGGTTTATCTCGGTTTTCTGGGGCTGCCCATGCTAATCTTCTTACTCTATAAATTTGCTGGCCAAATAATTAGGCGCAAGTTTTTTACCATACTCAAACCAACTTTGCCTACGCCGTTGCAACTCGCCCTATGGCCGGCTGTTTTTTCGCTTTTCTTTGCAATAGGCGTGCCTTTGCTATGGTTGCTTCAAATGGATTTACTTCCCGAAGGGCTTAGGCAATTTCGCTCGCTGGGGCGCTTTGCTTGGGTTTTTTACTATGTGTTTACGGTGTTTAGTGCCTTTACCTTATACCAGTTCTACAGGCATTTAAGCATAAAGGGCAGTAAAAAAATAGCAATATTGTTAATGTTTATGGCACTTGGCTATTGGGGCTACGAGGTGCAGCTATACCTTTGGCCACAACAAAAGAAAATGGCACAGCGGTATACCGAGCGGTCGGCTGCACAGCTGTTTACCAACGATAGCATTTACCAAGGGCTTATAAATGCCGGAGTGCAGCCCAATAGCTTTCAAGCAATAATACCTCTGCCTTTTTATCATAATGGATCAGAAAAACTAACGGCTCATGGCAGCGGCAATATTATGTATCAATCCATTAAAGTCTCGTTGCAATTGGGCTTGCCTATGGTGGCTAGCAATATGGCCCGTACGCCAATAATTTCAACGGCTAGCATTGTACAGCTGTTCTCTTCACCAATTTTGGCGCGTGATTATGTTAACGACCTAGATGCCGATAAAAAGCCGTTTTTGATTTGCTACAATGGTGGCACGCTTACCACCGAGCAACAAGCCATGCTAGATAGGGCCCAGTTTTTGATAAAGATTGCAGACCTGTCTTATTACAGCCTAGCGGTAGCCGATATAGCGCCCCAACAAGTAGATGTGGTATCTGAATATGAAACTGCAAAAGATAGTTTGCTAAAGGTGGCAGACATGCAGGTAAGCCAGCCCGGGTATTACTTAGTGCATACCTTTGATGATAAACCGGAAAAACAAGGCATGTACCAATCAGGTTGCTTGGTATCGGTTAACGACACTATTTGGATAGCGCAGGGGATTGAAATACCGACCACCGATGATACGTTGGAGGTGAGTTTTTGGGTAGCCATAACACCGGAATACCACGCTATGGGCGAGGTGTTTGGTACTTATGCAAGCGATAGTAGCTTGCAAAACATATATTGCCAACCAACTAGTTTTTGGGATATTGATAATATGTGGATGCGCGTATCGATAACACTTTACCCCACTACTTCGCCCGCTAAGCTCAACCTATTGCTAAAGGGCAAATACCTTACCGTTGACCAGTTAATGATAAAACCACTGCATGCCGATGCATATAGCAACACCCCCTATGGCGACACAATGCTGTACAATAACTATTTCGTTTATCCACTGGCTACTACTCAAAAACAAAATAATTAAAGCCAAAGAATTGCAAATAAGGTAAAAACGATTTACCTTCGTGCACTCTTAACGAGATGGTGCGGTAGCTCAGATGGTAGAGCAAGGGACTGAAAATCCCTGTGTCGGCGGTTCGATCCCGTCTCGCACCACAAACACCCTTGAAGGCGATGCTTTCAAGGGTGTTTTGTTTTTGGTCGGTTCTGGCCACAGTTATCCTCCTCTGCGGTGAATAAGCAGCTATTCGCCGCAAAATGTGCGGTGAATAATTTGCTTTTGCGGTGAATAGTGCCGATATTCACCGCAAAACCTGCGGCGAATAATGTATATCCATCAACATAGCAACTGGCCCAACTTTGTTTGGGATAAGGAAAAGCTTACCGATTTGCTCGCCAAAGTGCGGCATCTGCAAGGCCGTTTGATTGGCCGTATGGAGAGTTTAGGCTTTCCGTTGCAAACCGAGGCCGTGCTGGAGAATTTAACGCTGGACGTACTGAAATCGAATGAAATTGAAGGCGAGCTACTCGATGCCCATCAAGTACGTTCATCCATTGCCCGTAGGCTAGGTATGGACATTGCCGGGCTGGTGCCCGCCGATAGGCATGTGGAGGGCATAGTGGATATGATGCTAGATGCCACCCAGAGGTATAATGAGCCACTCACCGATGAGCGGCTGTATGGTTGGCACGCGGCCATGTTTCCTACGGGTAGGAGTGGGATGTATAAAATTGTGGTAGGTGGTTGGCGAAACAATGCCCCAAACGACCCCATGCAAGTGGTTTCTGGTGCAATGGGCAAAGAAAGGGTACACTTTGAAGCGCCGGCAGCTGCTAAGTTACCTAAAGAAATGGAACTGTTTTTGGACTGGTTTAATGACGAAACGGAAATGGATGCGGTGATAAAGGCCGCTATTGCCCATTTGTGGTTGGTTACCATCCACCCATTTCACGATGGTAATGGCCGCATATCGCGAACCATTGCAGATATGCAGCTTGCCCGTGCCGACGGCATGGCACAAAGGTTTTATAGCATGTCGGCCCAGATACGGATAGAGCGTAAGGGATATTATGAGATATTGGAACAAACCCAAAAGGGCACATTGGATGTTACCGATTGGATAGAGTGGTTTCTCAAATGCCTGGAGCAAGCCTTGCTTGCCGCATCCAACACGCTTAGTGGCGTATTGCGAAAAGCCAAATATTGGGAGCTTTTCAAAACCAAGAATCTTAATGAACGCCAGATATTGCTGCTCAACAAGGTACTGGATGGTTTTGAGGGTAAGTTAACCACCGCTAAATGGGCCAAAATTGCCAAATGCTCGCAAGACACCGCCCTTAGGGACATTAATGATTTGATAGCACAAGGGGTGCTGGCCAAGGAAGCAGGTGGTAGTAGAAGTAGTAGTTATGGGTTGGTGGTGCTAAATTGAGCGCAATTATGTCGTCTCAGCATCGTTATCTACCCTCGGTCAAGTGATTAAAAAACAGTGCATTATATTTGTATGCTTGCAAGAGATTTTCTGGCAAGAAACACACACTACCTCCTCATGTCGCACCCTAAGTATCCTCACTTGTTCGAGCCGCTTGATTTAGGCTTTACTACCATTCGCAACCGCACCCTGATGGGGTCTATGCATACAGGCCTTGAAGAGGCCAAAAACGGCTATGAAAAAATGGCTGTATTTTTTGGCGAACGCGCAGCAGGCGGCGTGGGGCTTATTGTTACGGGCGGTGTAGCGCCAAACCGTGCCGGTTGGGTAAAGCCTTTCTCGGGCCGCATGACCAAGCGCGCCCATGCTGAAAAACATAAAATAGTAACCGACCGCGTGCACGCCAACGGTGGAAAAATATGCATGCAGATATTGCATGCAGGCCGCTATGGCTACCACCCGTTGAACGTGGCGCCATCAGCCATTAAATCGCCCATTACGCCTTTCAAGCCTTGGGAACTTAGCGAGCGCGGCATCCGCAGCACTATTAAAGATTTTGCCAATAGCGCCTACTGGGCCAAAGAGGCGGGCTACGATGGCGTAGAGATTATGGGCAGTGAAGGGTATTTAATTAACCAGTTTATCGCTGCACAAACCAATAAGCGCACCGACCAATGGGGTGGCTCTTATGAGAACCGCATTCGTTTGGCTTTGGAGATAGTGCGCGAAACCCGCAAAAAAGTAGGCACCGATTTTATCATTATTTTCCGCTTGAGCATGCTCGACTTGGTACCCGGTGGCAGCACTTGGGAAGAGGTGGTTTACCTAGCCAAAGAATTAGAAAAAGCCGGTGTAACCATCATCAACACTGGTATTGGTTGGCACGAGGCACGTATACCTACTATTGTAACCATGGTGCCGCGCGGCGGCTTTAGTTGGGTTACCAAAAAGCTGAAAGGCGAGGTGAATATACCATTGATTACAACCAACCGCATAAATATGCCAGATGTGGCCGAAAAGATATTGGCCGATGGTGATGCCGACATGGTTTCGATGGCCAGACCGTTTTTGGCCGACCCAGAGTTGGTAATAAAATCGGAGCAAGGCCGTGAGGATGAGATTAACACCTGCATCGGCTGTAATCAAGCGTGTTTGGACCATGTTTTCCAAAACAAAATGACCAGCTGCTTGGTAAATCCTCGTGCTTGTCACGAAACGGAATTGAACTTTCTTCCAACCAAAAGCAAAAAGAAATTAGCCGTAGTAGGCGCTGGCCCAGCGGGCTTGGCATTTGCCACTAAGGCTGCAGAACGTGGTCACCAAGTAACGTTGTTTGATGGTGCAAGCGAAATTGGCGGCCAGTTTAACATGGCGAAGCAAATACCGGGCAAAGAGGAGTTTTACGAAACCATCCGCTATTTCAAAAAGCAAATTGAGCTTACGGGTGTGGAGCTGAAGCTGAACACCCGCGTATTGGTGGATGATTTGAAGAACGGCTTTGATGAAGTGTACTTGGCAACAGGTATTTTACCCCGCACCCCCGGCATACCTGGCATTGACCACCCTAAGGTATTGAGCTATATTGAGGTATTGAAAGATAAAAAACCAGTAGGTAAAAAGGTTGCTATCATTGGTGCTGGCGGTATTGGTTTTGATGTAGCCGAGTACCTAAGCCACGCCGGTGAAAGTACCGCCTTGAACACCTTGGCCTTCTTGAAAGAGTGGGGCGTTGACCCACAAAACGAGGTGCGCGGTGGTATTGAAGGAATAAAAGAGGAGTTTGAAAAATCGCCACGTGAGATATTTATGCTGCAACGTACTGAAGGTAAAATGGGTGCTGGCTTGGGAAAAACATCGGGCTGGATACACCGGACCACCTTGAAAAAGAAGCAGGTGAAAATGATGACCGGCGCCACTTACGAAAAGATTGACGACGAAGGTCTGCACATTACCCTCAACAAAGGCAAAGACAAGGCCGTAATTGAGGTAGATAACGTAATCATTTGCGCTGGGCAGCTTTCTGA
>JAGYJT010000034.1 GCA_018401955.1 Chitinophagales bacterium | reverse complement strand
CTTGGCTAAACAAACTGATATACGCGCAAAATACCCCCACCTACCCTCCCCCTGAAAATAGGTGGAGGAACCTGTTATAAATAACCCCCATTTGAACCATTTACAGCATTTATTCATTTTATCTTTAACTAGCCCCTAACAACCCAACCCCGCGCCAGCATTATATAAAAGTACACGACAAAACCCCTCCACACACAACATTAACACACACATAAACTACCAATCAAAATATATCCCTATCTTTATAGCATCAAAATAATACCTCCCTACTCCATTGGCAAGGTCTTTGCCCCGAATATCCACACCAATTAGCATAACTTATTACACTACCTACTATTTTAATTACCAATTTTATACGATACCTTACCTCAACTATGGGGTAACCAATTATTACTATGAGCAAAAATGAAAAGAAAGAAAAGCACCTAAAGCCCGATACGGACGTAAGCGTGCTGGAGAAAGAGCTGCTGCACTATCTAAAAAACACCCCCGGAAAACATTACCACCGCAAGAGCATTGTTAAGCAGTTTCTGTTTGACTATGACAAGCACGAGGTGCAAAGCACCATTGACCGCCTGCTGAAGGAAAACAAAATTGAACTTACCGCCAACAATACCATTGCCGTTGCCGGCTCGGTAGCGCCCAAACAATCGGTTACCAAATCGCTGATTGGGAAGTTGGATATGACCATGCAAGGCTATGGCTTTATTATATGTGAAGACCTAGATGCCGATGTATTTGTACCACCTGGCCGCTTGGGCCATGCGCTAGATAAAGATACCGTGAGGTTCCGCGTAACAGGCAAGAGCAAAACTGGCCGCTACGAAGGCGAGGTAACCGGCATTGAAAAACGTAACAAGAACCTATATATAGGTACGCTGCACGTGAATGGCAAAACCCCAAGGGTGGTGCCAGAGAGCGAGAAAATGCAGTACGAGATATTTATTGCCCACGAAGACCTTAACAATGCCATGGAAGGCGACAAGGTGGTTGTGGAGCTTACCGATTGGCCAGAGTATAGCAAAGGACCCAACGGCAAAATAACCGAGATACTGGGCGAAACCGGCAACAACGATGTGGAAATGAAATCCATATTGATTGAGAACGGGTTTAAGTTGGGTTTTCCTGATGAGGTACTGCAAGAAGTAGAGGATATTGGCGATGTAATACCAGATGAGGTAATTGCTGCCCGTCGCGATATGCGCCACGTATCAACTTTTACCATTGACCCTGAAGATGCGAAAGACTTTGACGATGCCTTAAGCATTGAGAAGCTAGATAATGGCCTATGGCAAATTGGCGTGCACATTGCCGATGTAAGCCATTATGCCAAGCCTAGCAGTGCTTTAGATAAAGAAGCTTTTGAGCGCGCCACGAGCGTGTACTTGGTTGATAGGGTATCGCCGATGTTCCCGGAAAGGTTGAGTAACATTATCTGTTCGTTGCGCCCCAATGAAGATAAGCTTACCTTCTCTACTATATTTGATATTGATGAGCACGGCAAAGTACACGAAGTGTGGTACGGCCGCACCGTGATACATAGCGACAAGCGTTTTACCTACCGCAGCGCACAAGATGTGCTGGAGGGTATAAGCGATGGCCCGTTTGCCGAAGAAATGCAGGTGATGCAAATCATTGCAATGGCCTTGCGCAAAGAGCGTTTTAAGAAAGGCTCCATTGAATTTAGTAGTGAAGAAGTTCGCTTTAAGCTAGATAAGGAAGGTAAGCCATTGGAAGTGTATGTAAAAGAGAGCTTGGATACCAACAAGCTTATTGAAGACTATATGCTACTGGCCAACCGGTATGTGGGGCAATACTTGGCTAAACTGCGAATGGGCAAAAAGCCAGTGTTCAACGTTTACCGAGTGCACGATTACCCGAACATGGAGAAGCTAGAGAAGTTTGCCGACTTTGCCCGCAAGTTTGGGTATGTGGTAAAATTCAACGAGCCAGAGCAAGTTGCCGAAACCTTAAACGGCCTGTTGCAGCGTGTAAAAGGCAAGCCCGAAGAGCATGTATTGAGTAGCCTTGCCATACGTACCATGGCGAAAGCATCTTATACTACCAAAAACATTGGACACTATGGCTTGGCGTTTGAGTTTTACTCGCACTTTACCTCGCCCATACGCAGGTACCCTGATGTATTGACCCATAGGGTGTTGAATGCCGTATTGGAAAAGCAAGAAAACCCCTACCCTGAGCCTTTGCTCGAAGAAATGGCGATACACTGTAGCAACCAAGAGCGCAATGCCATGAGCGCCGAACGCGAATCGGTGAAGTATAAGCAGGTGGAGTATATGCAAGAGCGTATTGGGCAAGAGTTTTGGGGCATTATATCTGGCGTAATTGGCCGTGGTATTTTTGTGGAGCTTGAAGGCAACAAGTGCGAAGGTTTTGTTGCCGAAAACAAGCTTAGTGAATACAGCACTAGGTTTGACGAAAACGACCTTACAATAGTTGATACTTACAGCGGTCGTAAATTCCGTTTTGGGGAGCGCGTGTATGTAAGAGTAGAAAGTACCAATATTGAGCGACGCCAAATTGAATTTGAACTAGCTGACCCGGATAACCCGGTAACCCCAGAGGAATACGAAGCCCAAAAGAAAGCACAAGGCAGCTCAGCTGGCGGAAGCAGAGCAGGTGGCAATGCCCGCAGCTACTTTAGTACCAAAACCACCGATGAGAGTGGCAGACCGAAAAAAGCCAAAGCCAGCGGCGATGGTAAATCGTTTAGCGGTGGGCGGGCTAAGAGCAGTGGCCGAACCGCACCCAAAGGGCCAAAAGGTGCTAAAAAGAAAGAAGCAAACAAAAAGAAATCGGACCGCAGCAGCCGCCAACAGCCGGGTAGCAATACCACCAAGCCAAAGCGGAAGAAAAGATAGTTGCGGGTTGAAAATTTGAAAGTGTGCTAATTTGAAAATGCATAAACTTCGATGAATACAGATTTAGACAAAAAGGGCATTGTTATTCCGATTGACGCGGAAACGGATTTTCTACCCATCAATCAAGAGGCTACTGCCTTATACGACCAAAAGGTAGCGGCTTACAAGCAAAAGCTCAAAGCCGACCAAAACCTTTTGATGGGCATTGCTGCTGGTACATTGGCTGCCGTGGTTATGGCTGGCTTTTGGGCATTGATGGCCGTAGTTACCATGCTTAAATCAGGCTTTATAGCCGTGGCCGTTGGTTTTGTGGTAGGTATTGCCGTACGCTATGCCGGTAAGGGTCAAAACATCACCTTCCGGTTAGTTGGCGCAGTCTTGGCGCTTGCTGGCGTGTTGGTTGGTAATATGCTCGTTGTGTTGATATTAAATGCCCAAACAAGCGGCATGAGCATTGCCGATTATTTTGCCATTACTAGTATCGCCAATCTTTACCATCAAATTGGCGAAGAAATGGTAGCTTACGATGCCCTATTTTATAGCTTTGCCGTGTATGAGGGTTTCCGCTTCTCGGTGCGGACTATCAAAGAAGAAGAGTATGAACGTGCAGGGATGAAGTAAATGCGATATTATGAAACGGAACTTGTTCCATTCGTATTTCGTAAATCGTAACTCGTAAATCCTTTCCCTGTTCCGCTTTTTGTACACCTTTTTACCTAGCGTGAACAACTGCTAGGCAGCCCGCACGCAACTATTGTAAAGTTTTGCCGTATTTTGGATTATGCTACAATGGCTTAGGGTATTTTTGTTTTGTGCAATGCTTGCTGGCGCTGGTTCGTTGGCTGGGCAAACCCTTAATTTAGGCCCTGATACCATCCATTGCAACAGTGAACCATTAGTGCTGGATGCAGGCCCGGGTTTTGCCACTTATTTTTGGAGCAACGGCAGCAGCAGCCAAACTATCGTGGCCACACAATCGCGCATATATTGGGTAGAAGTAACAGATAACCAAAGTGTTATCCGTCGCGACAGCATCAGGGTTACGCTCAAAGAGGCACCAAGCGCAGCCTTTGTGGTTGACAATGTGTGCTTTGGCACCCCATCACCTGCCGATGACCGCAGCACTTATGTGGATGACACCATAGTAGGCTGGTTCTGGGATTTTGGCGACGGAAATACTTATACAACCCAGTTCCCTTCAAATTTATACGATACTGCGGGCATTAAAAATATTACCCTGGTAGTTACCAATACTTCTGGTTGTACGGATACCGCAATGGGTTTGGCCGAAGTTTTTGCACCACCAGCAGTATACGCTGGGCTTGATGACTCGATAAATGTGGGCGATACGGCCATAGTTACTGGTAGCGTTTTGGTATCAGACTATAACTGGTCGCCTACCGCTTTTATACTCGACCCTCAGCAGCTTAGCATTTCTGCATACCCCAACATTACTACAATATATACGCTCACTGCCATTGATACCATCGGCTGCACCGCCAGCGATGAGGTAATGGTATATGTAAACCAATACCCCATTGCCGTAAATGATGTAGGCAATACACCTTCGGGCAGCAGCATCGCACTTAATGTATTGAACAACGATAGCGACCCTAATGACGATAGCTTGACTGTTTCAATTACTGCTGGGCCTAATTTTGGCACTGCAACAGTGGATAGTAATGGTAGAATAATCTACTTGCCCTCTGGTAGTTTCAATGGGCGTGATACCATTTTCTACACCGTTTGCGACCAGTTTATACCGCCGCTTTGCGATGATGCATTTGTAGTAATAACGGTTACCAATGCGGTACCTAATGCCGTAAACGATGCAGCTACCATTGATGCCAACACCAATATTACCATAAACTTATTAGCAAACGATAGCGACCCTAACGAAGACCAAATCATTTTTTTAAGCAGCGTATCAACTGCCAACCATGGCACCATCGTTGATGAAGGCGATGGCATTATCACTTATACCCCTGCTCCAGGTTTCTTTGGTGTAGATAGTTTTAGCTATGAGATATGCGATAATGGCAGCCCTATACAATGCAGCAGTGCTTGGGTATACATTACCATACTAGAGTCGCCGCTTACAATACCCAATTCGTTTTCGCCCAACGGAGATGGGGTATTGGATGTATGGGAGATACGTGGGCTAAATGCCTACACAAGCAACCACGTGGTTATTTTCACCAAATGGGGCGAAGTGATTTTGGATGTAGAAAATTACAACAACGATTGGAACGGACTGAGAGGCTTTAACGAAGAGCTGCCCGAGGGAATATACTATTACAAACTTACGCTTGATCAAACCGAAACCTTTACCGGGTATATAATGCTAAAACGCTAACATGCGCTACGTATACGTCATATTACTTTGCTTATCAACTTTGGCGCTGCATGCCCAAGGCGATGCGGTAATAAGCCAATACGTGCTGCAACCGTTCCTATTTAACCCTGCGGCGGCAGGCAGCGAGGGTGGTCTTTCTGCTGGAGCATTGTACCGAAACCAATGGGGAGGCCTTGAAGGTGCGCCACAAAGCTTCTTGCTACAAGCCAACCTGGCCAGCAAAAACAATCGTTTGGGCTATGGCGGATGGCTGGGCAGAGATGCGTGGGGTCCATATACGCAACATCAAGTGTTTGGTGCATTTAGCTACCGAATACCTGCGGGTAAAGGTTACTTTGCCATGGGGGTGCAAGCAGGTATGCAACAGTTTAATACCCAGTGGAATGATTTAACCGCTTTTCAAGCAGGTGATGTAGCGTTTACAGGCAACCCTGGCAACAATGTTTTCATCCCAAATTTTGGCGCAGGCTTATTTTACAAAAGCGACAAGATAACTGCCGGCTTTAGTGTTCCGCGCATGCTCAGCAGCAAAGTTTTCGAAAGCCAATACCTAACCTTGGTAAACTATTACACTGCAAACCTCGATTATCGTTTTCAGTTGGGTGAGAAATTTGGTTTGGTACCGGCAACGCTCATCAAGTGGACCAAAAATACTGCTCAAGTTGACCTTAACCTATACTTAGTGTTTGTGAAGAGCATTTGGGTTGGTGCTGGTTTCCGCAGCGACAAATCGGCTAACTTTAGCGCACAATACCACTTAACCAAGGGGCGCAACAACTTCAGCCTCGCCTATTCATATGACCTAGCCAATGGCACCTATAGAAACGTAACTGGCAGTGGCACCCACGAAATATCATTGCTGTTTTCATTAAAAAAGAAGGAAGACAACACGCCGCCGATACCTACCGAAACAGCACCATAGCATTAAACTAAAAAAACCGAAGATTCGTTAAAACCTTCGGTCATTGGTGCAGCATTACACAAATCAATATTACACCTATGTATTTTACTTGTCGTGTTGATCTTCAAGAGTAGGCAACTCATCTCCAAATGATGGCCTATCACCTCGTTTACCTTCCCTGTATGGTTGTTTACCAATACCAGGGGTTTGAGTTTGGCGCATATCTTTCTTTTTACGCTTAATCTGGCTCTCTTTGTTATTGTCTTTTGGTATCATCATTACTGTTGTTTGGTGATACTTAAATAACTACCAAAACAATGCCACACACGTAAATTATTGATTTACAATAGTCATTAGGCTACAAAAACCACTACAGTATGGTAATAACGCTACAGTTGAAAGCTATTTCCACACATGCTTTTCAATTACCCTCCAGAAATATTATTTTTGATGAGTATGGCGCACAACGGTAAATATTGTTTTGACATAAACAACATTACAACCATAAAGGTAAGTGATACCGAAGCTTGCGCTGAATGCATTAAAACGGGTAGCAACTGGGTGCACCTGCGAACTTGCCAAACCTGCGGTGTAAACCTTTGCTGCGACAATAGCCCAAACCGGCATGCTACCCGACACTATTTAAGCAGTAAACATACCACCGTTGCCTCATCAGAAAAAGGTGAGCGGTGGATTTGGTGCTACGAGCACCGCTTGATAAAAGAATATTAACGCGGCCTTAGTTCTTAAGTATCTTCTTAAGTTCCTTATCAGAAATAGTGGGCGGCAAAATACCTTGTTCTAACTTTGATATAACCAATTCAGCCGCAGCTGCTGCTTGCTCTCTATTGGCAAAACCAGTTGTTCCACCTTCTCCCGGTATTGTGGGCTGGGTGACAACCAAGTTGCCGCTTTTCATTACTTCATAGCCAAGGGTGCCATCTTCATTGTACAACAATATCCAACTATACTTAGTTAATGTAGAAGGGTCTGGTAACGGAACTTCAGAGGTATCCTTCTCTGGATGAATTATTGAATCATCAACTACTAGCAAAGTAGTATCCACTTCCTCGATATCAACCACCGGGGCAGGTTCTTGTACATCGGTATTATCAGTTGTTTTTACACCACCGTTTCGCTGGCAAGAACCAAACACTGAAGCGGCAACTACAAACAATAACAGTACAATGCTCAAAGTATATGTGGGTTTCATAACAATAGTTAGGTTAAGTTCAATTTTACAACTGTTGTGGCGTATTTCCAAATCATTTTAACCACACACCAATTGTTTATTGTTTTAGCTTCGCAATTAGCATCAGTTTTGGCGAAAAAGACCATCCATTTTGTCTAATTTTGCTATTGAAATTGCAACTAAAAATCCCTCCTATGAAGTTTTTCTTAGATACCGCTAACTTACAACAGATAAAAGAAGCCGCTGCCATGGGTATTTTGGACGGTGTAACAACCAACCCATCGCTAATGGCAAAAGAAGGCATAAAAGGCCAAGATAATGTGCTACAACACTATAGAGCTATTTGCGATATAGTAGGTGATGGTGATGTTAGTGCTGAGGTTATTTCCACAGATTTTGATGGAATGGTGAGAGAAGGAGAAATTTTGGCCTCGATACACGAAAACATTGTGGTAAAGGTGCCAATGATTAAAGATGGTGTAAAAGCAATTAGATACTTTACTGATAATGGTATCCGCACCAACTGCACGTTGGTTTTCTCTGCGGGTCAAGCAATTTTGGCTGCCAAGGCAGGAGCTACCTATGTATCTCCTTTTATCGGTCGCATTGATGACATCGGTTGGGACGGCATGGAGCTAATTGGTCAAATAGTGCACATATACGGCATTCAAGGTTTTGAAACCGAAGTGTTAGCCGCATCAATCCGTAACCCACTGCACATTATCAAATGTGCCGAAATGGGTGCTGATGTTGTTACCTGCCCTCTATCTGCAATTGAAGGCCTATTTAGCCACCCACTTACCGATAGCGGTTTGAAAAAGTTTTTGGAAGACCATCAAAAAAATAATGGTTAACCAAAGTAACGTAACTAAAAAGGCAGCTTCAAAAATTTGGAGCGGCCTTTTTATGGCTAATACATGCCGTAGCTAAATTTAAACTTAAACTTGCCATCCTCACTTTCCAACAAACCATCATAACGGTACTTGAATATTGCAGGGTTGTTAAATTTATTACCATAAGGATCAAGAAACAACCTAACACTTGAATCTAATCGCCCTTCGTAGTAGTAATAATCCTCTACTATTTTGTAAGCAGTATTAATTTCGTCTCTACCAAAGGTTTCCCAATAATAAGTGCTGTCTCGGTACTGAACGGTGCGTTTTACCATCAAATCGTTAACATCATATTGGTAGTAGGTTATTTTGTTGTCTTCATCAGGCCCAAATTGTGTAACCAAGCCCTTATCATTATATCTATAGTCGTACTCCGCTACCGAGTCTTCTCCCTCCAAAACATATCTGGTAACCAGATTAAACTCCGGCTTTACCTCATAATGTATATCATAAACCTTTCTGCCCACATCGGTTATAATCCTTTTACTTATCCAGTTGGTTGAATCAACATACTCATAGAGCTCGCCATAATTATTAAAGCGCAACCAAAGCTCAACCAACCTGCCCCGCTCATCAAAATAAGCTGATACAAGGGTATCATTATTTTGTTCGCAACGCGCCGGTTCGTAGCAGATTATGTGCGCTACTTTAACATTATTGGTTACAATGCCAATATCTTGGGGCTCCAAGCGCTTAATATCCTTAAGTTCAACTTTCTCAAACTCGGGTTCACAGCCACACACCAACAAAGCAACTACACAAAATGCTATCAGATTTTTCATACTGCATGAATATAAGAAGGAATTTTGGCTAAAAAAACAACTCCTGCCAGGTAGGTCTGGCAGGAGTTTTTCGAAAAAAATTAAAGCGGGATGAGCTTAAGCTAATTTAACATCAATAGCATTAGGTCCTTTTCGGCCTTCGGTGACACTGTAGGTTACTTGATCTCCTTGGTTGATTTTGTCTATCAAACCTGAAATGTGAACAAATACTTCTGCTTGGGTTTCATCATCAACGATAAAGCCAAAGCCTTTTGATTCATTGAAAAATTTTACGGTTCCAGTTTTCATTGCAATTAAATTAACTTTTTGATAATGTAATGCGCTAAAGTTAATAATTATTGCATCTAAAAATGAAATTAGCAGCCCACTAACGGCAAAAATTATGTTTTTACCAGTTATGTTAAGCATAAACACTTAGACAACTAGGTGGTTTGCATGGTAACCATCCACTTGCGCCAGTTAATGGTGAACCACGGCACAAACAACAAGAATGCTGCTATAGAACCGATGAGCATAATGCTGAACCAATCAATATACCATGAGTAGTAAAACACGTTAAGTGAAATCACTACCAACGCCAATCTTACGTACTCTGCAACAATTACCCAGCGCTTGTTCTCAAAGATGGCACCACAAATTACCCCAGATGTAAGTATGAGGCCCAAAAACAAAAACTGATATGCAGTGCTGATATTATCAAAATGATACATAAACGCAACCAAGCCCGCTGCAATTAGTAAAAACTGAATGCCCACATACCAGTTGAACCCTTTGTGCGCCGGTGTATCAAAGGGCTTGTAGTCTTTGCTTACTTCGGGCACCTCTTGGTAGCCCCCCAACTCTTCGGGCAACCAACCTGGGCGGGCAAAAATGATGCGGAACCTGTCTTTCCAGCTACTCATGCGTTTGGCAGTGGCCCACATTTCGGCGTAATAATGAAAATTGGCCCATGCTGGGTTCCAGCTTTTAAGCTGTGTAGTAATACCGTAGGTTGGCGCTTCTTCTTCCAACTGAAAAGTACCAAACATACGGTCCCAAATGATGAACACACCTGCATGGTTTTTATCGATGTACTTGGGGTTGATGCCATGGTGTACCCTATGATGGCTCGGGGTATTAAAGATATACTCAATCCATCGCGGGAGCTTGTCTATAGCCCGGGTATGAATCCAAAACTGATAGATGGTATCTAAAGCAGCCACGGCAAAAAATATTACCGGATCAAAACCCAAAATTGGCAACGGTAAAAATATAAAGAAGGCAATGAGATTGTGAAACCAACTTTGCCGTAAGGCTACCGATAGGTTATACTCTTCGCTACTGTGGTGCACCACATGTGCAGCCCAAAAAAAGTTGATTTCGTGGCCCCAACGGTGCGCCCAGTAATACAAGAAGTCGAACAAAACCAAACAAACTATGAACGACCAAACGGAAGGGGCAATTTTAAAAATAGCCCAATTGGTGTGAATGTATATAAACAAACCGGCGATAACTGCCTTGAACACCAAACTGACCGCCTGTTGGCCAATGCCTATATTAAGATTGGTTACGGCATCATTAAAGCGATACCACTTCTCTTTTCGCATATAGCCAACTAGTGCTTCAATGCCCATTAACAAAAAGAAAAAAGGAATGGCCAAAAGTATGTACAACGGATTCATAAAAGAGGCGGTTGGGTTAAGATGCTACAAATTACAAAAAACTTTTGCGGTAAACACAGTTTACAATACGTAGACTGGCCTCAATAGTTTTTGGTTGTAATACCCCCAAACAAAAGATGCCGCACAAAGTATAACCTTGCACAGCATCCTGATTAAACTTGATTAAACTGCTTCTTTAAGCACCTGCGAGCTACTTGCCAGCATTTCGTGGACTGGTATTCATGTACATGCCTCCAGTAAAGGCGTTAAACTCAATAGCATCAACCAAACCATTATGGTTTCGGTCAAGGCTTATAAAAGTACCGTCATTAAATTCGTTTATATCCAACATGCCATTTAAATCTGTATCCCATGGCATATAGTTGCTGCATTGCGCATAAGCATCGCAAAAAGGTTTGCAAGCTAGTGGCTTATCAATGGTAGGTGCCCAACTATTTACGGCAACTCCGCTTTGCTTCGGATTGTCCCACACGCTGCTACGCGTCATCCACTCGTTACTATCAATCTTTTTGTTATCGTTTTTATCCCATTGGCCAAACACACCCATACTATACTCCATACTACTCAAATAGCCGCTGTTGTCAGTATCCCAATCAAAAAACAAGTTTTCGTTCATGATACCTGCATTAAACTCCTTGTGTGTTATGCCCCCGCTGCTATCAGCGTCCCAATTATTAAAGTCAGCCATTGGCCTGGCGCTTTTTAGCTCCGTTTTACTGGTAAATTTAGCTTCGGTCGGTTTAGCATTATCTACCACATTACGCTCCCCCACCACTGCCCTATTGCATGCAAAAAACATGGTACTGCACAACACCACTGCCATATATATCTTTAGCGTTTTCATAACTCTTGGTTTTTAGTTTTATCAATTAGTCAGTACTGGTACATTGGCTAAAACTGTTCCAACGTAAAAAGATACACGCCCTACTTATCGAAAGTGACAGCAATCGCTTGCTGTTTAAGCAATAGCGGTACAATCACTCTATTTGAGAGCCATAAATTAATGGGGAAGTTATGGGGCAGATTAGGTAAATAGTGGGGCATTGGGGTGTTTTTGTAACCTCACTGCATACTTGGGTTTCCGCTACGGCGGAAAGGTAGGCGCAGCCTAACAATATCGGTTGCACGTAGGCCTGAATAGCCCGCGCCAGAATGGGGGGGGGGTAATTTATCTAAAATATATTGTAACATAATCAATCTTTCTTTCCTCTCCGTGCTTGAAGGAAAAACCTATTAGGAAATTTGGCAGTTTCGCTTGACAAAAGCCGGTAAAGATACTTCCGCCTTGAGCCTTGGTAAGTATCATTCCTTCAATCGGGTTTTCAATGCAAACATTTGTAAAGGTTGACAGCTCATTAACCAATTCCATACCGTTATATAGTAATACTGGAGAATTGGGCTTCCCTATATATACATGAATACAATAGAATTCATACAAATCTATAGCGTAATAAATATCTATAGGGTATCCTTTAAATTCATACACTAAATTCTGGTCCTCTTTATACTTTTTGTATTTCATGCCATAAGCGTTCGTTACACTATCCAAATACTCCTTGCTCATACCATTCACCATAACACCACCAAACATACCGTTTGGCACCAATATTTTATTAAATTCAACACCTTTCGCTGACAATTTGATAGTATCAACCTGTGCATTAACTTTAAATATAAATAAACACGAAATGAAGACAATAACTACAATCAGTTTCATATTTTTTCTTATTTGTATAGGTATTTCACTCCTACGTGCAACTATTGTGGGTAAAAGGCTATGCCTACTTGGCTCCAACAGAACCACCCCACGTAACACTTACACAAAACAAAAAGGCAAGTGCTAATATAAAGTATTTTACATGACTAAATAGCATCGATGTAGCAACAAAAAGATTAAACAATATACCTTCCCCCTCATTCGTCATTACCATAATTAATCCTAATTTGTAACCCAACCAACCAACTAAACCATGAAGGCATATTTCCTTGTGCGCAACGGCGCTGCCGATAAAGCTTTTGAACTACGTGACCTGCCGACCCTAAAACCCAAAGCTGGCGAAGTGTTGATACATGCCGAGGCTTTTGGGCTAAACTTTGCCGATGTAATGGCGCGCTTGGGGCTATATAAGGATGCACCACCACTACCGGCTGTTGTTGGCTACGAAACTGTGGGCCGAGTGGCCGAGGTAGGCGAGGGAGTAACTAACGTAAAAGTGGGCGACCGGGTAGTAGCATTGAGCCGCTTTGGTGGCTATGCCCAAGCCGTAGTAACCGATGCCCGTGCTACCATGCTAATACCTGATGATATGGATGCTGGCATAGCAACCTGCCTGGCTACCCAATATGCCACCGCTTGGTATGCTGCCGAAGAAATGGTGCGCTTGCACGAGGGCGACCATGTGCTGATACATGCCGCAGCCGGCGGTGTTGGCATAGCCTTGATTCAAATGGCTAAGCGCCGCGGTGCCGTGATTTTCGGCACGGCAGGTAGCGATGAGAAACTTAAGTTTTTGAAAGAGCAAGGTGTTGATTACCCGATAAACTATCGCAAGGTTGACTTTGCGGTAGAGATAAAAAAGCTGGGCTTTGATAAAAAAATAGATGTGGTTTACGACCCTATTGGTGGCGAATCATTGAAAAAAGGCATGACCTTGCTAACAGCAGGTGGCCGTATGGTTACATACGGTGCTAGCAGCATGACGGAGGCCAAAGGCAACCCTTTTAAAATATTGGGCGTGGCATTAGGTTTCGGTATATGGAGCCCTATTGAGTTTGTTACTACCTCCCGCTCATTACTAGGTATCAACATGCTGCGCATAGCCGACAACCGCCCAGAGATATTGGCCCGCTGCATTAAAAATGTAGTAGAGCTTACCGCTAGTGGCGACTTGAAACCAGTGGTTGGTAAAACCTTCCCGCATACTCAATTGGCAGAAGCCCACGAATACCTAGCCAGCAGGCAGAGTATTGGCAAGGTGGCTATAACGTGGTAAACTGTCTAAATTTATCCATGTTCGTTGTGGTTAAAGCCGATAAAGCCTAATTTAGCCCATCCAAAACAATTTCCTCCTCATGGCATCCAACAAACGAGTGCATACTTTTACTGATGATGTATTGTCTGATTTGGATGGCGTGGCCATTGCTGAGCTGATAAAAAAGAAGGAAGTTACCGCGCAAGAGGTGGTTGCAGCATCTATAGCACGAGCGCAAAAAGTAAATCCAGTTTTGAACGCCGTGGTAACCGACCACTACGAAAGAGGCCTAGAAGCATCAAAGCAACCTACCGAAGGGTTCTTTTCGGGGGTGCCCACCTTTTTTAAAGACCTTACTTTTTTTGAGGGAGAGAAAACCTACTTTGGCACCGAAGCTTTAGCCAATGCCAGGATTTCAAAAGTTACAGATGACATTGCTAAGCAGATACTAGCACAAGGTTTTGTGCACTTGGGTACCAGCTCAATGCCTGAGTTTGGCCTGGGCTGCACTACCGAGTTCCCTACCTTGAAACCCACACCCAACCCTTGGAACATTGGCCACAGCGTTGGTGGTTCGTCAGGCGGTGCCGGTGCGTTGGTGGCTGCGGGTGTGGTACCCATTGCCCACTCTGCCGACGGCGGCGGCTCAACTCGTATACCAGCTTCGTGCTGTGGTTTGGTTGGGCTTAAAGCCACAAGAGGTAGAATGTTAAGGTCAGGGCTATTTAAAAGCCAAGTAGTTGATGTGGCCATTGATGGAGTAGTAACCCGCACGGTGCGCGATACGGCACACTTTTATGCCGAAGCAGAAAAGTATTATCAAAACCCAAAGATTAAGGCGATGGGTTTGGTTACTGGCCCAAGCAACCGAAAGTTTAAAATTGGTTTTACTGCTGATTCTGTTCAAGGCCGCGGTGCCGATGCCACTACTAAAGGGGAACTAGATAAAACCCTAGCGTTACTACAATCAATGGGCCATGAAGTAAAGCCTATTGACTTGTCTTCGCAAGAGCAGTTTCCTGATGACTTTATCAATCTTTGGGGCATGTCGGCTTTTTATGTAAAACACTTCGGCAAGCTTATGTTCGGCTCACATTTCGACGCTAAAAAACTTACCAAAGTAACGCATGGTTTAGCCAAGCACCATTTACGCAACATTTTCCGCACCCCATTTTTTATATATCGCTTGCGCAAGTCAATACACGAGTATAAAAGGATAATGGTCGAAAATGACATCGACATCATCCTTACCCCTACCCTAGCCCATGCGCCACCGGCACTAGGCTACTTGGGCATGGACTTAGAATATGATGTAATGTTCCCGCGCATGGCCGATTGGGCCTGTTTTTCGCCTTACGCAAATGCTACGGGTGCACCATCCATCTCCTTACCATTAGGCCACGATACCGTAAACGATTTGCCAATTGGTATGATGTTCGGCGCTGGCCATGGCGAAGATGCGCTATTGTTAGACCTTGCCTTTCAATTGGAGGAAGCCCAACCTTGGAGAAAGATTAATTCTTAACAAGATACGCTTTTCGTTTTCCTAGCGGAGAAGCATTAAGAGTTACATTAAAACTTGCAACAAAACAAAATTTACCCTGATTATCAATCATTTACAAGATACCATTCCATTATTAATATTAGATGCTTGCTTTTACAAAAGGCTTTGAATATCTTTGCATTCCTTTTTGAGACAAATAAAACTCACGCATAGTGAACACATTAAGTTACAAAACCAAGTCGGCCACTAATGAGACCGTAGTACGCCAATGGCACGTTATAGATGCCGAAGGAGTAGTATTGGGCCGTTTGGCTACCAAAGTTGCCAGCATGTTGCGCGGCAAACACAAGCCTAGCTATACTCCGCACATTGATACCGGCGACTATATCATAGTATTAAACTCTGATAAAGTAGTTCTTGGCGGTACCAAAATGGAAGACAAACAATATATACACCACACTGGCTTCCCTGGTGGCCAGCGCAGTTTGAGCGCAAAGGCATTAAATGCCAAAAACCCTCAAGCATTGGTAGAGATAGCTGTGCGCGGTATGTTGCCAAAAAATAAACTTGGCCGTGCCATGTTTACCAAACTATTTGTATATGCTGATGCCGAGCATCCGCATGCTGCACAGAAACCTCAAACTTTAACATTGTAATAAATCAATATGAGCGTTAATAACGGACTTGGCCGTCGTAAAGCTGCAATTGCCCGCATAATACTTAGCAAAGGCAATGGTGCTATCACCGTAAACGGCAAAGATTACAAAGAATACTTTAGCGTAAACCATTTGCGTACTAAAGTTGAGCAACCATTAAACCTTTTGGGTTTGGCTAGTGAATATGATATTCGCGCCAACGTTAGAGGTGGTGGTGTTAAAGGACAGGCTGATGCCGTAAGGTTGGGTATTGCCCGCGCTTTGGTAGACCTAAACCCTGATTACAAACCTAAGTTGAAGGAAGAGCACCTAATGACCCGTGATTCTCGCGTAGTTGAACGTAAGAAGCCAGGTTTGCGCAAAGCCCGTAAACGTGCACAGTTCAGCAAACGTTAATCACCGAATCTCCTATATACTAATTATATGCAAGAAATTACCCATAAGCAGTTGCTGGAAGCCGGCGTACACTTTGGCCACTTAAAAAAGAAGTGGAACCCTAAGATGTTGCCATACATCTTCATGGAGAAGAAAGGTATCCACATCATTGACCTTTACAAAACCCACACCAAGCTGGAAGAATCTGCAGCGGCTTTGAAAAGCATTGCCCGTAGCGGAAAGAAAATCCTTTTTGTAGCTACCAAGAAGCAGGCAAAAGAAGTTGTTAAAGCTTGTGCGCAGCGTGCAAACATGCCGTTTGTAACTGAGCGTTGGTTGGGTGGTATGCTTACCAACTTTGCAACCATACGTAAGAGCATTAAAAAATTGCAGAGCATTGAAAAAATGCTTGGCGAAGGCAGCGAAAGCATTACCAAAAAAGAACGTTTGGTATTAAGCCGCGAGAAAGAGAAGTTGGAGAAAGTATTGGGTGGTATCGCCCAATTGAACCGTATCCCTGCTGCAATATTTATTGTTGACATTAGCCACGAGCACATTGCTTTGGCAGAGTCTTCAAAACTAAATGTAACCACTTTCGGTATTGTTGATACCAATTCTGATCCTACTCAAGTTGATTTTGCTATACCTGCAAATGATGATGCGAGCAAATCAGTAGCAATCATCACCGAGTATATCACTGAGGCTATCATCGAAGGCTTGCAAGATCGTAAGAACGATAAAGATAGCATGGAAGCATCTAAATACGGTGATGACGATGAGGAAGAGGATCGCGGAAGCCGTGTTCGTATCGACGACGAAGACGATAACAAGAAGCGTAGCTCTGATGGCAACAGCGGACCTCGCAAACGCAGCGGAACAGGCGGCGGTGCAGCAGGTTCTAGCCGCTCTCGTAAACCTGCCGGTGGCCCAGGTGCTGGCGGTGCAGGTGGTGGAAGAAAACGTTAATCTAATTTACAACTAAGACATATCATGGGAGTTACAGCCTCTGAAGTTAATGAACTAAGGCAAAAGACCGGTGCCGGTTTGATGGACTGCAAAAAAGCCCTTACCGAATCCAACGGCGATATTGAAGCCGCTATCGACATCCTTCGTAAGAAAGGCCAAAAAGTATCGGCACTACGTGCAGGCAAAGCGGCTAGCGAAGGTGCAGCAGTAGCAGTTACTTCTGCCGACAACAAAAACGGTGTAGTTATCAAATTGAGTAGCGAAACCGACTTTGTAGCGAAAAACGAAGCATTTGTGAAGTTTGCAAATGACATCGCACAAGCAGCTATCGACAATCTTCCTGCTGATTTGGAAGCTTTGAAAGCATTGCCATATGATGGTACCACTATCGGTGAACGTGTTATCGATATGGTTGGTAAAATCAATGAGAACATCCAATTGACCGATTACGAGAAAGTAAGTGCTGAAGGTGTAGTAGCCTACAACCACGCTGGAAATAAAATTGGTGTATTGGTTGCCCTATCTTTACCAGCTGACGAAGCAGTAGCAGCTATTGGCCGCGACGTAGCCATGCAAATTGCAGCTATGTCTCCAGTATCTGTTGATGCTAGCACTGTTGACCCAGCTGTTGCTGAGCGTGAATTGGCTATCGGTCGTGAAAAAGCCTTAGCTGAAGGCAAACCTGAAAACATGGTTGACAAAATTGCTCAAGGCAACTTGCAGAAATTCTACAAAGAGAACACTTTGCTAGCGCAGCAATTTGTAAAAGATGGCAGCAAAACCGTTGACCAAGCTTTGAAAGCAGTTAACAAAGATTTGGCTGTACTTAGCTTTAATCGTGTAGCGTTGGGATAATTTTAATTTTAGCCCAAACAACTATCATATCAAAGAGAGAACGCACTTGCGTTCTCTCTTTTTTTTGGTACATTTGCAGCCGATGAAATACAAACGGATACTCCTAAAACTAAGTGGCGAAGCGTTAATGGGCGAAAAACAATTCGGTATCGATCCAGTTCGTATACGCCAATACGCAAAAGAAGTAAAAGTAGCTGTGGACGCGGGAGCAGAAGTAGCCATTGTAATTGGGGGTGGCAACATATTTAGGGGCCTACAAGCTGCCGACAATGGTATTGAACGCGCCCAGGGTGATTACATGGGTATGCTAGCAACGGTAATTAACGGTATGGCCTTACAAGGTGCACTAGAAGCTGAAGGTGTTTTTACGCGTCTATTATCTGCCATCAAGATGGAACAGATATGCGAGCCATACATTCGCCGCAGGGCTATTAGGCACGTTGAAAAGGGCCGTGTGGTAATTTTTGGTGCGGGCACTGGTAACCCATACTTCACCACCGATACCGCTGCCGCCCTTCGTGCTATCGAAATTGAGGCTGATGTAATTTTAAAGGGTACCAGGGTGGATGGCATTTATACCGCCGACCCAGAGAAAGACCCAACTGCAACTAAGTTTGACAATATTTCATTTCATGAAGTATATAGCCAGAGCCTGAATATTATGGACCTTACGGCATTTACGTTATGTAAAGAAAATGGATTGCCCATTTTAGTATTTGATATGAACAAACCAGGTAATTTGCTACGCATTTTACAAGGAGAAAATATAGGAACTCTCGTATCCAACTAAACCAACATTATGAACGAGGATATTGAACTATACATTGATGAAGCTAGGGAAGCAATGAACAAAGCCCTAGACCACCTTGAAGACGAACTTTCTCGCGTACGTGCAGGTAAAGCAAGCCCTGCAATGCTTTCAGGTGTATTTGTTGATTACTACGGCACCCAAACACCATTGAGCCAAGTAGCCAACATCACTACTCCCGATGCCCGCTCATTGGTAATTAAGCCTTGGGAAAAAGGTATGATCGGCCCGATTGAAAAAGCCATACATGCTGCAAACATTGGCCTAAACCCTCAAAACGATGGTGAGCAGGTGCGCCTTAACCTACCTATAATGACCGAGGATAGGCGTAAAGAACTGGTAAAGAAAATCAAACTTATTGGCGAGCAAAGCCGTGTATCGATTCGTAATATACGCCGCGATGCAAACGAGGGTATCAAAGGCTTGGTAAAAGACGGACTTAGTGAAGACCTAGCCAAAGATGGTGAAGCCCTGGTACAAGACCTTACCAACGAGTTTACGACCAAAGTTGATAAGCACCTTGAACGCAAAGAAGAAGAAATAATGAAGGTATAGTTTTTGGGTTAGGCCCACACCTTCAGCCCTTCGGTACAGTTTTTACAGATGTCAATTTCCTTGCGAGAAAGAAGTATCCGAGATCTGAAATCTTGGTAAGGTTCGCCTTGCCATATTTCCTTAAAACTTTGGGTCTTAAGGTCGCCCAAGCGATACTTGGCGTCCTTATCAAAACAACAAGGCACTACCAACCCATCCCAGGTAATTACACATGAGTGCCATAGCTTCCAGCAATGGTTCTCTAGCTTGTTCTTAATCTGGTAGGTACCATTGGGCTGCTTGGCATAACGGCTATATTGCTCTTGATCGGGTATTAAGTCATTCCCGTTTTCAAAATCATATACTTGAGCCGTTTTAAGGGTTACTTCATCCACCCCTATTTCTTTGGCAAGTCTATATACTTCAGGAATCTGGTGCTCATTGGGCTTTACTACCAAAAATTGGAATATAATATGAGGTGTAGCCGATTTTAGTTGCTTCTTCCATTTTACCAAGTTACGCGCACCTTCCAATACTTTATCCAATTTGCCTTCTTTTCTATAGCTCTCGTAAGTGTCTTGAGTAGTACCATCAAGAGAAATGATAACCCTACTAAGCCCCGACTCAACGGTTTGCCTAGCCCGTTCATCATCCAAAAAATGGCCATTGGTGGAGGTAACGGTATAAATACCGCGAGCTGATGCTTGCGCTGCCATTTGCAAAAAGCCTGGGTTTAGGTAAGGCTCTCCCTGAAAATAGAAATATAGGTAGACCAACGAATCTTGCACCTGATCGAGAATATTGCCGTATAGGTTATCCTTCATCATACCCGTATCGCGGGTAAAGCTGCGCAAACCACTTGGGCACTCTGGGCAGCGAAGGTTACATGCGGTAGTTGGTTCAATGGAAATATTAAAGGGCATGCCCCATTGGATGGGTTTACGTGACCGCTTTGCCAATAGGTAAGAGCTGTATACTTTCGACATGTTAACCACCTTCTCAGGAGATAGTTTTCGCGCAAAGCCAAAAGCATCCTTAAACTTAGCCCCCATAACCGTTATTTGTAGCTATAAAAGCCCTGTCCTGTTTTACGGCCATGATGCCCGGCATCAACCTTTTGCTGCTGTATACGACTTGGGCGAAACTTACTATCATAATGAAATGACTCGTACATAGAACTGGTAACCGAATAGTTGGTGTCCACGCCTATTAAATCCATTAAACGGAAAGGCCCCATTTTGAAACCGCTGCTTTCCAATAAGGCATCTATCGTTTCATGGTCGGCAACATTTTCTTCCAGTAGTTTCAACCCTTCAACATAATAATGGCGTGCTACTCTGTTTACAATAAACCCGGGGGCATCTTTAGTATACACCGGCTTCTTACCCATTTTAAGGGCTAGTTGATAGATAGTATTAGCAATAGCCTTATCAGTAGCGGCACCTGAAATAACTTCAACCAACTTCATTATATGGGCTGGATTGAAAAAGTGCATACCAACTACCCTTTCAGGATTTGAAACAGCAGCAGCAATTCGCGTAATAGGTATGGAAGAAGTATTGGTAGCTAAAATACAATCGGTTGCATTTTGTGCAGCTAACTTCTCAAACAAATCAACCTTAACATCCAATCGTTCTACAACTGCTTCAATACAAACGTCTACTACTATTTGAGATATATCTTCCGTAACAGTGATATTTGAAAGGGCCGCCGCCTTAATAGAGTCGGTAATGAGTCCCCTTTCTACCGCTTTACTAAGGTTGGCATTAATTCCTTCCAAACCCTTGGTGAGTTGCCCCCCCGAAAGGTCGTAGAGAAATGTTTTGTAACCTGCTTGTGCTGCCAATTGTGCAATACCTGCACCCATAGTACCTGCACCTATTACCCCAATGGATTTTATATCATCAATACCCATGGGTTAAAGATAGCGAAAAGTGCATAGCTTAATGCCCGATATTACACTATAATAAAAAATGGGACAGTAGCTGCTACTGTCCCATTTAAACGATTTATGTTCTCACAATTGTTAAACTTTACTCCTTAACAACTTTGCCAGTGGTGATTGCACCATCTCGGTTTATTACAACAACATATACACCTGCAAGTAATTGAGACAAATCTATACCAATGCGTTCAGTGTTGCCCGCAGTACCATAATAGGTTTCGGTTACCAGGGCACGCCCTAACAAGTCAACAATAATCAAATCTGCTTGACCACTACTTGGGAAGGTTGTTACAACGTTAAGCACATTATCAGCTGGGTTTGGATACATGTATAATTGCTGCTTTCCTTCAACAATATTTTTAGCACCCAACACCAATACATTGCCATCTTTAATACTTATTTCGTTTACAGGCAGATTATCAATAGTTAAGTTTACGGTATTAGTGCGTATCGGAGGATTGAAATCGAAATAAATGTCAGCAAAATTTTCAATAACCGTACCCAACTGAGTAGATGTCTTAGGTGCAATTGAGAAACTAACAAATCCTTGACTTTCCAATTGGCTTACATTACTATCTACCAACATAATATTATCAAAGTAGAAGGTAACGATGTTTTTGCCCTGACCACTAAGCTCCATACGGTAAGCATGCGATGCAGCATTAATCCGCAACGATGCTATATCGAGGTTTGCATCAAGCGTATCCACCAAATAAACATTAAATGCTACGCCGTTACCAGTATTCTGAAAGCGTAATTTATAGTTGATGGTAGTACCTGGAGGGATAATATTTGCAGGCGTTACACCACTTGGAAACGCTTGTTTGTCATTAGGATCATAAGAACCGCTAACCGGTATACATTCTACATCAAACTGTTCGTAATCATCGCCAAGCGGTAAGTCCGGAATAATAGTGAACAAAGGAGTTTGCGGGGTATCCACCCTGCAACGCTCAATCCAAGTTACCACTTGAGAATTAAAAGGATGGCCAACTGCTTGATCTGCTTCTGCCATTATAGTTGCACCATTGCTAGGAATAAACAAAGTATAGGTCTCACCCACACCTATTTGAAAGTTCTCGGTATACCCTAACGAACCATCCAAGTATACCCGCAACTCTGACGAATCGGCCATAGCGTTAGTACCGGTGTTAGTAATGGTTAATGCAATAGTATCAGAGGGAGCTAAACATTCAGCTGAAATTTCAACGTTTGCTCCGTTCCAAATAGGATCTGTTGGTAAGCAAGTGTTATTTGGAAAAATACGCACTTCGCTGCAGGCCGCAGCTCCTAATAACATTACATCAGCACAACTTACTTCATCTACTAAGTCGATTTGCCCACAGGTTCCAGCGGCAACATTACCAATATAAAATTCATATTCATCATTCCCTAAGGCAGTAAAGGCCTCGCTGGCAGAAACAATTGTGACAAAACTTGGTAAACTAAGAACAATATAAACGCTATCCTCATCAACCAAGCCATAGTTACAGTAGCTTATAACAGTGTTGTTAACAAAACAACGTAACCTAGAGTTGGAAGCAATTTGAACGTTTAATCTAGGGCAAAGTAAAGCATTCAAAGCAAAATCAAATCCACTAGTGTCAATATCAATAGTATCTATTACAATTGTTGGATAAGTGCCGCTTGCCGGACAGTTAACACCAGGAAAAACTTGAGTTAAATGGGTTGGCACAATAACGTTAACATCATAACTACCAACTGGAACACGGAAAGTATAATCGCCAAACTCGTCAGTGCTAGTTAGGTATTGTCCAGGCATTGCCATTATTGGGATATTGGCAACTGAGAACTCGCCTGTACCAAGTAAACAATCACCATCACCATCAGCAAACACCTTTCCATGTATCTCTGAGTATCCGTTTAACAGCGGGGCGTATTTATAGAACTGCGAAACAACGCCTTGCGTTGTATTTCCACATGCTACAAATGCTTCATTATCTAATACAAATGAATACGCTCCGCGAGTAGCAATACCAGGGTGGTCTGACATTCTAGTCCAAGTGTCTTGTTGGTAATTGTACTCATATAGCGAATTACTTGTACTACCATCTGCGCCTAAACCAGTGTAACCCTTATCAAGAATATTAAAATGCACAGCTATGCCGTCAACAGGATGGTTGCCTTTTTGAACCCATGTATCAGTAGCAGGCAAATACTCCCAAATATCGTTGAGGTAAGTACCATTTCTTTCAGCTCCACAACCAATCAATACTTTATCCGTCTCTCCGTCTAAATCAGTATCAAGTTGCAATACTGTGGCGCGGAAACGGCCAGTAAAAGGAACGTCGTTTTTGGTAATCCAAGTGTCGGTAGCAGGCACATATTCATATAATGCAGTGCTGTTTTGTGGAGATGTGATACTGCCGTTTCTGTTACCGAGCGTAAGGTATGCCTTACCATTTACAACAAACGCTGAACCGCCCCAACTGCCTATAGGAAGATCATTCTTTTGTGTCCAGGTATTGGCAACACCATCATAGGCCCATAGTTCATTAGCTACGCTGTTACCACCAAAAGCACCGCCAGCAACATAGGCTACGTTGTTTAGTACAAATACCGCAAACTGCCTTTTGCCCTGGCCATTGTAATTAGCCAATTGAGTCCATGCACCTGTAACATGGTCGTACTGCCAAAAATCAGAAAAGTTATTGGCACCGCCGTTCCAGCCGGCACCTATGAAACCTTTGTCATCAATTCCATCATTATCCGTATCAAGTTGAAACGAAAAACCTTCATACCTATCGCTACCAGCAAAGTCAGGTAACTGGGTCCATGTGTTTTGCGCTGTTATCGATGTAGAAAAAACAACACAAAAAAGAATAGTTATAATATGGAGAGCTTTCATAAAACCTTTTTTTGCAAGTTACGCATATTGTCCAAAGTATAGCGTACTATTATATATGTGTGTAGCTAAAGGGCACAACTGTGTTAAAACGCTGCCTTAAACTGTCCAAGGAAACGCACATCGTTCTCCGACATCAAACGGATATCTTTTATTTGGTAGCGAAGCATGGTAATGCGGTCGATGCCCATACCGAATGCAAAGCCTGAGTATTCTTCAGGGTCAATGCCGCAATTGCTTAGTACTGCAGGATCAACCATACCGCAGCCCAGTATCTCCACCCAACCACTATGCTTGCACACAGGGCAGCCTTCGCCCCCACAAATAAAGCAAGTAACATCCAGTTCTGCAGACGGCTCGGTAAACGGGAAGTACGATGGGCGAAATTTTACTTTGGTATCGGTGCCGAACAACTCTTGCGCAAAGTGATATAATGTCTGCTTTAAATCAGCAAACGATACGTTTTTGTCAATGTACAAGCCCTCTATCTGATGGAAATAGCAATGCGAGCGTGCTGAGATAGTCTCGTTACGGAACACCCTCCCAGGAAACACCGCACGGATTGGGGGTTTTTGGCGCTCCATTACCCTCACTTGCACTGATGAAGTGTGGGTACGAAGGGCAATATCAGGGTTCTTTTGTACGAAGAAAGTATCCTGCATGTCGCGCGCCGGGTGGTCGGGCGGAAAGTTGAGGGCGGTAAAGTTGTGCCAATCGTCTTCAACCTCTGGCCCTTCGGCCACCACATAACCAATGCGCTTAAAAATGTCGATGATTTGGTTGCGCACCAAGTTCAATGGGTGGCGGCTGCCAATGCGGATGGCATCACCAGGCATGGTCAAGTCAAAATCAGGGCCTTTTGAGGTTTGGCCACTCTCAAATTGCTCCTTAAGCGAAGCAAAACGCTCTTCCGCCACTTGCTTTAGAGCGTTTACGGTTTGGCCGTATGCCTTTTTCTCGGTATTGGGTACATCCTTTATGGCCGCCAACAAGTCTTTTACCCTACCCTTGGTGCCAATAAACTCAATACGGAAGCGTTCCAGTTCATCAACGTTGGTTACTGGATATTGCTCTACCTCGGCCTGCATTTGGCTTACACGGTCAAATAGGGATTGTACTTCCGTAGTCATGCTACAAAGATAAAGAAAGGCGGCATTTAACCTAAATGCCGCCTTAATTAAAGGTTATCGCTAAAATTAAACTATCAACGGCTATAATTAGGCGCTTCTTTAGTTATATGGATGTCGTGCGGGTGGCTTTCGTGCACACCGGCAGCACTCTGTTGCGTAAAACGAGCCGTGGCTTTCAAGGTAGGAATATCCGCTGCACCACAATAGCCCATACCGGCCCTAATGCCACCAACGTATTGGTACATTACTTCCTTTAATGAGCCTTTAAACGGCACACGGCCTACAATGCCTTCGGGCACAAGTTTCTTTATGTCGTCTTCCACGTCTTGAAAGTAGCGGTCTTTGCTACCTTCTTTCATAGCCTCAACTGAGCCCATACCACGGTATGATTTAAACTTACGGCCTTCGTATATAATGGTTTCGCCGGGAGATTCTTCAACACCCGCAAACAATGAGCCTGCCATGATAACATCGGCACCCGCAGCAATGGCTTTTACAATATCGCCCGTGTAGCGTATGCCACCATCGCCAATAATAGGCACCCCTGTTCCAGCTACGCCTTGAGCAGCCTCGTATATAGCAGTAAGCTGGGGCACCCCAATACCGGTAACCACGCGGGTAGTGCATATTGAACCCGGGCCAATACCAACCTTTACGCCATCGGCACCAGCATCAGCTAAGGCTTTGGCACCTTCGCGGGTACCCACGTTGCCAGCAATTACATCCAGCTCAGGGAATTTTGATTTCAGGTTTTTCAAGGCATCGATTACGCCTTTGCTATGGCCATGGGCCGTATCAAGTGTTACTACATCCACCCCTACTTTTACCAGGGCCTCTACCCTTTCCAGCAGGTTGGCAGTAACGCCCACGGCAGCACCCACGCGCAAGCGACCATATTGATCTTTACAAGCATTCGGGAAACTCTGTACTTTAATAATGTCTCTATAAGTAATTAAACCAATCAGTGTGCCGTTGGCATCTACCATGGGCAACTTCTCGATGCGGTGCTTCTTCAAAATTTGTTCTGCCATAACCAAGTCGGTACCCTCGGGGGCGATAATCAAGTTGTCCTTGGTCATCACTTCGCTTACTTGTTTATTCAGGTCGTGTTCAAAGCGCAAATCGCGGTTGGTAAGTATGCCCACCAACTTTGAGTTCTCATCTACAATAGGGATGCCACCGATGCGGTATTCGGTCATTATCTTTTTGGCCTCACCAATGGTGTTGTGCGGGCGCAATACAATCGGGTCAATTATCAAACCACTCTCAGAGCGTTTTACCTTACGCACTTGCTCGGCTTGCTGCTGAATGGTCATGTTTTTATGGATGAAACCGATACCACCCTCTTGGGCAATGGCAATGGCCAGGGCATACTCCGTAACGGTATCCATAGCTGCGCTCACAATGGGCACATTGATGCGGATGTTGCGGGTAAGTTGGGTGCTGGTATCTACGTCGCGCGGCAGTACTTCGGAATAATTTGGCAGGAGCAGAACATCGTCGAAGGTGAGGCCTTGGCCCGCGAACTTCTCATTAGGTTGTAACATGAGTGCTAACTTTGCACAAAATTAAAGGTTATGGGCGTAACGTAAAAATGGGAAGGCAAAATTTGTTGGGAGGGGTTGATAATCAGTGGCAGTTTGGCTTAAGTAATGTGCCAGCCAAGAAGCTGGATTGCTTAGACTCCTTAAGCGAGGACGCTTAAGGGAGCATGCGGAATAATCCTTCACGCATCTTTTAGTATTATCTTGTCAAATTGGTTACTAATATGGTATCATCTGCCATAAAATATGGTTGGTTGTGTTGTTTAACATCAAAATGAAATACCTTTTCCATTTGAAGTGAGCTATTCCAGTCTAGGAATACGCTCGAATTTATCGGTAGCTTCTCCCTACAGTCTATTTTTGCCTTAAACAGTATATCACCATTGGCCATTTGTTCGATACCAACAACCTTACCAATCTTTACTTCAATATTCAAAAGTAAAGGTGTGTTGGTTGAAACTCCATCCGCTTGTTCCATCCTAAGATAAATGTTATAGTCTTTACAATCACTGACTATGGAATTGTCACATCCAACCAGTATTCCACAGAAAAACAAAACAATATATATCATGCACTGCTATTTATAGTAAAAAGACTTTTTATCCATGCTGCCTTAAGCCTCCGGGCTTAAGGCGTAATGTATTTCAGCCTCTTGGCTGACACGTAACACAAACACAAAACACCAAAACCTCACCGCAACAACTCCACCTCCAACAAACCCTGTATACCACAATAGCTACGTGCGCTGCTGTAGGTATACTCTTCGGGCAAATCAACCCAACCCGCTTCTACAGGATTTTGGTGTATATAATTTAGCTTTTGTTTGGTAAAGGTATCATAATAAGGTAAAAGCACTTTGGGTTGGTTGTCTTGTTGCCAAATTTGAAAGTGCTTGTTGTTTGGGTTATACCTTCCTGCCTTTTCAAACATGGGTAACATCCATTCCCTGCGGCTTTCGGGCTCGGTTTTGATAGCTTCGTAAAGCAGTTTGCTAGTGTAACTTTTATAATCGCGAAGCAGCCCTGCAAGATTACCCTTGTTTACCCCAGCAATCAAGTGGACATGATTGCTCATTATCACCCAAGCAAACAAGCGCAATCCCTTTTTCTGTTGGCATACACGCAGGTTATCAACTAATATATCTTTGTAGTATCGGCGAGTAAATATGTCTACCCAATTCACTGTAGCAAATGAGCAGAAATAAATTCCCTCAGGGTCGTTCATCTTGTAACTGCTAGCCATAAAATAAAAATAGCAATTACTTTTAATTGTATTGGTATGTGCTGAGTATTATGTGCCAGCCAAGAGGCTGGTTTTTCTCAAACTCCTTAAGCGAGGACGCTTAAGGAAACACACATGGTATGCTGTTTTAAGCCTCCGGGCTTAAAATAGAAAAGCACATCAGCCTCTTAGCTGACACGCATCACCAACTCACAGCACCCCCTGCAAAGCCTCCTTCTGCCAACCATTCCAAGTTTTGCTGCTCAGGTATTGCTGTATCATGGCATTGTACGCCGATTGGCCTTTAAAGTGCTTCAACAAACCTTTTGCTGGGCCAGCTAGGCGGCTGTTGGGGTTGAGGCTAGCATCAACTAGGTTGGCCACTAGGGTTTCGTCCAAGTAGTTCAGGCGTTTCAATACCTCCATGGCATTGGTGCGGGTACGGAACTCATAGCTGCTACTGGTATAGGCTACCAACTCGGGCAAGTACTTCTCGCGCTCGGTGGCAATGGCAATCTCCAACCAAGCAATGCGGATGCTTTTGCTCATACCCACTTCACTTTTGGTGGCCTCAAGGCAGAGAGCGGTATTTTCAGGGAAATCGGTAGTTAGTTTCACCAATGCTGTCTCTATTACCTTGTATGATGAGTCAGTGAGCAACTGCTCATAAGCCGCCAGATACTTAGGGTGGATTGTGGTTACCTCTTCAATAGCTTCCAAGCGCACTTTTGCGTGCTTGTCGTTCAATAAGGTTACATATACTTCAGCATCCAACTCTTGGTCGTTAATCAACTGCTTAACAACTTCAGCGCGCACGGCATAGAAAGACTCTTTGGCATACAGCTCAACCAATTGGTCACGTTTTTGAGACAGCGGTACCGAGCGCAAGCCAATCAAGGCATCGTAGCGGTCAATCATGTTTTTGGCACCTAGTGCTTGCGCCAACAGCATCGGGGTTTCTTTCTTAAAGTCCACCGACTTTACAATCTCCGAATTCGGGTCGAAAAGCACATAGGCCACTTTTTTACCGCCTTCGTTGGCGATGGTAACTGTGTGGCTATGGTTCTCAATCCACTCGGTAGTTGAGGCATAAGTGCCATCAGTGTAATGCACTTCAAATACTATCGGCATTTTAAACAGGCCCACCACATCGTCCATTTCGTGTACCTGCTTTACGGTAAATACTGTGGCTCCAACGCTGGCCGGGCCAAAAGGCACCTCCAAAAAGCTAACCTCATATTTAGGCTCACCGCCCCTGTGTATCCATTGGTCAAAAAACCAATCAAGGTTGATGCCCAGCTTATCGTTAAAGGCTGCCCAAAGGTCGAAGGTACTCACATTGCTGTAGCCATGCTTTTGCAGGTAATATTGAATGGCCACATTAAACTGCTCCTTACCCACCATGTAGCGCATCATATCAATCACTAATGAGCCTTTAGGATAGTGGCGCGCACTGCCTGGATTGCTGTGCCCAACGGGTAAGTTATTCGACTTTGCGGCATACATAGTACTCCACAATTCGGTGCGGCAATTCCAGCGGTAATGGTCTTCGCCAAATATGTGGCGCTCAAAGTGTTTTTGGTACTGGGTGGCAAAGCTTTCGTGCAGCCAATGGTTTTCTGGCGAGCGGGTAGTAATGTAATCGCCAAACCATTGGTGCGCCAACTCGTGAGCATTGGTACCGATATAGTACCTATCCAAAAATGCACGCTTATCAATGTTATAAAAATCACCAAAAATGGTGGCCGTAGTATTTTCCATGGCACCGTACATAAAGTCTTGTACCATTACTTGGCTATACTCAGGCCAAGGGTATTTTACGCCAAACTCCTGCTCAAAAAAGTCCATCATTTGGGCCGTGTAGCGGTAAGTTGGCTCGGCACGGTCTGGGTACTCGGGGTAATACCAATTGTTTATCACTACTCCACCCTTGCTCTTAACGGTTTGCACAGCATATTTACCAATGGTTATCATTACCAGGTAAGCGCTGTGTGGCTTATCCATGGCATAGTGCCAGGTTTTGGTGTTGTCTTTATTCAGTTTCTCTGATACCAAGTTGCCATTGCTCAACACTTGGTAGTCTTTATCAAAGGTTACTTTCACTTCAGTGAGCATCTTGTCGCCCATATCATCAAAAGTAGGGAACCAATGGCGGTTATCAATGCCTTGGCCTTGGGTCCAAATTTGTTTACGGCTCAGGTTATTCGGGTCGTTCCAACCGATAAAATAAAGGCCTTTACGCGGGGTGGCTTTATATTTAATGGTTAGTGTGTGGGTGGTTTCCCAGGTAAGGGGCTTATCAAAACGGATAGTGATGCCTTTAGAGTCGACAGTATACTTCGGTTTGTCTTTACCAAGGGTAAGCTCAAGCACTTCAATGCCCGGGGCATCCAAAAATAAGGTATCAACCTCTTTGCGCAGTGGCGAAAAGGTATGGGTTACCGTGCCGTTTACTATCCCTTCGGCAGGCTCGAAGCTCACATCAATAATGGTTTTGGTTATATCCACTACCCTTTCGCGGGCATGGGCCCCGTCATCGTGGATGTAGCAATCAGTAGTTTGGGCAAAAACCGGCTTACTAAAAACCAATATTACAACTAGAAACAGATAAGCAATACTTCTCATAAAAAACGGTTAATGCTAATGGTAATGCGATAAGCAGGTTACAAATGTAGTATATTTTGCACACCTCCCCAGCCTGTTTACAGCAATAGGTAAAATATTAGGATTAAAATTTTTAGTTTTGGGGACTAAGCACAATAGACAAACCAACTTTGTATGAGAAGTATCCTTCAAGCAGTCCTACTAAGCACCATATTGCTTTTTGGGTTTGGAACATCTGTATTTGC
>JAGYJT010000033.1 GCA_018401955.1 Chitinophagales bacterium | reverse complement strand
GGTGTTTTTAGAATGGCATATTGTATTTCACACATCAGGGTAAATAGTTATTTTGCACTAATAAAGCAATATAAAAAGGATGAATTACTACTCACTAATACCCAATAGCGATTACAACGAAAAGATTGATGGCGCTTTGTCGTATTTAATTTTTGATGAAGAATCAGAATTATTGACCAGTAAAAAATTGTATGAACCGTACTCAGGCCCTAATCCCATTAAATCTATTGTTTTAGATCCTGCTATTCATTTGATAGATGTGATTCATTGCTACACGTTATCAGTTAAAGGTTTCTTGGTGAGTAGCGCTTTTTATGATATTGTAAAGGATTTTTCGCTGGCGGATATACAATTTTATGATGTTCAGTTTGCAAATGCTCCTACGCTGGAGGGATATAAGTTTATGTTTTTCAATTCGGATTTGACATACCACATTGATTATGATGCGAGCCAATTTAGAATAAGAAAGAAAATGCCACTAGCTAGCGTTCCTGCTGAGTATATTGAAATAGAAGGTGTACATAATAGAGATAATATTATTGAGGCGGATAAAGAAGCAAGTAGGAGTATATTTAAAAAAGTAGTTCCTAAGAGTAAATATGTGTTTAACATAAACATCGAGCAGTACGATGTGATGAGGATAGGCCATTTTGATTATGCTTTTTACTTTTCAGAGCGAGTTGTAGAAGCGCTCAAGGCTGCCGAGCTTACTGGTTTTAACTTGGTTAAGTCAGGGTGGTTTTAGTGTTCTAATGCCAAACCATCTAAACTTGTCATCCCGCCAACCCAAACTCCCGCCAAGGTACCCACACCCTATCCACGTATTTCATTATCCAAATGCTGTTTTCCAATAAAGCAATACAGTTGGTTTACTATTTTGGCCTACAACATTCATTAGCTTCATGCGTTTTCATTAAAACCATCGCATTTACTTGAAACTACTGGCTACCATAACTTTAGCATTGTTACTCGGTCGTTCTTATGGCCAGGTAGACTCGTTTGATATGGTCGTGCCCTTCCATTGTGATGAGTGCGAGCAGGGCCAATATGCTTCAATGGATTGGTGGCACATTTACAATGGTGGGCTCAGCCTTTCGGTAGTTCAAGCAGGAGACAACCTTATGCTCAATGGAGACGAACTTATCACCTATGGCAAAGAAGTAAGGGTGTACGATTTCAAGCCGTATGGTTTTACCTTTTTGGTTGAAGTAAATGAGTATGGAAACCATATACCTTACATTATTAACCCCGATGGGGAAATGTGGAACCTAGGCCTAATGAGCAGTGGGGAAATTTCGCTGTTTAAGCATGGTGAGTCATATTTTATATGGCGCCAAGGTGCCCGATATGGAAATTTATTTGTCATACCAATATATGAAGGGTTTGAGTTGATAGATGACTACATGGTGGATTTGAAATATCAACCAGAAGGTTCTGATTTTTATATTTTACTTGACCAGGTGCGGTATAAGGACGGTATTATGTTTTTTGATGCCCGTTACCAATACCCTGACGGCAGTGAAGGCCCTATTATTGAATCGGTGGATTTGTTTCACGGCGAACCAAGGCGATACAACCCTTGGTTGGGGTATCATTGAGGTGTATGTAGGCAAAGTAAGATTGCTTTGATAAGGAAGAAGTCGTAAATTTAATTTATGGATCAGTATATCGTTAGCCTAAAAGACCGTTCAAAACGGAAGCTATTTTTGGAGCTTCTGAAGCAACTGGATTTTGTAGAAGATGTAAAGGAATTGAAGGGCTCTGCAAAAACGAAGTCCATTACCGAGTTTATGGCTGCCCTTAACGAAGTGAAGCAGCACCAAGCTGGTGAGATAAAACTGCGCAAAGCGAAGGATTTTCTCAATGAAATTTGAGGTATATACTACTGGTTTTTTCGAAAAGCAGTTTAAAAAGCTTGCTAAACGTCATCCTTCCTTAAAACTTGATGTAATCAACTTATCTGAACAGCTGGAAACAGACCCGATGAAGGGTACAAGTTTGGGTAAAGATTGTTACAAAATACGGTTAAGCATTAAATCTAAGGGAAGGGGCAAGTCTGGCGGAGCAAGGGTAATTACTTGCGTAAAGGTGGTAAATGCCAGTGTTTTTCTATTGAGCATTTATGATAAAGGGGATAAGGCAAACCTAGAAGATGGGGAGCTTAACAAGCTTTTGCTATTGCTTGAGTTGGAAAACCCGCCAAGCGAATAAAGCTGTAACATGTCAAATACCCCCTCCTACTAGTCCTTCTTATTTTTTGGCGAAGATGAAACGTACCTTGCGCCTTGAGACGCCGCTATGAGGTAAAGAAAGTTGAATAGTATGCAAGAGTCAAGAATGAACATAATAGAAGAACTTTCCTGTCATGGGAACCTGATTAAGTTGCGGGAAATTTTTAATTCTGGTTACAGTCAATTGGAGATTGATGTTGCGCTTGAAGGAGCAATTGCTTATTCACATATTGAGACTGCAGAATATTTATTGTCCTTAGGTGCCGATTTTTCAAACTATAACTATCAAAGTGTATACTATGCAGCGTATCATGTCGAGTCGGAAGGTTTAAAGTTTGCAATTTCTAAAGGAGTTGATATAAATGTTAACAATGGCATGATTCTCCATACTTGTATCATTACTGCATTCAACGCTAAAAATACTGAGATGTTGAAATGGGTGTTGGATAACGGGGCTGATACCAAGCTTTTATCTAAGGAAATAATTGATGCTTTCGGCAACGCTGAAATACGGGAACTGTTAGAAAAATATAGCTAGAATTTCAGAATCCAAACTCCCGCCAAGGCACCCAAACCCTATCCACGTATTGCATTATCCAAAAGCTGTTTACTGGGAAGGTGGCCGAGAACGGCTCATGCTCGTATGCCTGCCAAATAGCTTCAAAGCTTTCGGGGGTAAGGTCGCGGTAAGCAACGGTAAGGTGGGGCCGCAATGGGCCAGCGTGGAAGTGCTTTTCTTTGGCTTGGCCGAGGTCGATAAACCCCGCTTTTAGTAGGCTGTACAAGTGTTGTAGTTGCTCGTTGTGCGGCACGTTAATGAATACTGTTTTATTCCCCTCGAAACAACCATACCCATCCAGCACCAACTCAAACGGCTCCATTTGTTGTGCTACGGCACGGTGCAAGTCTACAAGACTAGTTAGCTGTGCTTCGGTGGCCCTGTATGGCGGTACTAGGGTAATGTGGGCAGGTTTGGTAATGGCCACATGGGTATCATATTGCTCGGCAATGGTCTGTTTTATGGCGTGCTCTTTAGCCGCCAACTCGGGTGGTGGCAGCAGGGCAGTAAGGTATAGTGGGGGCTGTTGCATAAATGTTTAGGGGTGATGATTTTGCACATAGGTGCGATTTTATTACACACTACCTGCGGCTTCAAGGCTTTCTTAAAAATAGCGTTTTCAGCCCAAACCTAGTTATCATCATATTATTGATTGTTAAACAAGGCATAAGCGTTGCTGGCACTTTGTTTGCAATTAATTGGAAAAACAACAACCATGAAAACCTTACTAACTGCAATTGCTGCTATACTTATCCTTTCAAGTTGCAACGGCCTTGGCCGCGATAGCGACGACCCTGGCTATGGTGCCGGAAACGATACCATGACCATGAACACCCATGGTATGAATGGCATGGAGGACCCCAACCCTGAAATTAATAGGACTACCTTGGATAGTACCGTGGCCGACTCGGTAATGCCGCAGCCAACGGTTGAAGAGCCCGAATACTAATTTTTATCATTTGCAAAACATAGACCCTTAATCAAAGCTATTATATGTTTATGTAACATTCTTGTATCTTTCGGGCACCGTGAAACAGTGGTTAGATAGCTTGCACCTTAGCCCAACAGAGCGCAATGGCATTGTAGTGTTAATGCTGGCCATTGTGTACATGCTTGGCATTAGGCTGTACCTCATTTATTGGCAACCCGTGCTCCCCACCTCAAACTTTGCCGCCTATCAGCAAGAAATTGCCGCCTTTGAGGCCGATACCCTTGTGGAACTTAATACGGCCACTATAGAGCAATTGGTAGAGCTGCCAGGCATTGGCCCATCGTATGCGGAGCGTATTGTGGCCTATCGCGACTCACTGGGCGGCTTTTACAACACCCAACAACTAATGGAAATACGCGGCATCGGCGAAGCCAAGCATAATGGTTTGGTGCCTTACGTTAGTATCGACACCCTCAAAATAACCAAACTGGATATAAACAAAGCCAGCGATAGCCTGCTTTACAATCACCCTTATGCAGATACCATTTGGGTTAAGGCTCTCATAAACAATCGCCCATATAGTTCGTTAGATGGAATCCCCGCAAAGGGGTTTGACAAACGTATAATACCCTACCTAATCAACCAATAACCGATACACCAATAACCAAACACCCTTGGTTTTCAAGCGCAAATTGTGGATATTTGCGAGGCTTATAAGCCCGCATACCTATGTATTTACTAGAAGAACGTGTAAAGCAAGCCATCCGTAATGTGCCCGACTTTCCGAAGCCGGGTATCCAGTTTAAGGACATTACGCCCATACTGTTGGATGTGAACCTTTGCAAAGACATCGTGCAGGGTTTTAAAGAGCAGATTGATTTTGAGGTGGATGCCATAGTGGCCATCGAGAGCCGTGGTTTCTTTTTTGGTACCCTGTTGGCCGATAGATTGAACGTACCGTTTATCCCCATCCGCAAAGAGGGCAAACTGCCCGGCGATTGCGTGAAATACAAGTACGACCTAGAGTATGGCACTGCCACCGTTGAGCTGCACAAAGGGTTTATAAAGCCCGGCATGAAGATTTTAGTGCACGACGATTTGCTGGCTACCGGTGGCACGGTAACGGCTGCAGCCGAGCTGGTGCAAATGGAAGGTGGCGAGGTAGCAGGGTTTTCGTTTTTGGTAAACCTTAGCTTTCTCTCAGGTGTTACTGTTATTGAAAAGTACAGCACCAATGTGCTGAGTATAGTTACGTATTAGTATCAAGTAAAAAGTACGAAGTACGATTTACGAGGTACGATTGAAGAATGAATGAAATAAGTAAGTGATTTACAATCGTAATTCGTACCTCGTAAATCAAAAATTAAAGAACCTGTAAACACAAGTAAAATGTCTTTAGTAGCTGAAAACAATGCCACCATGAATTTTGAGGTGAGCGAAAACCAAAAGATGGTAGCGCAAATGGCCCGTGATTTTGCCGAGCGCGAAATACGCCCGAACATTATGAAATGGGACGAGACCCAAGAGTTTCCGCGGGAGGTATTTACCAAAATGGGCGAACTGGGTCTATTGGGTGTATTGGTACCCGAAACCTATGGTGGTGCTGGCTTTGGCTACATGGAGTATATTACCGCTATTGTAGAAATTTCGAAGGTTTGTGGTTCAATTGGCCTAAGCATGGCGGCACACAACTCATTGTGCACCAACCACATACTGGAGTTTGCCAACGAAGAGCAGAAGCAAAAATACCTACCCAAACTGGCCACTGGCGAGCACATTGGTGCTTGGGCATTAACGGAGCCTAACACCGGTAGCGATGCTATGCGCATGAAAGTTACAGCCAAGCAAGATGGCGACTACTGGGTGCTTAACGGTGCCAAGCGCTTTATTACGCACGGTATTGCTGGCGATATAGTATTGGTAATTGCCCGCACGGGCGAGTTGTTGGATAGCCATGGCATGACTGCGTTTATTGTTGAGCGCGGCACTGAAGGCCTTTTGGCCGGTAAAAAAGAAGATAAACTAGGCATGCGTGCCAGCGAAACTGCCGAGGTGATATTTGACAACTGCCGCATTCACAACAGCCAGGTTTGTGGTAAAGTGGGCGACGGTTTTATCCAAGCCATGAAAATTTTGGATGGTGGCCGTATTTCTATTGCCGCCTTATCTATCGGTATTGCTAAGGGTGCTTTTGAGGCATCGGTGAAGTATAGCAAAGAGCGTGAGCAGTTTGGTCAGCCTATCTCCAACTTCCAAGGCATTGCCTTTAAGTTGGCCGATATGGCAACTAAAATCGAAGCTTCGGAGCTATTGACTTACCAAGCGGGCGATATGAAAAACCGCAAGCAAAAAATGACCATTCAAGGTGCAATGGCTAAATACTATGCCAGCGAAACTTGTGTAGAAGTAAGCACCGATGCGGTACAGATATTTGGTGGCTACGGCTACATTAAAGAGTACCCGGTTGAGAAATTCTACCGCGATAGCAAGCTTTGCACCATTGGCGAAGGCACCAGCGAAATACAAAAAGTGGTTATCAGCAGGGAGTTATTGAAGTAAGCCCTAAGCTACTTCTGGATATAATTGAACAGGCCGCAGCGGGAGTTGTGGCCTGTTTTATAAAACGGTAAATTGTCGCAGCCGCGAAACTCAACTAAAGGCATATTTGTTTAACAATTGTGTAACTTAAATGCATCGAGCGTTTAAAAAATTGCTAATTTGGTGTTTTGATGACTAACAATATAAATATTAATTACAATATTGTTACTTGGGCGATAGCTCGAGCTGGTTATGATTTGGATGAATTTGTTTTATCATTTCCTAAGTTCAGGGTTTTTGACTGGCTTGAGCAGAAAAGACAGCCGACTTTAAAACAATTGATTGCTTTTGCTGATAAAGTACATATTCCTTTTGGATATCTTTTTTTAAGTGAACCTCCTATTGAAACTTTGCCAATCCCTTTCTTCAGAACTGGCAAGAAAAATGCAACGGGTATAAGTGTAAATGTTTATGATACTATTAATATTATTCAGCAAAGACAAGATTGGCTAAAAGAGTATTTAGCTGAGAATCAGAGTCCAAGATTACCTTTTGTGGGCAGTTTCAACAAAAATTCTGATTACAAGAAAGTTGTTGCAGATATTAGACAAACTTTAGGTCTCAAAGAACATTGGGCTAGAGAGTTCTCTACCTGGAAAGCGACTCTAGACTTTTTATCCGAGAGAATTGAAGAGATTGGGATAACATTAATGTTTAATGGAGTGGTTGAAAACAACACACATCGGCCACTTGATGTAAATGAAGTGAGGGGATTTGTAATGGTTGACGATATAGCCCCATTTATGTTTATCAATGCGGCTGATGGCAAGGCGGCGCAGATGTTTACCATTATTCATGAACTTGCCCATATTTGGGTAGGAGAAAGTGCGGGGTTTGATATTAAGCAACTGCTTCCAGCTGATGATCCAATAGAGTTGTTCTGCGACAAAGTAGCAGCAGAATTTTTAGTGCCTGAACAACAGCTTAAAGCATTATGGCCAATCATGCCAAAGGACTACAAGAGATTATCTAAGGAATTTAAAGTAAGTGCTATAGTAGTGGCTAGAAGAGCACTGGACTTAGGTTTAATTAATAAGGATAATTTTTTTAAGTTTTATAATGCTTACGTATCTGAACTTGCTTATGTAAAAGAGCAGCAGGCTAGCGGGGGCAACTTTTACGCTACTACTAAAAAACGATTAAGCAAAACATTCTTAAATCATGTTAACCAAGCTGTTAAAGAAAATAAGCTTTTGTACAGAGATGCTTATAAGCTCACAAGCTTAAAAGGTGATACATTCCAAAAACTCTTTAAAGAGCACTTTTTTGACTGATGGCGGTTTATATTGTTGATACTAATTTTTTTATTCAAGCACACCGTGACAGATACCCTCTCGATGTGGCCATTGGTTTTTGGGAGAAAGTAAAAGAGCTTGCCTCAAATGGTACAATTGTAAGTCTTGACAAAGTTAAGGATGAGATTTTTAAGAATGAGGATGCTTTAAAGGAATGGTGTTTAGCTAATCTCCCAAGTAATTTTTTTCGAGATTCTGCAGAAGCTTTAGTTAAGTATGTCGAGATAATAAATTGGGCAGTCTCTAAGGGAGATCAATACAATAACAAAGCAATAGAAGAATTTTCTAGTGCCGATGAGGCAGATGCTTGGCTTGTAGCATATGGATGTATAAATGGATTATCGATTGTAACTTATGAAATTGGGAGCCCAAACTCAAAAAACAAAATTAAAATTCCTGATGCTTGCATGCCGTTTTCGGTAAGAACTTTAAAGCCTATAGATATGTTCCGCGAATTAGGAGAGCGTTTTTAACTTGCTAATATTTCATTAACCACATCCTCCCCATAAAACCTTATTATCTCTGCCTGCTCTTCTTCGTTGCCACGCTCAAACACCCTTTTGATTACCGATTTTCGGTATTTCTGCCATTTAATGGTGTTGATGTCCGTGTCCCAAAACAAGATGGTCCTCAACTTCGTCAAATCGGGTGTTTCGGTATCTTGTTTGTTCTTTTCAACCTCAATATCGTGGTAAGCTTGCAGCACCATAAAAAAGCCTTCCTCAATATCTAATGCTTTTTCTATTTTGAGAGAAAGCGCAGCGTTCATGCGGCGTTTACCTTTGATGATGGCACCTAGTGTTTGCGGATATTCATTGATGGATAGGGCAAAAGCACCTTTGCGCAACTTGCGTTGCTTCAATTCACGCTCCAATACAAAGCCGGGGTGAATACCTTTGATAAGGGAAATGGTGTTGTTCATGATACTAAAGTAAACAATTTTGTTTACACAAATAGTTTCATTTTATGCTTCTTTCTTTTCCCCGCCACCCTTTTTACTACCGGCATACAAATCAAACCTATTAAAGCGGCATTCCAACGGGCCATTGAAAAGGGGTATTTTGCGTGATGGGCGCAGGCCTACAAACTTCAGTGCATCAAGGTTGGCACTAAGTACCCATGCTTGCCAGCCGCTGTATTGCTGCTTCAGCGTATCGCCAATAGATTTATAAAAGGCAATGATGTCGTCCTTTTCGATACGGTCGCCGTATGGTGGATTGATTATCATCATGCCACCCTCGGCAGGGGCAGTGGTGTTTTGCTCAAAGGCTACTTGTTTTAGTACCACGGCATCTTCCAGCTCGGCACTTTCCAGGTTTTGGCGGGTTTCGTCTAATGCCTGCATCGATACATCAGAGCCGAACAACTGCACATCGCTTGGGCGCTCGGCATCTCTCGCTTGTTTTTGCAAACCAAGGAAAAGCTCTCGGTCAAAATCGGGCCAATGGGTAAAGCCAAAATCATCCCGATATAGCCCAGGGGCAATATTGCGGGCAATTAGCGCGGCCTCGGTAAGTATGGTGCCCGAGCCGCACATTGGGTCGTAGAGGGGTTGTTTTTGGTCCCAGCCGCTCAATAGTATCATGCCAGCTGCCAAGCACTCGCTCAAAGGCGCTTTAAAGATGGCCACCTTATAACCACGCTTGTGCAAACTCTCGCCCGAGCTATCTAAAAAGAAGGTCATCTGGTCGTTGAAAATGTGCACTTGTATGCTGATATCCGGGAAATCGGTATTCACGTTCGGGCGCTCGCCATGGCGGCGCCTAAACTGGTCGGCAATGGCATCTTTCACCTTTTGCGATACAAACAAGGTATGGTTAAACAACGTAGAGTTGATGCTGGTATGTATGGCAAAGGTTTGGTCGAGCGCCATGTAGTGGCCCCAATCTACTTCCAATGCCGCCTTGTACAAGCCTTCATCGTTTTGGGCTTTGGTGGTGTGTATGGGCACCAATATACGGGTGGCGGTGCGCAGCCAAAGGTTGGCCTTGTACAGCATGGCTTTGTCGCCACTAAAGCCTACGGCACGGTTGTGCATTTCTATATCGCTAGCGCCAAGGTCGCGCAGCTCTTTGGCTAGTACTTCTTCTAGGCCAAATAAGGTTTTGGCTATGTATTTGGTGTTCATGCCGTAAAATTACGGCTTTGCAAGTTAATGTCATCTCCTGTTGTTAGCATTAAAAATTACAATAACTTAAACGGTATCAAATCTTTATTGTAAATGGAGAGCTACATTCTCTGGCCATGCTATGTACTCTCCATACTGGCCTTTTTTAATCTGTCCCCCCATTTTGATGCCTTCAGGTGTCAAGATCCAATTACCGTTGTTCTTTTCTATCCACCTTTGATTTTCAAGTTTATAAAATAAATCTTTACTTGAAATTCCCATTATTCTTGATAACGCAGTTGTAGAAAGTAGTTTTGCATTAATTACATTAATGGAGGGCTCCATTTTTGGAGATAACTGATTATTAAACATATCACTTGAAGGCTTATTCATTTTTCTTTCTTTACTATTTTCGAAGAAAGAAGATAGAGTATCTACTTCAATTACTGATGAATTATACTTTTTACTAAGGCCCATTAACACCTTTTCATATTGAGGCGTTTTTTTAAATAGCAATTCAGATTGGTCTATCACCCTGTCGAAATATTGCCAGGCTTGCTGGTCAAGGTCTTCTACCCCTAAACTGCCTGCTAAGTTTTCAAGTAAAGTCTTTTTTGTGTATACACCAGCCTCTATGTTGTTGTCTTGGGAAAAGCTATACAAATTCATTGAGGTAATTACTGCTGAAGATTCATTCGCATAATATTTAGCATGGAGTCTTTTCTCATACCGTACTTCAACATTTGGAAATGCTTTAAAAAAGTTAAAATCTTCATGTTTCATGCTTTTAGAAAAATCGTCTTCGTTTTTTCCAAAAACAACAATGATCTTAAGCCTAGGATTGTCTAGCTTGGATTTAAGTGTAGCCGCATATCGTTGATGGAGTTTTATATACGGGGATATCAATACTATTAGCTCATTTGCATTTTCAAAAAGTCTTTCAACTTCTGAATTTAGCTCATTACCAGTTAAAAACTTAGCCATAACTTTTACAAGATATGGCATTTGCTTTTATACATCAAAATTACGGCTTTATTTTTCCGCGATGATAAAAGGGTATCAAAACAAAAAGCCGATACACCATTGGTGCATCGACTTTCTAAAACGTAATGTATCGGGGGGTGATATTATTTAAACTTCAATAGCTCGTCGTTCAGGGTTTTAATCTTGCCCTTTTGCTCGGCTATTTGTTTTTGTTTGTTGTCAAGCTCTACCTCTTTGTTCTTAATTTCCTGTTCGGCATCACGTACTTCGGTTTCGCACTTTACATTGGCTTTGTACAGCTTCTCTTTGTCTTTTATCAAGCTCGACAAATCTTTTTCTAACGATTTTAGGTTGCTCTCCTCTGCTTTTTTAGCTTCTGGCGATAGCTTGGCCGCATCGTTTACCTTTTTCTTTTGGGCTTGTATTTGGTCGCGCACCCGGTTTTGATCCGATTCGTTGGTAGAAATCTTATTGGTGTTTTCATCAATTTCCAACTTGCTTTTGGTAACGCTTTGGTTCAGTTTTTCCAGGTCTTTAGAGAGCGAAGAATATTCCTTCTCAAAAGATTTGAGCAAGTCTTCTGCCGCATCAATTTGGTTTTTAAGGGTAGCTTTGCGTTGCGCGCGGGCAAAATCGTACACAAACTTTTCGGCTTGCGCATGTATGGTAGGGCGGTTATTATCAATAAAGCCCAAAGAGTCTTTAAAGTAAAACTCAACCACTACACCCTCGGTAGTAGCAATGGTGCGGGCATATATGTCAACGGTATCTTGGGTTACTTGGGGCATTACGGTATGCATCATCACCCATTCGTTGCTTACTTTTTCGGGCTTGTTGCGCCCCTTGCCTTGCATTAGTTCTGTCAAACCTGCTTCCACCACTTTTACATCGGCTTGTGGCAATACTACCGATAGGCCAGGTTGCTCGCCTTGGCTCATGTTTCGTTTTACGGATTCTACTTTAACATCTTGCGCAGAAAGGAAAGTTACGCTCAATAAAAGAAAAAGGGATAGGTATAGAAATTTCATATGGTTATGGTTTTTAACCCAGTAAAGTTACAAACTACTGGGCGATGTTCGTTTAATAGTATCAATTATTGAGCCTAAAATAGCAGTGAACTGTAGAAATTGAACTTTAAGTTGATTTATTCCAACGCCAGTAGCTCAATTAATAAGGCTAGTTCTTTATCTGAAATGGTAGATTGCTCCGATTTATCGTAAATATCCATCATCCAACAAAGGTGCCAAATCATCTATATGGATTTGTGTTTCTTGGCCAGCCGTTTTAGCTTTCGTGCAAATGGGTCTGTGGCTATTACCTTATAGCTCATTTAGCAAATCCTTGGCTGACTTTAATTGCTTCTCACCTTTCTCATATAACCTCACATCGTTAAATGCTTCGGCAAGGTTCTGGATGGCTTCACTTTTCTGTTTATCGTTTACTTCTTTCACAACCTTCACATAATCAAGGCTCTTTAGGAGTTCCATAAAAAACTCCTTTCTATTGTCTTGTACATCCAATATTACTTTCATCTTTTGCTACAGTTAGTGGGCAATCAGAACATTCAACACAAATTTACTATAAACTAGTTTCATTTCAGGCGAACGCTCAACCGTACTTTACCCCTAGTTCTTTGCCCAACATGCGGCGCAAAACACCCAATTGGCCGCTGTGCATGGTTTCGTGGTAGGCCATAAAAACGATTTTGTCTTCCGTATCCAGGCCCTCATCTATACCAACCATCAAGTCTAGTATTTGTTTTTGGGTGGTTTCATACAGCTCTTTCAATGTTTCTAGCGGCAGGGCGGTTTCGCTATTGGGTACGGTGTTGTAGTCGTATAGCGCTTTTAGTTGCGCCTCATTAGCTAATGGGTGGCCCAAGTAAGCCAATGTTTTGGCCCGGTACCTAACTATGTGCCCCAGCAACCAATTGATGCTGCTACCGCCTGATGGTGGGGTTATCAGGCTCTCCTCGTGGCTAATGTCGGTAAGGTTGCCGGTTACTACAAAGTGGTTTTTTTGGTAAAAGCCCGTTAGGTGTTTGCTTAACATTGCGCTTATTTTAGGTTGTTAATTTAAACTTAATACAGCCAAATACCACAACATATTGCCCTAAAAAAGTAACTTAGATGTATGTTGAAACGCAAATGGTTACTACTCTTGTTAATTCCCTTGGCTTTGGTGCTAATTGCTTGGGGTGCTTTTACTTATGACCCTATACCTACCGATGCCATGAACCCCAACCCCGCTATTATTGCGCACCGCGGTGCCTCTGGCGCTGCGCCCGAAAATACTTTGTCGGCTTTTAAAAAAGCGATGGAGGTTGGGGTGGATTATGTGGAATTAGATATACACTTGAGTAAAGATGGGGAAATAATGGTAATACACGATGCCACCCTCGACCGCACTACCACGGGCACCGGCCCCGTGCAAGACAAAACCCTGGCCGAACTGCAACAGCTGGATGCTGGCAGCTGGTATGGCGATGCCTTTAAAAATGAGCCCTTGCCCACCCTGCGACAAGTAATGGAGCAAGTAAATGGCAAAACCAAAATACTGATTGAGATAAAAAGCCCCACCAAAGGCCTGTATAAAGACATTGAGCAAAAAACATTGGACCTGATAAAAGAGTACAATGCCTATAGCTGGTGCGAAATGCAGAGCTTTCACCCAGAGGTGGTGGAGAATTGGCTGGCTATTGATACGCAAGTAACCGTTTATCAACTGATAGTGGGTGCTATGGCGGGCCTATCATACGACGACCAAGTGCGTTGGGGCAATGGCATTGGCAACAATGGCCGTGTGGCGGGCATTAACCCTAGCAAAAAGTTTGCGCGCGCTAAGTACATCAAAAAGTTGCACAACCAAGGTTATGTATGCTTTGTGTGGACGGTGAACGAAACCGAAGACATGCAAAACCTCATGCGCAAAGGCGTGGATGGCATTATTACCAACTACCCCGAAAAACTGAAGCAACTGATTGAGGAAGGGGTAAAATAATTAGCCAATTTGAAAATGTGCTAATTAGGAAATGATGTTTTTCACTTGTTGTCACCCCGCCTCGCCCCAGGCGAGACTACCTATGACATGCCTAGTTATTACAACTCCCGTTTGTTCAATTCGCCTTCGAAGTTATCCAAAGTTTCTTTGGCAGCCGAACGGCCTGCTTCAATAACTTCTTTGGCTTTATGAAACTCGAACATGCTGCACACCTCGCGGCTTACGTTTATCACCATGTCGGGTTGGTGCTTTTCGATGCTCAAATCGATGATGCGGTTCTCCATCAAGTCCACCGCCTTGTTCAGCAAGCTCATGTAGCCCAATTTGGCAATTTTCTGGGTCTGGTCGGTTTCTGGGGTGCTGCTATAAGTTAAATACTTCGACCACTTTTTTCTGAACTGCGCCAATCGGCCCTCGTACACTTCGGCATCGGTTTGCTCTTCGGGTGTAGGCAGGTATTTGTTGTGATAGGGTATCTCGGCATTGGTGTTTACCACTATCAGCAAATCGTACTCGTACCCCAGCACCGGCTCAATGGGCATGGGGTTTAGCACGCCACCATCAACCAATATCTGTGTATCGGTATACACGGGGGTAACTATGGTAGGCACCGCCACCGAGGCACGAATGGCCTTGAACAGACTGCCTTGCTGCATCCATACCTCTTTTTTGGCGAGCACATCGGTAACCACGGCCGTAAAAGGGATTTCAAAATCTTCAATTTGGGCATCGCCCAATATGCGGGCCATTTCTTCAAACACGCGCTCCGCCTTAATAAGCCCTGATGAGCTAAAGGCAAAATCGAACAGATTGAACACATCCATGCGGCTGAGCGATATCATCCAATCGCGATACAAATCAAGTTTACCCGCTGCATACAACCCGCCCACCACGGCACCCATTGACGAGCCCGAAATGACCTGTACCCGGTAGCCGCGCGCCTCCAGCTCTTCAATAGCACCAATATGCGCCAAGCCGCGGGCACTGCCACTGGTTAATACTAAGGCTACGGTTTTGTTCACGTTGGGTACATAAATGGTTGAACGTGAAATTAGCGAATTGCAAGGAGATGGTCAGAAGTTTCTGAAAGTTGTGGAAAGGAGCACTTAAGCATCCACAAACTCCGCCCAGCTCATATCATAGTCAAAGTCGACGGTAAAGTAGCGGAACAAAGAAAACAGTACTACGGTAATAAGAACAATGAAGGGAATGAGTAACAAAAACACCCACTTACCTTCAATGATAGAAAGAACTGCATAAACCAATGCTAGGATCTCAATTATCAATACGTAAATTTTAGGTATAAACCTCATTTTGGTTATCAATGCATACTTTCCATCAATAGGCTTTAGTTCAAGTTTAAAAAACAAAACGCCAATCATATTAAATCCTGCCCATTTTTTAGGTGCTACATTGTAGGTTCCATCCTTTAATTTTTCAAAGGCATAAGTTGGGTGTTTTATCCTAGCAGCGTGGCCAACTCGTGCAGATAAGTTATCGGTTAACCGACGCTTGGTTATATCAGAAAAGAAACGGTCAATTATCATGGCTTTAGGATGCTCTTTGTTTTCAAAATTAATCAAAATGACCGCATAAAAGCATTAAAGCATCTGTGGTCTGACGGCTACTATTGATATGGGGTAGTATTCTAAACGTAGGGAAGCTGTTGAGCAACACGCCGTCCGACCACTATGGCGGTGCTGAGGTTGGTTACCGATGAAAGGGTAATATAGTACAATGGTAGAAAACAACAGAAATGGCTAGAGCCTAGGCACCTTTCTTCATCTTAGCCTTAGGTAGGCCAACCGCAGCAAGGGTTTCATTTGCCTTTGCTAACTTATCAGGGAACAACACTTCGCCCTTATGCTTCGCTAAAGAAGCATTAATAGGAATAATAGGAGTGGGATTTTTATTTATGTCCTTGATATTCATGCTATGTGAAGTTAAACATTTTTCCGTTTTGCCAAAAATGCTTCATACTCAATTCCTTTAACAAAAATTTCCCATTCTTGATTCCGCAATCCATAAACTTCAAAATCATTTTGCATTGCTTCAAGGTACTTTGATAGGCCCATTCTATATAACCTTGTCCTTGACTTGGTGCTACCTGCTGCATAAATCCAAGCATCGGGCCTAGTATCTGTAAAAGCGAAAATAGTGGCAACAACCGTTGCTAACACTTTCTCTCTATCGCCATTATTTGAAATACTGAAGTCATCTAATGCTCCGCTAGCATCCCTATCTCCAAAAGCTAAATTATAAACTCCCTTGGTATTGGTCTCAGTATACTGTACAATCTTAACTATCTGCCCATTTGGCCCTTCACTAATAAACTCAAAAATCATCATTGACTGCTCAGCAGTTAATGCATAACATGGTAAATTCATCGACGGAAATTATTACAAACATTACTATCTAGAACAAAATAAATATTTTAGTTAAAAGAAAGGATATCGAAATGAAACTAATAAGCTTTGAAACCCTTCAAGACAATCACTTCGGCAAGCTCGGCACCCCCAAAAGGAATGCCTATGAGCAGGGCTTTAGAAAGGAGATAAACAAACTTATACTTGCCCGAATGCTAAAAAAGATAAAAAGTAAAGCTAATCGGCGCTAGTTTAATCACTATTGCGGTGCAAATGCAGGTTAATAGGACATTTCAATTGTACCAGATATATACCGCTACCAAATACTCAACCAAGGGCAGTAGCAACACGGATAGCTCCTCCTACATTAAGGGTCTATAATAGCTTGCACAATGTTAATGGCGCCCGTTTGGCTATTGATATATAAGCTATAAGGCGATAGGCCGCCTTTTATGGCTTCTTCATCATTGGCAAAAGACCGCAGGTTCATTATCCGCAGATGATGGTCTTGTACATCCACCAGCACCTTGCCCTTTACTTCAAACTCATGGGTAGATAGTGTTTCTAAGTCTACGTTTCTACTATCAAACACCTGCATGTTATATTGGGTAGTGCTATCAAGCATTACGGTATCGCAGCTATAAAAGCTACTGTTGCCCACGTATCCGGTTGCGGTCATGGTTACATAAAAGTGGGTACCATATCCGTTTCGGCAACCCACAAAACGGTTATACTCTGAGCGGTTTTTATTACCATCAGCATGCACAATGGCTGTAAAATCTAAAAACGACTTACTAAAAGCACTATCGCTGCCCACCATGTGCAGCTCGCTACCGCGGTGCAGCTCCACGGCATTCACATGGGCATTCATGCTATCGGCAATTATACTGGCACCATCAAACAAGTTAGCGCTCAATATGGTGGTATTGGGTCCGCAATTTCGGCACCAAATATTACCCATACCGTTGTTGCCACCAAAGCGCCCTTGCGCCCCGGTAATGTCAAACGTTTTCTCGGCGCCACTAAGGTTATTGTCTGATACAATCACATTGGCATCGTCCATTACAACCGTTATCTCGGCGGCAAAATCATTATCAAATATACTACCCGATGTGCGCTTAAGGCTCACCATGGCGCTATTGGCACAGCTGTTTTTAATAAAAAACAACGAATCTTTATTGCTTACCACCACCTCGGCATGAGCAGTGATGGTATTACTTACAATGCCATAGTTGGCACCTTGCAGGCCAGTAAGATCAAACACGGCATTATTTACTTCATTGTCTTGCACCAAATCATCGCCCCACTTGAATACCGAAATTGGGTCGACACTGATAATTTGCATTTCAATTATCTTATGGGTAGCCCCTACGCAGTTGCCCCTAATATCGCATCGTTGCTGAATGTGAGCATTTTTAAAATCATAAGTTATACGGTCTACTTCATTTACCACAGTATCATGGTAGTACCCTTGTAGCATAAAATGGTTCGGGGTAATGGCACGCAGATAAACGTTTTTATCTGCTAAAAAATACCAGTTGAGCGGTGTAAGATTGCCCTGCTCGGCCAGTTTGGCCGCATTGCCATACGCCAGCGAAGTAATTTTTGGCCCCACAAACGGCTGTTGTTGGGCAACCAGTGTGGTTAGGGTAAGCAACCAAACCCAAAAAACAAGAAATACGCATTTGCCCATTACCTTCTTTGCTTATTGAAAGATTAAAGGTAATAAAGATACAAGGTACTCCAAAAACAAACGGCATACACTATGAAGTATATGCCGTTTACCTAAGCTATTATCTAGGGTTTATCTAGCCTTTTTTGCCGTTTTTTGAAGGTTTGTCAGCAGGCTTGTTTATGCTGCCTTTTGGCGCTTCCTTATCTGTTTTGCCCTTGTTATCCTTTGGGGTTACCTTATCCTTAGGCTTTTCGTTTCCCTTTAGTTTGTCATCGCCCTTAGGCTTATCGTTACCTTTTGGTTTATCACCCCCTTTAGGTTTGTCACCCAATTTAGTCGAAACCTTATCATATTGCTCGGGCTTCAACACGGTTTTCAAGTGCTCAAGCTGCTTTTGGCGCAATGCTTCTTTTTTGGCCAACTTATCCTCTTTGGTCAGTTTGGTTTTATCCAGCTGGTCCAATTCTTGCCGGTACTCCAGGTTGGCCTCGTACACCTTTTCCTTTTGCTTATCATCAAGGCCAAGTATTTCGGCAAACTTGTCTGCCTCTTTTTGGGCCTGAGTCTCCAATTTAGATTTCTTGGTAGCAGTTTGTGCCGATACCGAAACCGTACTTAAAATGGCCATACAAAGTAATATTAGTGTTGTTTTCATCGCTTTAGTTTTTAGTCTTCAACCGGCTTAATTCAATTACAGTGCCAGATTTAGAAATAGGAAAACGCGACCATTTGCCCCAATAGGCCAACCATATAGCCCGATATTACTTCGCGGGGCGTGTGGGCACCCAAAAACAAGCGGGCAGAACCCACTGCGCCTACAATAAGCAATACCAGCAACAGTGGAAACAATAGATTGTAAGTAGAAATAAACGTGAGGCTTAGGGCAACGCCTAAAAATGCGCCCATACCTACGGCATGGATGCTGATTTTGTAAAACACATTTAAGAAAAAGGCTAAAAATATGCCGAGGCTGGCGCCCAAAGCAATGCGGGTAAAGTAGTGCCCTACACCCAGTTTCTCCACCACCAAGTAGGTCCAGAAATAAAACAGCATGATGGCAATAAAGGGCAAAATGCGCTCTTTGTTGGTGCGCAGCTCAAACGAACTTACAATTTTAAGGCCCTTCATAAGCAACAACACAATTACCGGAAACACCAGTGTATTGGTTACAATGGTGGCCATGAGCTGTGTTTTTTGCTGCGGTGCCAGGTGCATAAACTGGTACGGAAAAAACATGTCGACATAAATGAACGAGTAGGTTGCCAGCAGCAGTGGGTGAAAAACAAAGGATAGCACGGTAGATAATATCCAAAGCAAACTACTATCGGTTGCAGGCACGTATACTACCTCTTCTTCCGGTATAAATTGTATTTCCTTTTCCGGGTCTACTGGTTCTTCGGTCATAACTCTTTGCGTAAGCGCGCTACTGATATGTTCAGTTGCTCGCGGTATTTGGCCACGGTTCGGCGGGCAATGTTGTAGCCTTTTTTGTTGAGGTACTCCATTAGCTTTTGGTCGCTTAGTGGGCGGCGTTTATCTTCCTTGCTTATCAAGTCGTTCAATATGCTCTTCACCTCACGCGTTGATACTTCTTCGCCGCTATCGGTTTGCAAGCTCTCACTAAAGAAGTATTTCAAAGGAAAGGTTCCAAACTCGGTTTGCACATATTTGCTATTCGCCACACGGCTAATGGTACTTATATCTAGGTTGGTGCGCTCCGCTATATCTTTCAATATCATAGGGCGCATGGTAGTCTCGTCGCCCGTAAGGAAGAAATCATACTGATACTCCAAAATGGTGCGCATGCTCTTCATCAGCGTTTGTTGACGCTGCTGTATGGCATCAATAAACCACTTGGCACTGTCAATTTTTTGCTTGATGAACAATACGGCGTCCTTCTGCTCCTTGGTTTTGGTTTTGCTCTGGTCGTAGGTTTGCAGCATCTCTTTAAAGTTGCGGCTCACCTTCAGCTCCGGTGCATTGCGCGAGTTAAGCGTTAATTGCAGCTCGCCATTGGTATTCGTAATAAAAAAGTCGGGCGTAAGGTACTGCTCATTGTTGCTACTGCCACCGTAGGCGCTACCCGGCTTTGGGTTAAGCTTTACAATAACATCAATGGCGCTCTTTAGCTGGTCTTGGGTAATGTCCAAAGACTTTTCGAGCTTTTCGTAGTGTTTTTTGGTAAAAGGCTCAAACTGCTCCGTAAGTATGCGGGTAGCCAGTTCGGTATTTTCATCTTGGTGCTCGTGGCGGCGCAATTGTATCAACAGGCACTCTTGCAAATCGCGGGCACCTACCCCTGGTGGGTCAAAGGTTTGCACCTGCATTAGTATGCGCTCCACCTCGTCTTCGTCCGTCATTACGTTTTGCGCAAATGCCATATCATCGCACACAGCATCCAGCTCGCGGCGCAAGTAGCCATCATCATCAATGCTACCAATTAACTGGTCGGCAATTTTATGTTCCCTTTCATCCAATGCCAAAAGGCCCAACTGAGTTTCCAAGAACTCATGAAAGGTGTTTTGCATAGCCACCGGCAGGGTGCGCTCTTCGTCGGGGTCGGGGTAGTTGTTATCCTTCAGCTTGTACGAAGCTATTTCGTCATCATCATAATAGTCAGAAAAATCAATCTCCTCCAGGCTATCCTTCTCTACCCCATCCTCTTCGGTGGCCTTCTCCCGCTCTTCCTCTTTTTCTTGGGCATCCTCATCGGTAGGGTCTTCGTACTCGCTATCTTCCAGCGTACCGGGCTCTTCCAGTGCGGGGTTTATTTCTAGCTCCTCTTTTATGCGCTGCTCCAGTTGGGCAGTAGGCACCTGCAACAGTTTCATTAGCTGAATCTGCTGGGGCGATAGCTTTTGTAGTAGCTTTTGGCTGAGGTTCTGGTTTAGCATAGTGTGTGTCCAAATAACAGATAATAGATATGAGACGTGAAAATCGGCCTCGTTTGTTTGCCCTTTGCATATTTCGTACCAAATTGGTCCATATATGCGCTGGTTTGTGCTAAACTTGGGAGTAATGCTGGCCGGGCGGTGTACTATTTATGCCCGTTTCGCATTGCTCATTTCCTATTTCATATCTACACCCTCGTGTTCGGTCAAAATTAGTATTAATTTAGCAAATCATTTTGAAACAAACCATAGTAGCTAAGGCTCAATGAAGACATTTATAAATAAGTTGGCGGCCGCCGAAGGCCAAAAGGCAACCCTGCAAGGTTGGGTGAGCAACTCACGCGACAGCAAGGGGTTGGTGTTTATTGTATTGCGAGACGGTACTGGCTTTTGCCAGTGCGTTATCAATCAAGAGGTAGTGGGCGATGAGGCTTTTGAAGCTGCCAAACGCTTGGGCCAAGAGGGTTCTATAACCCTTACCGGTACCGTAGTTAAGGATGAGCGCCAATTGGGCGGCTACGAGCTACAGGTTGAAAGCCTGGAAGTAATAGGCGAAAGTGAAGACTTCCCGATTACCCCAAAAGAGCACGGTGTTGACTTTTTGATGGACCAACGCCACCTGTGGCTGCGCAGCAAGCGCCAGTGGGCCATTATGCGTGTGCGTAACAAGGTAATATATGCCATCCACCAGTTTTTTCAAGACCGCGATTTTGTGTTGATGGATGCGCCAATATTTACGGGCAACGCTAGCGAAGGCACGAGCACCTTGTTTGAAACCGACTTTTATGGCGACCCAGCCTACCTAAGCCAAAGCGGACAGCTTTATGGCGAAGCGATGGCCTTTGCCCAAAACAAGATATACACGTTTGGCCCTACTTTCCGTGCAGAGAAATCAAAAACCCGCCGCCACTTGTCGGAGTTTTGGATGATTGAGCCGGAAATGATGTTTTGCGACCTGGACCAAGACATGGATGTGATTGAGGAATTTGTGCAACACTTAATTTCTACAGTGTTGAAGGATTGCCGCAACGAGTTGGAGATTATTGGCCGAAACATTGAGAACCTAGAGAAAGCCAACGCTACCTTTACCCGCTTACCTTACGATGAGGCCGTGGCCATTATCAAAGGCGAAAAGTTGGTAAACGGTAAACGCTCTATTGATGTATTGGAGGAGGATTTGAGGCAGATTAAAGCCCAAATTGCCGCCAACGAAGAGGAGATAAAAACCCGTGAAGCCGACATAGCGAAAGGTGGCATGAAGAAGGGGGTGATTAACTTTACCATGAACAAGATTGCCAACTTGAAGGCCGAAAACAAAGACCTACAAGAAAAGGCCGAAAACATACCGGGCTGGTTAGAGAGTGCTAAGAACTTTGTACCGGGCGACGATTTTGGTGGTAGCGACGAAACCGTGCTTACCCGCCTATTCGATACGCCGATAATGGTGTACCGCTGGCCGAAAGCCATTAAGGCCTTTTATATGAAAACCGACGAAACCAACCCTGACTATGTGAAAGGTGTTGATTTGTTGGCCCCTGAAGGCTACGGTGAGATTGTAGGTGGCGGCGAGCGTGAAACCGACCTGAACTACCTAATAGAGCAAATACACAAACACGAACTACCGATGAGCGTGTTTGAATGGTACTTGGATTTGCGCCGCTACGGCTCCGTGCCGCACTCTGGCTTCGGCTTGGGCTTAGAGCGTATGGTGGCCTACCTATGTGGCTTACCGCACGTTCGCGAAACCATTCCGTTCCCTAGGATGTATGGCAGGTTGCTGCCGTGATATTGGTTTGAATATAACTTTTCAACGAAACCGAGGCCCAACAGCCTCGGTTTTTTTTGTTTTTTGTAAGGGACCTTTTGTCACCTTTTTAATTATTTTTTGTCACAATTTTATGAGATTATTCTGACATAAAAATCATAAAAAGGTGACATTATAAAGCATGGGCTTATGCCCCCAAATGATTTGTATGAGGTCTTTGCACGCAACACTTGGTCCGACGAATACGTTGGTTAATACGTACATAGGGCGGTGCCCCATGCTATAAATATATATCCCCGTTGGGGAAGACCGTAGTTTGTAACCGCAACACTTGGTCCGACGAATACATTGGTTAGAGAAGCATATTACCTATTGCAGGCTAGCCCCAAAGTGCCCCTTCGTCTGACCAATAAAACGTAACATGGTGCAACATTTTAGTGGTCGGACCAAGGGATATTCAACACCCTTTCTTAACCATTCATTGCAGCGCAATATTGTAAGTATTGGTCAGACCACTTTACACGCGGCAGCCAAACCCCCAAAAACAAACCCGCCCTGCACCATTTAAGGCCGCAGGGCGGGTTGTTTGTTTTAAAACATATAAAGACATCTTGTGTCTTGTGTCTTAGCCTGTCTCGCCTCAGGCGAGATGTCTTGTGTCTCCAGCCTAAATCAAGGACAAGTAATAGCAATCGACTTACAGCGCGACAAGCTGGTTAAGCAACCGTTGATGGCTGTTACACATACATCGCCTGGGTTAGCACCTGCCGTTACGTTGATAATGTTAGAGGTAATAACCGTGTAGCTCCAACCTGCAGGCACCGTCCATACATAAGTGCTGGCACCAGCTACAGGGTCAATCAAGAATGCCTGCGTTTGGCCAGGGCACATAGTAGTAGGGCTGTTGATTAAGCCCGGTTGCGCTGGTGGCGCAACGGCTGCCATCTCGTTCCATACCACGCCGTTAAAGAAATTGAACTTGTTACAATCGGTATTGTAAATCATCAAACCGTTTGCTGGGCTGGCAATGTTATCGCGCTGGCTAGTGCTCATGCTAGGGAACAATACGCCTTGGTTATTGCCTTGTATCTGCAATACTGCCGATGGGTCGATGGTGCTGGTACCAATACCTACCTGGGTACCAGTATTGTACACTTGGCTGCTGGCTACCCACTCTGTACCATTATGGCGAAGGGTTTGCCCATCCAAACCAACTGGCGGAATACCTACATCACCCGTGGCACCGGTAGCACCAGTTGACCCCGTAGGACCAACAATACCTTGAATACCCTGCGGACCCGTATTGCCCTGTATACCTTGTACGCCCTGTGCACCAGTAGCGCCAGTGGCTCCTGTTGCCCCAGTGGCTCCGGTAGCACCCGTTAAACCTTGTATGCCGGTAGCGCCTGTTGGGCCTTGAATGCCCTGTATGCCTTGCAACCCTTGTGGGCCAGTTAAGCCTGTTGGGCCGGTATTACCTGCTATACCTTGTATGCCTTGTGGGCCTTGCGGACCAGTTGCACCAGTATTACCCAATGCACCAGTAGCACCAGCGGCGCCGGTAGCACCCGTTGGGCCTTGAATGCCCTGTATGCCTTGCAAGCCCTGTGGACCTGTTAAACCTGTTGGGCCGGTATTGCCTGCAATACCTTGTATGCCCTGCGGGCCTTGCGGACCAGTTGCACCAGTATTACCCAATGCACCTGTGGCACCAGTAGGGCCGGTAGCACCCGTTGGGCCTTGAGGACCAGCATTACCTTGCAACCCTTGTGGGCCTGTTAAACCTTGTGAACCAGTTGCACCTGTAGCTCCAGTTACACCTTGTATGCCTTGCAAGCCTTGTGGACCAGTAGCGCCTGTGTTACCAGTGGCGCCAGTAGCACCTGTAGCACCCGCAATACCTTGTACCCCTTGTGGGCCTTGAAGACCGGTGGCACCAGTAGCGCCAGTGGCACCTGTGGCTCCTGTTAAGCCTTGTATGCCAGTAGCACCGGTAGCACCGGTTGGGCCAGCAATACCTTGCACGCCTTGCAAACCAGCAACGCCTTGTGCACCAGTGGCACCTGTAGCTCCCGTTGGGCCTTGTAACCCTTGTGGGCCAGTTGCGCCCGTGTTACCAGTTGCACCCGTAGCGCCTGTTAAACCTTGTATGCCGGTGGCACCTGTAGCGCCAGTAGCACCCGCCGGACCTTGTGGGCCTGCCGGACCAGCAACTCCATCGTTACCAGTGGGGCCGGTTGGGCCCTGCGGACCTTGTGGACCGCCAGCTGGACCAGTTGGACCTTGCGGACCGGTTGGGCCGATTAAACCTATACCCGTAGCACCAGTTGCACCTGTAGCTCCCGTTGGGCCAGTAGCGCCTGTTACCCCTTGTATACCTGGTAAACCCTGTGGGCCATCGTTTCCTTGTAAACCTTGTGGACCAGTTGCACCTGTGGCACCAGTAGCGCCCGTGGCACCCGTTAAACCCGTTAAACCCTGTATACCCTGTGGACCCTGAGCACCCGTTGCACCTGCGGCACCCGCAGCACCCGTGGCTCCAGTAGCACCCACTGCGCCAGTAGCGCCGGTTGGGCCTTGCAAACCTTGCGGACCCGGTGCACCTGCACTACCCGCCGGACCCATAGGACCTGCCGGACCTTGCACACCTGCTACCGAAAGACCACTTAGGTCAACAATATGGTTTATGCCACCCTCGGTAAACTGTAGGTTGGTGCCTACAATCTGCATGTTGGTTATCAATTCGTTGGTTGCGCTGGCATCGGCATCGTTTATCAAACTTGCCAAATCAATGTTTTTAGTACCGCCAGCATCGGTTATTTGTAAAATGCTGCCAGTAAGCACTGCCGAGTGTATCAACTCATTGGTTGGGTCGGCATCGGCATCGTTTACCAAGCTGGTAAGGTTTACCTGGTGTGTGCCGCCCGCATCAATAATGTTAAGGGTATTGCCCGTAAGGTTGGCACCCGTAATCAATTCGTTGGTAGCACTGGTATCGCTGTAGTTTATCAAGCTGCCCAGGTTTACTACCTGCGGCACGCTATTATGGGTAAGGGTTAAGTTTTTGGTAGCCGCATCAAATGCCATCGTAATGGTATCGGGTTGTGCAGCAGCGCCACCCGCCAAAGCGGCCAGGCTCACCGAGAAGGTATCGTTTTCAGCGTTTACGGTAAGTACTTTGGTAGCAGGGTCAAACAGCAAACCAGTAACTGCATCGTTGCTGGCCAATACCGATAGGTCGGCAAAGCCGCCATCCTCTAGTCGCAATACCTTTGATAATGGGTCGAAAACCAGTTGTTGGTCGTCCGTATTATCCAATAAGTTCGCCAATGATATAGTATTACCGTTGGTAATGCTCAGGTCGCTGCCCATTAAGTTAAGGGTTGGGGTACCCAAGTCATCGTTAGCCGCCACCCAGCTGCTACCGGTCCATTTCAATACTTGGCCAGCAGTAGGGGTTGCGTTTACATCGGTAAGGTCGTTTAGTTGTGTTACACCGGCATTGCCGCCAGCCATTACAGGTATAATGGTGCGGTAGGTACTGTCGCCCTCTACCACCACTAGTTCGCGGGTAAGGGTATCAAAATATAGTTGATTGATTTTTTCGTTGGTACTGTCGTTATCGCCCGAAAGGGTTTCGCCGCTCTTAAGCGAGAACATGGCATAAGGCACGGCTTGTAGTTCAGAGCTGTTAACCAGCACAAAATTGCCGCCGCCTTTGGGGTCCATCTCTACCTTCAACCATTTGGCGCCTTCGGCCCAAGGTATATTGGTAAAGTCGCCTGCAACCACATCGCCCTGCCCAATAGACAAGGAGAACAGCCCATGCTGGTTGGTTTGCAAGGTATGTACCTCTGCATAAAAAACTGCTTGATCAAACTGATCGGTAATGGTAATGCGGATACGGATATCCTGATCCATCATCACGGAGCCAGAAAGGTCTCTGGCAACAGCTTGATAACGTATGCCCTGTGGTGCCTGCGCATAAGTGGTGATTGCGCCAAACAACAACACGACAAGTAAACCGAGATTAATGAGCGTTCTCATTTTTTGGTGTATTGTGGTGAAACGGTATGTTAAGTAAACAGGGTGCTTCGCAGCATGCCGTACCATTTTTTACGTAGGTTGCCAAAAATAGTTACAGTGAGTTGTTAATGATTTGTTAACGCATGTAAAGCTGTCACTTCGAGCCCCTAGGTGGAGCCCACCCTCAGCTTTTCGCCGAAGGAGGGTGACACGTGTTTTGTCATAAAACAAAAAGCCTTGCGTGTCACATTGAGCTGGTCGAAATGCGCGCGCAATTGCCCGCGCACCGCAGCATTCTGAGCTTTTCGCCGAAGGATGTGGAGGTGCGAACGGTGGTGAGAGTGTTACATTTGAATAATGCATTGTCTTATCATGCGTCCCCGATTAATGCAAGGCAAGCTGGAGACACACTGCATGTGTCATCCTCGCCAAAAAAAAGTGGAGAACGAGATTGGGTAAGGTCAGTTAATAAATTCCGAAAGAAAAAACCTTTCCATAGAAGCCATTTGCGCGCATTACAATGTTCTTGCCATTCTTTAATTTCAGTTGATACCTAGGGCATACCAAGTTATCGTTATTTGGACTACTATCTATATCCACGCATTTTTTTTGTTCGCCTGGTTCTATGGTACAAATGCTAGTGTAAATGGGTGCTTTTTTAAAAACTTTATCGTCTAATGCTACTTTTACATAATTAGATACAAAAACCACCCCATTATCTTTTTGATAAGAATAAAAATCACCTGGGTGGCTTACATTCTTTAAATGCAGCGGCTGTTGCATATAATCAATTTTTATGGATGCTCCCTTAGCATCGAAACTAACCAACATTTGGCCAACAATGGTTACGGCGAAGGAAGTAGCTGAGCTACTTAAATAAAACGTATTTTTTAGGGCCGTAAAATAGAAATGGCCATTTGCCAAAGTTCCGTGGTCAACAATATCAACTGCGCTTAGTGCCTTGTTTTTAGCTTCAAGATCTATATGGTTCATTGCGGTCAGTAGTTCGGCAGTATAAGGGTAAGTTTTAGACACCAGTGTTCCAGCTTCATTTATTCTAGCGAAAAAGGTACCTAAGCTATAATCCATTTTCTGGTCAAGGGTTCTGTAGGTACCCATTACTGCTATCTCACCCTGTTTACCAATTTGTAAAGAAATCGCCACAGGCTGGCGGTTTTGGTCAAGTTTTAGTTTATACTCTTTTACCCCTGATGCAGTAAAGGCGTACAATATGTAGTCTAGGGGCTTATCACCCATATAGCGGTCATTCAGCTTTTCCCATTTTTGCACTATCACATATACTTCTCCACTATTACTCACAGCAAGTTCCAATACTTCTACCTGCCTATTGGGTACTGGTATTGTATGGCTTTTTTTCCAAGCTTGTTCCAGATTTTCATTAAAAACAACAACTTCTATTATTTGGTCGGCATAGTGCCCAATGTCAGAGCCAAAGGTTACGATGGTTTTCTTGTCTGGGCTTATTCGAAAACTACCTGAGGTCGCTTCTTCATCGTAAGCTACTGCAGGGCCCAAGCCTTTGCCATATGTGTAGGAAAACGGAAAGCTATGAAAGCTTTTTGTTAATGGCGTAAGAGCACCATTTTTTACCTCAGCATAATAAAATGAAGATTTATCCTGTTTCTTATCACGATCTAAGAAGATTAAGTAATCATGGTCAGCCGTATGTATGGTGCGGTAAAACGCCATGCTTTTAGAATCATTTACGCTAAGGTCAATGGGTTTTTCGCTTACCTGTTTACACGAAAAGTTGTACGCTAGCAAAGTAGGTTTATCTGATGGGCCGCTTATAGCATAAAATTGTGTGTCGTCTGATCCGATAAGGTCAATAATGCCATTATCCCGTTCATATTCGGGTCCCCAAGCAATGGTTGAATTTTGAGCAGAAAGTGGTTGAAATAGGGAAACTAAAATACCGATATACAGCAGCGTACGCATCATGGTGCCTTTTTTAAGTTCAAGATGGGGTAAAAGTAAAACGGTTGTATGGATTAAACAATTAAAACCAACCATAATTTTAGTTACTCCCTGTATCTTTATGAGAGCTAGCGGGAAAGGATTTTTAAGTAAAAGGCTTCAGTTTCCATAAAACTAAATACAACAATAAATAAAAATATCAAACTAAAGTCCATTCCTTACCCCTTCACACCCCAACCGCCCCCATCAACACCTTGCGGGTCACATTGAGCTTGTCGAGATGTGCGCGCGATTGTCCGCGCACCGCAGCATCCTGAGCATTTCGCCGAAGGATGTGGAGGTGCGAACGGTGGTTGGGGCGATAAAGTTGAAGGATGCACAATAATATCATGCAAAGTAGTAGTCACTTTACTTTAGTGCTTATCCGCTGGAAGGCCCCTCCGAAAAATCGGGGTGACAAATGTTTTGTTGCTTTTTGTCCCCCATCACCCTGAGTGCCCATAAATAATACTCTGTTTGCGCTTGCCCAGGTGCGTATATATGGCATTGCAGGCATGGTTGCCATGTAGTTTATTCAGCAATTTGGTATATATTTAAGTGGCATAAGGTGCGCCTTATGTATTTCCAAAATCCATAAACAAAAGGTGATATCAATCGTTTAGATATAAGTGGCCGAGTGATATAACGGCATTTTTAACGCACCTAAACTGTATGGCATGGGTTACTTTCAATCAATCATCTTGTTGGTTTGTGCTAGTTGGTGTTTTCATGCCACGGCCCAAACACCCGTCGACTCCGTTCAGCTAAACAAAGAATACATCAGCATCGAAGAGGCCCTGAAAGCGCCCGAGCTGGTATATAGGCTCAACCTGAGCAACCAAACCATCCAGTTTTCTGATACGGTTTGGAGCCGGTTTATCAACCTACAGTACTTAAGCCTTAAAAACGACCACATAGCGCAAATACCCGCCGCTATTGGTAACATTACGAGCCTCAAGGTGCTCGATTTGAGCGGTAACGATTTTAAGCTACTGCCCCCGAGCTTTATCAACCTTGTAAACCTAGAGGAGCTGCTATTAAACGATGAGCGCTACTTCAGTTTGGAAGAAAACATACCGCTGCTAAGCAAGCTGCCCAGCCTTAAAACCCTACACGTAGAAAACGATGGCCTGGAAGCGTTGCCCAAAAACATCTCCAGCTTGGTGCACTTAGAGTCGTTGTACCTCAACAACAACCGTTTTAGGCAAATACCGCTGGAGTTAAACAGCATCAAAAACCTGCGGTTTGTTGATTTTCACGACAACAAATACACCCTACCACCGCCCGGCACCTTTATCCAAGACCACGGCGTAAAGATTAGGTTTTAGTATTGCTGGGGTGGAGAAACAGCGATACCCAAACTTAACAGCATCCATCGCTTTGGCTAAGCGGCCCTAGCATAGCACAACATTAAAAGCTAATAACCATACAGCACTAAAAGCTAATAATGATACCAAGCAAAATGCGCCCGCAAACAAAGGCTAATTTAATAACCAATAACTAGTAACCAATAACCAAACAATCACCCCGAGTGCCCCCATATAATACTCTGCTTGCGCTTGCCTAGGTGCGAGTATATGGCGTAGCGGATGGCGTCGCAGGCGTGGTCGTTGTGCTTTTCGGGGTCGTCGAGGAGGTTGCCGTCGTGGTCGGTTTTCCAAACGTAGTTGTCCAGCTCGTTTAGCAAGTTGGTGCTGTTTTGCACCACATGTATGTGGTACTCTTTTACCTTGCTAATGCCGTTAAACACGCTTTTCTCGGCATGTTTTACATTAAAGCCGGCCCGTTGCAGCTCTGTTATCTTATCGGGGTTGGCGCTATCGGCATATATGTGGTCGGTTTGGTTTATTTGGCGGGTATTCATTAGGTCAATTATCTGCGGGGTGGTAAGTTTGCGCCTATAAAACACTTCCTCTAGGTAAATATCCTTTTCGTGGTAAGCCACGCGCACCATAGCACACGGGTTGTTAAAGCCAAAATCGAGACCATAGAGCACCTCGTCCAGCGTATTGGGCATACGAGGTACAATCTTATAGTTATAGATAATAGCATTGCTGTTTTCGCCCCACTCGGCCAAGGCATATACCTTGTAGTACTCTGGGTCAAGCTCCTTCATTTCGGCAAGCATTTCTTCATAGGCATCACCTACATGCTCATTCTGGTCGTGCGTGGTTTTTACCTCAAACGCATTCTTGTTATTGCGGGCATAAAACTGGCTGTACAGGTAATTCTTTTTACTGATGGGGTTAAAGGTGAAGATAATCTGCAGGTAATCTTGGGTGTTGCCACGCAGTCGCAGGTCTAGCTGCCTGTACTCGCGGGCGCTCAGCTCGGTGGCCTCCTCTACCCATATACCCGTAGGCTGGGCAAGGCTTTTGAGTTTCTCGGGGTCGTCAACACCAGTGGTAATGAGGGTACTGCCGTTTTCGTGGGCCACCTCCATCCTACTTTCCGAAAACTTAAACTCCTCCTTCCAGCCCATAAACTCCGCCACATCTTTCAGTTGCTGAAAAGCGCTATTGCGAATGGTGCGGGCCACCTTGCGCACCACCACAAACCGGTGGCCGGCACTGTGGCGCATGCGGTGCAAAACCTTTTGGGCCGCAAAAAAACTCTTGCCACTACCGGCGCCGCCCATTAGCAACAAATAGCGGTTTTGGCAATGGTAGGCAGGCTCATATACTTTCAGCACTTTTTCAACCAAATCATGGGGTAGTATAAGTTTTTCAGTGGTTGTTTCCATAAAATTGAGATTTAAAATTGCTTATGGGTTTTAATAATATTTACAATATTGCTATATTGGCATACCTAAAGCATACACCAATGGCTTATAAACTGAGTTTGATACTGCTGTTATTAGCAATGATAGGCGCAACCAGCAGCTGCACCAAAGAAGAAACGACTATAGTAGAATATGAACCCATAACAATAGCGGGCAAATGGCACGTTACCTCTTGGTACAATGCAACCGAGGAAGTAATCAAAAACTATCCTGCTACTTTGGACAGTACGATTATCACTTTCAGTGATACGGGAAGGTTTGTAATAACAGGTGCTTGCGCTGGTGGAAGTGGTTTTTATTTGCAGACGCAGACGCAAGAAATAATGATATACGATTTCTTTTACCCAGGTATCGCTTGCGGCTCTTTGGCCGACGAGACCCAAACGATTTTGTTTGATGCTTTAGAAGTGGCATATTCATTTGAGCTGGAAAACAATGAGCTCACCATTCGGGCCTTTGTATTTGGTGCTCCAATAATGTACCTGCGCAAGCTTGAGTAACCGGTAGCCTACAATGCCGCTTTGGGCTCCATAGTGGCTAGGTACGGAAAAATCCAGCGAGTGTCTTCACCTTCGGCATCAACTCTGTACCATTTTTCGCCCAGTTGCAAGTAACCCATTAGTACAAAGCTGTTGCCAGTAAAGGTTTCTTCAAAATGAAACTGCCTGCCATTGAGCTTTACTTTCATCATGCCATCGGTAATGGGGGTGGCCTTAAAATGTTTCATGGTAAAGCATCGGGCATCTTTCACCACCTCATCATCGCAAATCAATAAAAACGTTTCCAAGTCTTCCACCTTCATGCCTGGGGTAGTGGTTACTACAATGTCCATACTTTCAATTGCTTGGCGTTTGGCATTGTCTGGCAGTTTGTCCACGGGCATTTCATCGGGTTCGCCCACATCGGTATTGTCCACCTTGGTGGGTACGGTAGTATCCGCAGGCTCGGTAACTACGGGTTTCATGGTGGGGTCGTCTCCGGCACCAAAATCGCAAGAGGTAAATGCTACTGATAGGGCTATGATAAAGGTTAAAACTTTCATGGTTTGTTGGTTTTACTGGGTTGTGCTGCAAAAAACGTTCCGACAGCGGCAATTATACTACATCATTACAAACTTACTTTCTTTAAACAGTTCTTTAAGGTCGGGCGGCATGTCGGTTATTCGGTCTTTAAAATCGTTCAGCTCATCAAGGCTTTTGTTTGATAGTAGTTGGGTCATATCGTCCAAAGCCTTCATGCCCAACATCATCGGCATAATAGTAAAGGCCAGCTTATCGCCATTAAAAGAGGCCAC
>JAGYJT010000032.1 GCA_018401955.1 Chitinophagales bacterium | reverse complement strand
GGTATTGGTAGCCACCCACCCTTGCAGGGCTTTCATTTTTTGGCCACTTAGTTGGTTCCAGTGCGTTTCCACATCCAAAAAGCGCGATTGTATGTAAAGCGGTGTTTTTACATCAGATATATACCCAGCACGGTTATGAAACTTGCACTCCATTATCAATACTTCATTGTCTTTTTGTGCTAGCACATCCACTTCGTGGGTAACGCAGTGCCCCTGGACCACTTCACCAATTTTTACCGAGTAGCCTTTGTGCTCAAACAGTTCGCCCATAAACAACTCAAACGGGAAGCCGGTGGGCCCCAGCTCAATCAATGCCTGCTTAAGTTTGTACCTTGATGCAGCTGGCCTCGAGTGGCTGCGCAGCATACGGAAAGCGATTTTATAGATTTTTTTGGTACTCATGCCATCTACCAAAATATCCCTTACCTCGGCCACAACCTCATCGGCCCTTTGAGAAGTTGCCCCCGCCCGCAATAGCGACTGCTTGAGCTTACCCTCGTTAAAAGGTACCCTCGCGCCCGAAGCTTTGGTAATGTTTATGTCGCTATTGGTCATTTTGTCTGATTAAGCACTATTAATTTTACTTTAAGTCATCTGGCATTTGTATCCTCGCCCAACCTATCAATATTGCAAGCTAATCTCCTTCATGCCGTAGGCCTTGGTTAAGTCATTGCTCTCTACCAGCAGCCTGCCACTTGCATCTGTGCCCCTTATAATACCCTCAATAGTTGCTCCGCCGGTCTCAAAAGTAGCAGGCTTGTTAAGTAGGTATAAGTGCTTTTGGTAAGGCGTTTCAATACTGGCTTCGCGGTTGGCCAACAACAGCAGGTAATACCCCTCAATGCAAGATAGTACGCGGTGTAGCACCTTGTCCAAATCAAAGGTTCTATCGGTAAGGGTGTGCAACGATGCCGCATTTGGCAGCTGCTCAAAATTGGCTTGGTTTACATTAATACCTATGCCCACTATACTATCGCTCAACTTATTGCCCTGCAAACTGTTTTCAATAAGCACGCCACATATTTTTTTGCCGGAACTAATAATATCGTTCGGCCATTTAATGTAGGTTGGTTGGGGCAGGTAGGGTTCAAGGCCATCGCGTATGCCCAGGGCAACTGCTTGACTGAGCAAAAACTGCCGATTGGCGGGTATAAATTTGGGGTAAAGAATAATACTAAAGGTAAGATTTAGGCCCGCGGTGGTGGCCCAAACGTTGCCATATTGTCCTTTCCCGTGTTGTTGGTTGTGTGCTATTATGACAGTTCCTTCAACTGGCTTGCTTTTTGATAACAATATTTTGGCCTGGCTATTCGTCGAATCAACCAGATCATGTTCTTGCAAAACCTTTCCGAATAGGATGTTGTTGGTAGTTGTGAACAAAAGAATTAGTAAATTGCAAAGGATTTATGAATATTGACCGAATACTAGAACTGAAGCGATTTTGAGCACCAAATTAGCCCAAAAAAATAAGAAAAAAGAGATTGAGGAGCTTAGAGACCTGATTGCAGCCAATGCACTGGACAAAAAAGCAGAAAATGTTGTTAGCCTCGATTTAAGAAAACTACCCGATGCCGTTTGCGATTTTTTTGTTGTTTGCGATGCCTCTACCAATATACAGGTAAAAGCCATTGCCGATAATATTGTAGATAAAATTAGGGAACAAACCGGCGACTACCCGCACCATAAAGAGGGATACAAGACCTTGGAGTGGATAGTGCTGGATTATATTGACATTGTAGTGCACATTTTTAGAACCGAGAACCGAAAGTATTATCAGTTGGAAGAATTGTGGCTTGATGCTGAACAGAAGGAATTTGAATAAAAAATACAGGTAAGATTACAACATGGAAAATAAAGAGAATCAAGATAAACCAAAGGGCAAGCTGCCATTACCCAAAAACCCGAAATTCAATTACTACTGGATTTATGGCCTTTTGGCGTTGCTACTAATCGGTTTTCAAATATTCACGTTCCGCTCATCAAATGCTGACGTTACCAACGAACAGGATTTTTATCAAATGGTGAAGGATGGTGATGTTGAGAAAATTGTAATAGTGAATAACGAGCAGGTGGAGGTGTACATCTTTCAAGATACGCTGAAAACATCGGAGACCGATAAGCTGCACACCACCAATCCTGAAAAATTGGAGCGCTACGATAAGGTATCAAAAAGTCCATTTGGTGGCGAGAATACCGATATGCAGTTTAAGCTGCAAATAGGCGATGAAAAGTATTTTAGAGAAGAACTAGACAAAGTTCAAGAAGAAAACAACGTAACGCCACGTGTTAAAGTAAAGCACGAAACACATGGTAGTTGGATTGATAAGGTTGGCTTCTTTTTACCAATATTGCTGATTATCGGTATCTGGATATTTATTATGCGCCGCGTGGGTAGCGGTGGCGGTGGCCCAGGTGGTCAAATATTCAACATTGGTAAATCTAAAGCTGCTTTGTTTGATGCCAACAGCAAAATAAACATCACGTTTAAAGATGTTGCGGGCTTAGATGAGGCAAAAGAAGAGGTAATGGAAATTGTTGATTTCCTTAAAAACCCTAAAAAATACACCCGCTTGGGTGGTAAAATACCCAAAGGGGTATTATTGGTTGGCCCTCCGGGCACCGGTAAAACCTTAATGGCCAAAGCCGTTGCAGGCGAAGCGCAAGTACCGTTCTTCTCTATATCAGGCTCCGATTTTGTGGAGATGTTTGTAGGTGTAGGTGCCAGCCGTGTGAGAGATTTGTTTAAACAGGCCCGCGAAAAAGCACCATGTATCATCTTTATTGATGAGATTGATGCAATAGGTCGTGCCCGTGGCAAAAACATGGTACAAGGCAACGATGAGCGCGAAAACACCTTGAACCAATTGTTGGTGGAGATGGATGGCTTTGGTACTGATACTGGTGTAATTATTATGGCCGCTACCAACCGCCCCGATGTATTGGATAGCGCACTATTGCGCCCAGGCCGTTTTGATAGGCAGATTGGTATTGATAAGCCCGATTTAGTGGGCCGCGAGCAAATTTTTAGGGTGCACTTAAAAGGCATAAAAACTGCCGATGAGGTTAACTCAACTAAACTTTCTGCACAAACACCAGGCTTTGCAGGCGCCGAGATAGCCAACGTATGCAACGAGGCTGCCTTAATTGCCGCCCGCCGCAATAAGGATGCCGTGGAGATGAAAGATTTCCAGGATGCTATTGACCGTGTGATTGGTGGCTTGGAGAAAAAGAACAAAATTATTAGCCCTGAAGAGAAAAAAGTAGTGGCTTACCACGAGGCCGGCCACGCTATTTGTGGGTGGTTCTTGCCTTATGCCGATCCATTGGTTAAGGTATCAATTGTACCACGTGGTATGGCCGCTTTGGGTTATGCCCAATATTTGCCAAAAGAGCAGTACTTGTATAGTACCGAGCAGTTGTTGGATAGCATGTGTATGGCCTTGGGTGGCCGTGCTGCCGAAGAAATTGTGTTTGGCCGCATAACCACTGGTGCCCAAAACGATTTGGAGCGCATTACCCGCATGGCGTACAGCATGGTTACTATATATGGCCTAAATAAGAAGATTGGCAACTTGAGCTTTAACGACCCTAACGGCGATTTTCAATTTAAGAAACAATACTCTGAAGAAACGGCTAGATTGATTGATGCTGAGGTGAAACAGATGATTGACGAGGCGTATGAGCGCACCAAAGCCCTGTTGCTTGAAAAGCGTACCGAACTTGAAGCTGTTGCGCAAGAGCTATTGGCCCGAGAAATTATCTTTAAGGATGATTTGGAGCGCCTGGTAGGCAAACGCCCATACGACGACAAAGGTGAGCGACATGCTGAGGATGATGCCAAACCGCATATTGCCGGGCCAGACAATACGCCGCCAACTATTGACCCCCAGATTACGTCGGTAGAAAAACCGGAAGAGGATTCATCGTCGGAAAAGCCGAAAACGGACAGCGATGGCTTACCACCTAATGGTGACGTTGCGGTATAGACATTAACAAAATGGATATAACCAAACGGGGAGTTTAGCCAAGCTAGATTCCCCGTTTTTGTTTTTTGGCTGAACCCCAAACCCGCAACTCATAACTTTCTTTATATCTTTGAGCCACAAATTGAAAATACCATGTTACAGGTTGCTTATATAGCCCAAAACCGCGACGCAGTAGTTGCGGGATTGCAGAAAAAGAACTTTAAGGAAATTGATAAAGTAGACCAGATAATCGCCCTTGACGAAAAACGCCGTAAGGTGAAGTTTGAATTGGACGAATTGTTGGGTCAACAAAATGCCATTGCCAAAGAAATTGGGCAGCTTTTTGCCCAAGGCAAACGTGATGAAGCGGATGGACTGAAAGCCAAAGCGCCAGCCCTAAAGGAACAGAGCCGCGAATTGCAAGAAGTATTGGATAACTTGGAGCTTGACCAGTACGAACTATTGGTTACCCTGCCCAACCTGCCACACAGCAGTGTGCCAGCTGGCAAAACCCCCGAAGAGAACGAAGTAGTAAAACAAGTAGGCACTATACCTACCATGGATAGCGCCGCCAAGCCGCACTGGGAGCTGTTGGAGCAATATGGTATTGTTGATTTAGCATTGGGCACCAAAATTACCGGTGCTGGTTTCCCAGTATACTTAGGTAAAGGGGCTCGCTTGCAGCGTGCCTTGATTAACTTCTTTTTGGATGAGGCCATTGCCGCCGATTATAAAGAAGTAAATCCGCCGTTGCTGGTAAACACCGATACTGCTTTCGGAACGGGCCAGTTGCCCGATAAGGAAGGGCAAATGTATTATGCTAATGCAGACGATTATTACCTAATACCCACTGCCGAAGTACCGGTAACCAACATACACCGCGACGATATATTGGCTGAAAGTGATTTACCGATACGCTATTGCGCCTATTCTCCTTGTTTCCGAAGGGAAGCGGGTAGCTATGGTAAAGATGTGCGCGGGCTGAACCGGGTACACCAGTTTGAAAAGGTAGAGATTGTACAGTTCCAAACCCCTGAGAAGTCATACGAGACCTTGGAGGCTATGGTAACGCACGTAGAGCGCATTTTGCAAAAGTTGGAGCTACCGTACCGCATACTGCGCCTATGTGGTGGCGATATGAGCTTTGCCAGTGCCCTTACTTACGATTTTGAGGTATATAGCGCTGCCCAACAGCGTTGGTTGGAGGTGAGCTCTGTGAGCAACTTCGAGACTTTCCAGAGCAACCGTATGAAAATACGCTACAAAGGCAACGAAGACAAAAAGACCCAACTGGTGCATACCCTAAACGGTAGCGCCCTAGCCTTGCCACGCATAGTGGCAGCCTTACTAGAGAACAACCAAACCGTTGAAGGTACCGTGCGCTTCGCCGAAGGTATTGCATAGCTACACGGGTTTGAAACTCATTGGGTGAGGCGGTTTAGAACCTAGTATTCTCTTCGCAAAACACATCCTGGACCTTTCGGAGACCTCCAGCGATAATGAGTTACAGTTGTCTTATCCAGTGGAATTCACTCACCAGGCACACTAGCGGTGTTATGTGTAGTGGTCAGACCAACGCCTGCTTTGAAAACTTTTAAACCATTAAAAAATCATCGCGCTAACGCACCGTAATGGTCCGACCACTTATTACGACAAACCACATTCCCCCGCCTCACGCTTTACTATACTGGCTAGCAATAGCAAACATGCTTACCCTGCCATGTTGGCCTAAACAGATAAAAAACTTATTGATGGAGGCCATGCCATATAAAGGCGAATATTACCAAAGTAACAGCAAAATATGAAAGCCAGCAACGCTTACGCTATGGTGTTGTTGCTATCGGCGGGTGCTTCAAGTATGATAGGTCATGAATATGTAGACAATGAATAGGCCAAACCAACAGCTACTTGTCAATTAATGCCAGACCACGGTCGGCCAATAGGATAAAAGTAAAAGCTGAGGCCCCCATACCGATACCCACAAGCCAAACAGCAACGATAAACGATTGCCGGGCGCATTAACCCATCCAGCAAAACAACAAGCCGATAACAACTACTGCCAAGCCTTGATGTTGACCATAGGCCAACCAAGCGGCACCGCCTAACAGCAGGCATCGGTATACTGAAGGCCTCCGCAGCTAAAAAGATCAACATTCTACAGCACCATGGCTACGGCAATAATCAACAATCAGCGAACCACACAAACCCCATAGCCACTAGGCCACTAACACAAATGCCGACCAAGTGCTGATGCACTACCCTCACGAGCAAAAGGCCCGCAAGGAACACTCGGTAGCCGCAAACGGTAAGCCCAGCAATATTGCTTTACCACCACCATACTAGACCAGCCTAGTACCACAACGGTCACCACAAAACTGAGAGGCAATAAGCTTTATTGGTGGATACTTAAAATGACAGTGGCCGGGCAATGCCCGATAGTTCAAAATGTTCATGATACTAAATATATAAAGTGATTTCAGTAAATTTGAGTACGGTCATTGCGAAGTAATTGAAAAGGGCTTATAAAAGCACCATAATTTGCCTTAAAATTCATAATTTAAACTCATAACGATGACCAAGAGCAAACTAAAACTAGAAAACCGTGCACACAACCGATCTAGGCAGAAAACCCTAAGGATATTGTTTATAAACTTTCAAGAAAGTTTGAGTTGCAGACTAGACCAATTCAAGAAGTTAATGAGAATACCCATTCACCAAAAATCAACACAATGACTTTTAATTATACTTGGATTATTCATCTTATTAGTAGTGCTAGTTATTATTATTGGAAGGGAAATATTCTTTTCAATGATTTATAATACTAAACGTAAGATTGCAGCCAATATGGTATTAGTAAGCCTACTTTGAATAAATGGATATTGTATTGCTGCCCAGAAATAGACTGATGAGCAGTGGATAAATATGAAAAATCAGCTCAGATAATTGCCTTACCCTTTAAAGAAATTGGGTTTAAAAAGCTACGGCTAAAGCAGACTAGAGAACTAATACGATATCCAACTTTGACATCTCAAAGCTGCTTGGTAAAAATTGGGACTAACAATTGAGGCAATCAATTCAATGAATAAATATCCTCTGAATGTTATCAACTCTTATAAAACATCTAAATATTAACTAAAAACCTGTAACAATGGACAAAGACAGAGAGTATACCCAAGCAGAATTGGACAATCATGCCAATCAACTTAACGAGAATAATGATGCTTACTGGCAATCGCGGGGCGAAGATGAAAGACCTGATAATTGGGAAAGCGAATAGCATTGTTTTGCTTTCAAAATCTCCCCATGCGCCACTTGTATTGTTACAAGTGGCGCATGGCTTTTTCAATCCACATACTTACCGCTCATATCAATCATCCGCTCAACGGATTGCCACTTGCCCGACTTTTTCTGTTTTACGAGCACTTTGGCGGTGCCTTCGTTAAAGGCATCGGCAGCATCAAACTGCGGCTCAATCAACCAATGACCCGATAGGCCAATATAACCCCATTTACCTTCTTCGTTAATGGCGGCGGCCAACCCATCGTGAAACGAACGCACTTGGTTAAATTGCGGCGCTATTACCATTTTACCTTTAAGGTCAATATAGCCCCACAAGTCGCCCAACCTAACTGCCGCCAGGCCATCGCTATACGAGTAACCATCGTCATAATTTATTGGAACCGCTATGCGGCCCCGTTTATTCACAAAACCATACTTGCCGCCGCGGCGCACCATTGCTAGGCCCTGACTAAAAGCTACGGCATCGTCATACTCAATAGGGATAACCGCCTTGCCGTTTCTATTAATAAAACCCCATTTGCATTTGCCCTCTTCGCAATTACCCAGGGCCACTAGGGCCATCCCCTCTGTAAACGGGCCAGCCTCACTGTATCGGGCGGGTATTATAATGCTACCCTTTGGGTCAATGTAGCCATATCGGCAACTATCATCGCAAACCTCCAGTGCCACCACGGCCAATCCCTCCGAAAAAGGATAAGCATCAGGATATACTGCCGGAACAATTACCTGCCCTGTTAAGCTATCCACGTAGCCAAACAAACCCCCAACTTCGTCAATCCGTATTTCCATATTGGCAAAGCGCAGGTCTTCTTCCAACTGGTTTTGATTGGGATAGTTAGGAAACAGGTGCTTAAACCGTTCCAGTTGCTCTTTGGTGCGCGATAAGTTGTAGGCATCATATAAGTCTTCCCAGGCCCTGCCAACGTTGCGGTTGCGTGGGTAGCGGCTCACAAAGTTGGTATACTCAAGTATGCTCTTGTTGCGCGTTTCAATTTCATAAACCTTATCCTCAGCGTCGGCGGCATATGGGCTGTTTGGGTATTTGGCCGTAAAATCCATATAATCTTGCAACGAGCCACCGCTGGTCATTTCTTCATAAAACAGGCGCTCATATTTCTCTTTGGCCTCATTGTAGTAACTACTCTCAGGGTGCTTTATGGTAAAATCTTGGTAAGCCTGCCAAGTGCCACTTTTGGTAAGCTCTTGGTATAGCAAGCTTTCGTATAGCTTAAGTGCCTCAGGCAGCTGGTCGGCATTGGGATACTGCTCCAAAAACTGTTTAAAGCTCTCGTATGTAAACGATTCTTTGGCCGCTTTAAAGGCTTCATTGTTGCGCTTGGCTACCGCCTCCTCAAAATTAGGCGAGTGCGGATATAAGGTAATAAAGTGCTCCCAACCTTCAACGGTATTTACGCTATCGGCAATTTTATAGGCCTGTGCCGTAATTTGGTGCATCATTTGGTGCATGTTATAAGGCCGAATGCCCAAATAAGCGTTTTTCTGCACCACTTTGGGTTTAATCGTACTATCAAGCGCCGCCATGGCTGTTTTAAGATGAAAGTAAGCACTATCAACGTTTTTGGCAGGATTGTCGCCGGTGTGGTAAAATTGAGACCATAGGTAGTGTATAGCATAGTCGGTACTGTCCTTGTTTAGCCCTTTTTCAAGGTAAGTTCGGGCCTTATCAAAATTGCCAGAGAGTATGTGTTTGAGGGCATTATCACTGTTTCCGGCCACGGCTGGCGAAATGGCGACCGAAAAAATGGTGGAAATGGAAAAAAGTAGGAAAAAAGTTCTCAAAATGAGGTTATTTTATTTTGCACCGCGGGGTATGTTAGACTTTTACCTCCTAAAAATATCTATCTTTGGCCATTATATCATACTAAATCAACCACAATGAAAAAGTTAGTTTTGATTGCTGCGGCTTTTATATTGATGATGCCAGCGGCTTTCGCTCAAAAAGGATTGCATGCCGGTTTAAAAGTTACCCCTATTTCTACATGGATGTTTAATAGCAGCGACTCTGATGAAGGAGGTCGATTTGACTATAGGTCCACTTTTGGATATATGGTTGGCGCAACTGTCAATTACCATTTTACAGATGGCTTTGGTTTAGGTGCCGATATACTTTACTCAAGCCAAGGACAAGGATATAAATCTACAGTTGCAGGTGTTGAATTTGAAGGTATGAGAAGCTTAAAATACCTTAAAATACCTGTTTTATTGCACTTTAATACCACTGACGAAGTAGTTTACCTCCAAGGTACCTAATATCCACAGTTTGGCCTGTTACTATCTGCAGAAGACGACATACCTGTTAATTGGCCCAACTGGATATTAAAGACTCTTACAAAAGTCTAAACTTTGGAATAGTGCTTGGTTTTGGCTTAGGCTTTAATGTTCACGAAAATTTCAAAATCCATGCTGGCTTACGTTTCGATGGTGCATTGGTTTCGATGCCGAAGATAAAGATTCTGCCTTCTGTTGACACAGCCAGGTGCGGCTGATCGTGAGGTAACCCGCAACGTAACCGGTGGTGTTGAACTTGGTTTTATCTATGTATTGCCTGTAAGATAATCAGCCATTACCTACTACATACCAAGGGGCTGCCGCAAGGTGGCCCCTTTTTTATTGGGGGTCCTCTTTCAACACCTCCCAAACCAAGTGGGGTTCAAATCCCTTGCCTACCACAAACTTTACCAGCTTTTGCTGGCGCAGGTAGCCCTCAGGTTCTTTCAGTAGGCGGTTCTTTTGCTCAAGCAAAGTGCGTATGGTTTCGTAGTAATCGTCCCAATCAAGTGCCTTTATGGCGTTGCTGATGTGCGGCTCTTTCAGTCCCTTTATCTTTAGGCCTTGCACAATCTTCATTTTGCCCCACTTTTTGATGCGCAGCTTGCTGCGGGCGTAGGTTTTGGCAAACCGTGCATCGTCCAAAAACCCTTGCTCACGAAGGTATTGAAACACCTCAGCGTGCATTTCCATGGGCACGGTAAGCTTAGCCAGCTTGTTGCGCACCTCTTGCTCGCAGCGCTCTTGATAGGCGCAGTATGCTTCTAGTTTTGATATGGCTTCCGTAAGTATCAAGTAATGAGTAGCAAGTATCAAGACAAAGGTACGAAGTACGATTTACGAGGTACGAATGTTCTACAAACTTTAAACACTAGGGGTCAACTTCAATTTGGCTACCTCAAGCCTGTGACTTGTGGTGTTAATATACCCAGTCAGCAACTGGAACATCACCCAATGCGGTAGGTTGATAACGTTTTTTAACCATCTATAATATACAAACGATAAAGGCGTTTTGTATCTTAACGAAGGCATAAAAAGGGCACCGATGAATCAGCCAAACTTCTTAATCAAAGGCATAACCATTAGTCTTTTTATAGGATTAATGCTTGGCTTTGTGCTGTTTAGGGCGGGCTGGCTTGATTTTGGCAAACTCAGCAACACTAGGCCTTATAACCCAACTCTTGCTCTCAATAGTGTAGGTTATGAAATTGACTCCCCTATTGCGCCAAATAACCTCTCCCAAATTGATTTAGATTTCTTTCAAACCGAACCTGTAGACCGTGCGGAGCTATTGAAAGCACACCCTTTGGATTCTGTAATTTACCAAGGCCGCAGAATGCAGAGAAAGGATGTTTGGCACTTCATGGCTAGCTCAAAATCATTGGTAGTTGCTACGCCAGTTATCACCGTTATTAGTTATCATGATAGCCTTTGGCGCCATAAACTTGATTCATCAGAAGTTAGTCAAATTGATACGCTGGCAGCATACAAAAAGCCGCTAGCACCCCCAACTACTCGCTTTCCCAAAAGTGATTTAATCTCCAGTTCTAAATCATTTATAGTACTTAACCCTGAAGATTATATCCCATACTCGTTTAAGAAGTTTGGTCTCCATAAACCTAATGACAACCATCAATACTTCTTGTTAGATTCCATTAAACTTAAATGGAGAAACCCTTAGGCTTATATGGAATGGATAAGTTACTTAAACGCTACCGGCATCAGTTTCATCTTTTTGGTACTGGTCTTTCTACCTATGGAAAAAGTGTTCCCAGCAAAAAAAGGGCAAAGGTTCTTTAGACCCCACTGGGTGCTAGATTTATGCTTTTTCTTGGGGCAATACCTGCTTTGGGGTGGTTTGGTTACTTGGGTTATAAGCCTCGGTGGCGAGCAGATATTTGGTACTGTTCCGCAAGGCTTCAGGGCTATGGTCGCAGCACAACCTTGGTGGCTGCAAGTAATAGAAATGATAGTGCTCAGCGACTTCTTGATATACTGGGGTCATCGCTTACAGCACAAAGTGGGCTTTTTATGGCGTTTCCATAAAGTACACCACAGCGCCGAGCACCTCGATTGGCTGGCAGCCCATAGAGAGCATCCTCTCGATTCCATTTATACCATTGGGCTTATTAACCTACCTGCGGTGTTGATGGGTTTTCCGTTAGCTTCCATAGCTGGGCTGGTGGCCTTCAGGGGTATTTGGGCCATATACATCCACTCCAATGTGCGGCTGCCGATAGGGCCGCTCCGTATGCTAATAGGCGCTCCCGAGCTGCACCATTGGCACCATGACCTCGACCGCGATGCGGGTAACTACGCTAACATCTCGCCATTAATGGACATTCTCTTCGGCACGTACACCTGCCCCGACCATGAACCCGAAAAGTTCGGCATTAAAGAAGATTTCCCGAAAAACTACCTAGGGCAAATGGTGCACCCCCTGCTGCCCGAGCAGATAGCCAATAAGTTTAGTTGGAAGTTGAAAACACCAAAAAATGATGGTTTGGCTGGATTAAAAGAGGCTATTGAACAAGTTAACCTTGCTAAGGAAGGGAAAGTTAAGTTAAAATCGGCACGTGAATTAGTGGATGAAATTTGAGCTTGTATATGCTGTTTAAAGTTCCCTTTTACCTTCTGCCCAATCGTAAATCGTACTTCCTCGCCCGAGGCGAGACAAGCTGTTAATCTTAAATTACTCTTCACTTTGATTTTTTCCATCGACTATCGACCATGGACTATGGACTACAATATTTATCTTTGCGCCCATGAGCCAGCAAGACGATTTGTTTAAGAACATTGTCTCCCACAGTAAGGAGTACGGATTTATCTTCCCTTCAAGCGAAATTTATGACGGTCTGGGTGCCGTGTACGACTATGGCCCATACGGCATAGAGCTGAAAAAGAACATCCAAGACTTTTGGTGGAAAGCGATGGGCAAAATGCACGAAAATATTGTTGGGCTTGACTCTGCCATATTTATACCCCACCACTTGAAAGCCAGCGGACACGTAGATGCTTTTAACGACCCATTGATTGATAACAAGGATAGCAAAAACGCTACCTGCTGATGTGTTGATTGAGGACGTAGAGAAGTACCGCCAAAAGAACAACAAAGAAGTAGAGAAGGCCCAAAAGCGCTTTTTGGCGATGCCTTGACGAAGTTCAGTTCCGAGCCACCAACCCCAACATTTTGCGCAACCAAGCCAAAATGGACGAGATAGAGACGCGTTTTAAAGCGGCTCTGGAGGCGGGCGATATGGTTGAAATCAAACAAATTATTGTTGACCTTGACATTGCTTGCCCAATAAGCGGTACCCGCAACTGGGACGGATGTACGTCAGTTTAACCTTTGCGTTCAGTACCCAATTGGGTTCGGTGGCCGATGAGGCATCTACCATATACCTGCGCCCAGAAACCGCACAGGGTATCTTCGTTAACTTTTTGAACGTATTGAACACGCCGCCAGCGCATACCGTTTGGTATTGCACAGGTGGGTAAGGCATTCCGTAACGAGATTGTAGCGCGCCAGTTTATCTTCCGTACCCGTGAGTTTGAGCAAATGGAGATGCAATTTTCGTGCGCCCAGGTGAGGAAATGAAGTGGTACAACTACTGGAAAGATGCGCGATGAAGTGGCACAGAGCCTTTGGCTTTGGCGAAGAAAATTGCGCTACCACGACCACCTTAAAACCGCCCACTACGCCAATGCTGCCGTTGATATCGAGTTTTGAATATCCCGGATTTAAGGAAATGGAAGGTATACACTCGTACCGGATTTTGACTTGAAGAGCCACGAAGAGCACAGCGGTAAAAAGCTTCGCTACTTCGACCCAGAAATTAACGAGCACTACGTACCATATGTGGGTTGAAACTCAGTAGGCCTTTTAACGTACCTTTTCCGTAATGTGCAACAGCTACAAAGAAGAGACTTTGGAGAATGGCGAAACCCGTGTGGTATTGAGCTACAGCCAACTTAGCCCCAATTAAGGTGGCAGTGTTGCTGCTGATGAAAAAGATGGCCTACCAGAGAAAGCCCGTGAGATAATGGATGGCTCAAATACGACCATCAGTTGTTTTACGACGAGAAGGACAAGCATTGGTAAGCGCTACCGCCGTCAAGATGCTTTGGGTACACCATATTGCATCACCATTGACCACCAAACGCTGGAGGATAACACTGTTACCATCCGCGACCGTGACACCATTAGGCCCAAGAGCGCGTAGCTATAGGATAGTCTGAAGCGATTGTGGCTAAGAAAGTGGGTGGAAACACCTACTTTAAAATTACAAATAAGAGATGAGAGATGACAAACAAAAGATGGTATAGTAAACTAATCCCGTCTTGATGGTGTTTCTCATTTGTCATTTCATATCTGATATCTACCTACATGAACTATCGAAATATTTACCGAATACACCCCCAACCCAGACTCGCTGAAGTTTGTGAGCCGCATGTTGAGCAAAGAGCGTAATGCCGATTTCAGGGGATGCGGAATCGTCGCAAGAAGAGCCGCTACCAAAGGCTTTGTTTGAGTTGCCTTTACGTAAAGGGTGTTATATATCGGCCAACTTTGTAACCATTACCAAAGACCCGAGTTTGAGTGGATTGGAGGTAATACCGCCTATGCGCGACTTTTTACGTGCTTGGGTTACTGAAGAGAAGCCCGTACTTGCCCAATGGCTGAAGGGAGGCTACCCAAGTAGACCCCTAACCTTATACTGAGTTGGAGCAACGCATAGTAGCTACGCTGGATAAGTTTGTAAAACCTGCCGTTGAAATGGGATGGTGGCAACATCATCTTCAAGTCGTTTAACGATGGGGTGGTAAGCCTGGTAATGCAGGGATCTTGCAGCGGCTGCCCCAGTAGCACCATGACCCTTAAAGCAGGCATAGAAGGCCTTTGCAACGCATGGTACCCGAGGTGAAAGAAGTAGTAGCCGAAGCGGTTGGATTTAGTTATTGGTTAATCAGGTTACTGGTTAATTGGTTGATTTACCCGAGGCAAGAGCGATGGGTTATCCGTTGATTTGATTTTCCCATTAACCAATCAACAAATAACTTTAACCAAATCTGTATAAGAAAGTTCAAACCAAAACCTTAGCCATGAGAAGCTTATGGATCTTTGTTTATTTGTTTTATGTTCACTTTCAGTCTTTGCAAAATATCTTCTGATGATGATAGGTCCGGAGAAACCTGTGTGGTGCCAACTGAGGAGGCTGCAAGATGATGTTAAGCCATTTTCTATCGTAACCCCGGTAGTTTTATCCTGAGCTTTAGCAACATAATGGTAAGCAAGCAGCGAGCCGTATCTATGCCGGTTAATATGCAGATTGAGGCTACGGCATTCAAGAATTTTACCATTCCCCATGATTACCTACTTTATGCTTAAAAACACCAAGCAGGTAGAACCCAACCAAAACCAGATACACAAGACGGAAACCTAAAGTACCAAGCATGGTAGGGCTGCGCGGCAGTTACCATTTCATGCCTATTTTACAGAAAATATTCAATAAGCCCCCATGCTCACTGATTATGTGGATGCTTACATTACCGCCCATGTGGGCTATAGCGCGCTTTTTGCAAAACGGTAGCAAGGCTAATATGGATTTTATGGATGCCAACCAACGCATTCGTGGCGGTGCGGCACTTGGCGTGCGCAGATGGTATTGCCCCGCTTCGGTTTTTTTGTTGAGATGGATACACCTCTATGGCTATGGCTCGTTTGGGTTGACTACGGTGTTGAAGTAGTAGGCTGACTACTGTATGTGTCATGGTGAGCGGAGCCGAACCATCCGCAACACGTGCACATGACATGTACAAAAAAATCAACGTTTATTACTCATGGAGTGAAAAGAGTTTTGCCACCTACATTATGGATGGTTCGGATCCGCTCACCATGACACGATTTGCGATTAATTGTAAATAGCTAAAACCTTACTTCGTCGTAAGTCCCAGCTATTATTATCATTCCTCCTCACTCCAACCCATAGTGCGCTCAACTGCTTTTTGCCAGCCGCGGTATAGTTTGGTGCGTTTTGCGTCTTCCATTTCCGGTTTAAAAATGCGGTTTACCTGGCGGTTTTGAGCTATGTCGCTCTTACTATAAAAACCAGTGGCTATGCCCGCCAAATAGGCAGCACCCAAGGCAGTGGTTTCAATTACCGCAGGGCGCTCCACTTCAGTGTTCAATATATCTGCCTGAAACTGCATTAGCAGGTTATTGGCGCAAGCACCACCATCTACCCTCAGGCATTTAAGCGATACATTACCGTCTTGCTCCATAGCGCCCAGCACATCGCGTGTTTGGTATGCCAGCGACTCCAAGGTCGCCCTAATCAAATGCGGCTTCCCTGTGCCCCTTGTAAGGCCAAAAATGGCACCTTTGGCATACATGTCCCAATAAGGTGCACCCAAACCTGCAAAAGCAGGCACTACATACACGCCATCAGTATCTTGTTCTTTCATGGCAAAGTATTCGCTATCGGGGGCGCTGTCAATTATCTTTAAGCCATCGCGCAGCCACTGTATGGCCGCACCTGCTATAAACACACTACCTTCAAGGGCATACTCAACCTTGCCATCTAGGCCCCAGGCAATGGTAGTAAGCAAGCCGTTTTTTGAAGCTACAAACTTATCGCCTGTATTCATCAGCATAAAACAACCCGTGCCATAAGTATTTTTGGCCATGCCCGCCTCAAAGCAAGCCTGCCCAAACAACGCCGCCTGCTGGTCGCCCGCCACCCCACGGATGGGAATAGAACGACCGAACAACGAAGCTACGGTTTCCCCAAAGTCGCCACTGCTAGGGCACACATCTGCCAACATGGTAGCTGGCACATTTAGTGCCTCCAGCATTTTATCGTCCCACCGCAAGCTGCGTATGTTGTACATCATGGTGCGCGAGGCGTTGCTATAATCGGTAGCGTGCACCTGCCCACCGGTAAGGTTCCATATCAACCAAGTATCAATGGTGCCAAACAATAGTTTTCCAGCTTCGGCCAAAGTGCGCGCTCCTAGCACGTTTTCCAGTATCCAGTTAACCTTCGTGCCCGAAAAATATGAATCGATAACCAAACCTGTTTGCTCCTTTACATATTGTTCATGCCCAGCGGCCTTCAATTTCTGGCAAAGGGGAGCTGTGCGTTTATCTTGCCAAACAATGGCGTTGTATATGGCTTTGCCAGTTTCTTTGTTCCATACCACTGCTGTTTCGCGCTGGTTGGTAATGCCTATCGAATCAATATCATCCACGCTTACATGGGCAATGGTTAATACATCCTTGGCCACCTGCAATTGGCTTTCCCATATCTCTTGTGCACTGTGCTCTACCCAGCCGTTGTGCGGAAATATCTGGGTAAATTCTTTTTGGGCAATACCTTTTATACTGCCTTGCCTATCAAAAATAATAGCGCGCGAGCTGGTAGTACCTTGGTCTAGTGCTAAAATATACTTTGGGGCCATAATAGCGTGGTTCTTTTTATATACTGAAGTAAGCACCAAGTGTGCGGTGCGGGCTTAAAACTAAAATATTTCGGCCACATCATGAAAGATGGACCGCACAAGCATAAAACAAAACGGGCGCACCGTGTGGCGCGCCCGTTTGCATTAGTATAACTATTAATTACTGAACCGATACACGACGGGTAATGGCGCCGTCAATGGTTTGGATTTTTACAAAGTAGATGCCTTTGGCAACAGTGTTCATATTTACTGGCAAGTTGTTGCTACCAGCAATAGCATTGATGTTTTGAGTGCTTACTACTTTACCCTGTAGGTTAATCATATCAACTGTTACATTTTGGTTTTGAGCCAAAACAAAGCTGATATTGAAACTACCAGTGCTAGGGTTAGGGAAAATGTTCAAGCTTTGCTCAAATGCGTTTAAATTGGCCACAGAGCTCAACAACGTCACTTCTGTTTCAACCACTTGCTGGCAACCATTAGCATCGGTAGCGCTCAAGGTGTAAGTACCTGGCTCGGTAACGTTAATGCTCTCGGTAGTTTCGCCGGTGCTCCAAATATAGCCGGTAAAGCCAGTTGTAGCAGTCAAGCCAAGCGTATCGCCTTCTTCTATTTCAGTGCTTCCGTCAGCAGTTACTACAAGTGCTTCCACATACTCAAATGTAAGGGAAGTAAGCGGCACTGGAATGCCCAAATAGTTACCCTGAACCGAGATAGGTAACGATACGCCTACCGCACCCAACAACGGACCAACGGTGTTTAAGATATCGATGATGTTTTGTGGGGCCTGTGCATATACGTTAAAGCTCAGGTAATCGCCGGCAACATCGCAGCTGTTTCCGCAAACCGATACACAACCAAATTGTGCACTTGCATCTTTGTTAGGGAAATAAAAGTTGTTGTTACCAGACTGGTCGCTCTCCCAAGAAAAACCTGTAGGCAGGTCAGTTAAATCAATATAAAACTGGGTTACAGGGAAAGCAGGCAATGAGTTGGTATCAATACCAATGGCACCACCTTGATCTTGAATCAAGTCTTTCAATGCTTGTGGCAAAATGGCTTTCAAATCAAATACACTAGGAAAAAAGAAAGTGAAAGACTCATCGTAAGCGGCACCAGCAGTAGCTGTTGGCAATTGAGAGCAAACGGTAGGCGTTGGGCCTGCACAACCTGCTGTATCTAAAGTACACTCGGTGCAAACACCAAGGCCGCAAGTATTATCAATGGTAATATTTACAAAAGCCGTATCAAAACAAAAACCGTTTGAAGTAACCACTTGGAAAGTTTCGTCAGCAGTAATGCCACGCAAAATCAGTGGGTCGTTGATGTTTTCATCGCTCAAGTTAGCTGATGGGGTCCAGCTATAGGTATCGCCACCATTAGCTTCTAACAAAAAGAAGGTATTTGCACAAATAGTGGTATCAGCAGTAGCGCTTGCGGTTAGGTTGTTCAACTCTATCGAATCTTCAACAACACAACCCGTACTGTGCGTAGCAGATACTGTGTAGGTACCTGCTGAACCAACAGTAATAATCGAGTCCGTTTCGCTGTTACTCCACTGGTAAGCATCAAAACCGGCAGATGCTTCCAAATCGATAGTGCTACCTGCACCACTTGGGCAAAGCAAAAGCGTGTTTGACTGACTGATGACAGTTAACTCAGGAAGCGTACCAACCAAAGGCAGTTCGCCTTGGAAAGGAATCGGGGCTGGTGCAATACCTGATACAGGGCCTACAAACGGAACGTTGATAGTACCTGCTAATGTAAAGCTATAATCAAAAGTAAAAGTATCGGCTACTTCGCAAGGCACACCAAAGATAACGGCACAACCATGACGGTTAAGCGCATCTACCGGAAACCAGCAGCTACCATTTGAACCACAAGCAAAAGAAAGGCCAGCCGGTAGGTTGGTAATTTCAACCAACACCGAGTCAACTTCTGCATCAACGGTGCCACCAACTATCGGCACCGCAAACGAAGCGGTATCTGGAAAGTAAAAAGTTACCGACTCAGAGTAAAAAGTACCCGTTGTGGCAGTTGGCATTGTTGTAGGACAAACAGCAGCAAAACCACCTGTACAGGTAAGGTCGGGTGAGCAGCCAACGCCGCGTTGTGCTTGTGCAGTGTTTATGCCCAAAAAGCACACTAGCGCAAAACAGATGAGTTGAAAGTTTTTCATAAAAATTGATTGAAGTTTCTGGGGTTTTAATTAATGTATCAATAGTTTTCGAGTAAAGATATTGGCTCCTGTAATAACCTTCACAAGATACAGACCTTTAGCACCATCCAAAGTTATGGTATTATTAAGTGATAGTAATGCACCACTGTATACCACTTTCCCGGTAATATCTAGCACCTCAATAGTGGCGCTCTCTGCCAAAGGCTGCGCAATATCTACAGCAAAGCTTCCACGGCTCGGGTTAGGGTACACCTGCAACATGGCACTATTGTAGCCTATTGTAGTTATACCCGTGGTATCATCTGGTATTGAATCAACTACCGACAATACTTGCACCTCCAATGAGTCGGTTTGGGTGCAACCCACCTCATCAGTTGCGGTTACCACATACCAAGTGGTATCGGTAGGGGCTGCGTTTAGCGTAGCGGTAGTGTCACCACTTGACCAAGAATAACTATCAAAGCCCGGGGTAGCATTAAGCGTTATGGTTTCTCCCGAATCAATGACACTAGATGGGCCAGCAGTACTTACACTTAAAATAAGGTTAGTGCTAGGGTCAATGGTAAAGGTTACTGGCAAATCGTAATTGTTCAATGACGAATCGGGTAGTGCAAACCCGGGTATGGGTAGTGTTGGCAACCCCGATAGGTTTTGCCTAGATAGTGTAGTAAAATTTAATACTGCCGTAAATGTACCCGTTTGGCCGCAAGCTATATTGCCACAAAACCTCAAACAACCCTTATTATCAAGTGCCGGCGTATAATTGTTGCCGTTGGCCGATGAGTCGGTCTCCCAAGATATACCAGCGGGCAAGCCTGTAATGCTGTTTAAGGTGCCTCGCTCAACATAAACAAATATATCAAACGGTGCCGGAAACCCACCCGGAATTGGGAACGGGAAAGCTACACCCAATGCTGCCAACAAATCGTCGCCTTGATTAATCTTAAAGCCTGTATTGAACAGAAACGTTAAGTTAGCCTCAAAGTAAGTGCCTGCAGTATCAATAAAAGTTGAGTCGCCGCAAAACACTACATCGGTGCCAGGTGTCGAAGCCGGACAGAGGCTGTCTTGAATTACGCAACCGGGGCATTGAGCATTAACTGTAAAACTTGAAATAGCAAATATTAAGGCTATTGCTGCCTTAAAGAAGGTACTCATAGTTGGTATTATTTGTGGTTCAATAAATAGTTATTGCACTACCAATTTATGGGTGCTGGTTTGTGTTCCGCTAATTACCTTGACGATATAAATACCGTTTCCGTTGCCCGCAAGGTCAATAATTGACGTCATGGTGCTTCCGTTGTTTTGCAAGTTACCTGTTTTTACCAACCTACCTTGCATATCGTACACTAGCACGTTTATTTGGTTAGCAGTGGTACCGTTAAGCGTCACAGAAAAAATGCCTTTGGTTGGGTTAGGGAAAACACTCACGGTTAAATCTCTTCCTTTTACATCAGTAATACTGGTAATTGAAAGTGTTTTCTCCACAGTATCGGTACCGCAATTGTTTCTTACAACCATAGTTACGGTATAATCGGTTATGCTATCAAAAACTTGGCTAGGGTTAACTGCCGAGCTGGTGTTACCATTACCAAAGTTCCAACTTACACTATTACCATTAGATGAAAGATCAGTAAACTCAACACTATTGCCACCAGTAATCACAAAGTTAAAATCAGCTACAGGAGCTGGGGTATTGTCAATATCAACCAATGCTGATGTAGTAAACTCATAACCGTTGGCATCGGTAACTGTTACTGTGTAGGTGGTGGCAGCAGTTACGCTAGCTACCGGATTGGCAATATTTGGGTCGCTTAAGCCAGTAGCTGGGCTCCAAGCGTAAGTAAACGGCGCAACACCACCACCAGTGTCAATATCCAAAAGAATTTGCGCTGGTGAACCTGGGCACGCAAACAATGGGCCGTTAATCACCTCAACCAAAGGAGCAGGGCAAGGCGCACCAGAGTCAATTACATTCAAGAAAAATTGAAAACCTAGCAAATCGCTTGTACCCGCAAATTCTTGACCTAGGGCACTTACAGTTGCCTCAATTATTAGCTCGTAGCTGCCTACAGGTGCGGTAGTAGTACCTGTAATGTTTACGCAACCATTGGCACCAGCATTAAACTGGCAGCTTGATGGGGTACAAGAGTAGGTTAAGCCAGCTGGTAAACCGCTAATATTGTCAATCCTTATCCAGCTAATGGTAATGGGCGGAAAGTTAGGTACGCCAAAGTCTGCAGGGTCAATAGTAGTAAAGTTTTTTACTTGGATGGTGGTATCATAAACTACACCCCTTTCAACACATGGCAATGAGTCGCCACTTGGGTAAAACCCTGGAGTAGTAATATTTGGATCGGGTGTACATTGTGCATTGGCACCAAATGTAAATGCCATCAAAATTAGGGCTAGCGCGGCAAATTGTTTCATTGAGGTTGAGTGTTGTGTAGGTTTAGTAAATAATAAGTTTATTAACAGCAATTGAATGTAATGTTTTAACCTGAAAAACGTAAACGCCTGATGGTAAACCCACTACAGATAGGCTAATGGCACTGTTGGGGTTAAATTGAAAGGTTTGTGGCTGCAATACCGTTTTGCCTGCCAGGTCAGTAACCAATACGGTTAGCTCTTCCATTAATTGCAAGCCCGATACGTTAAGCTTAATATTTTTATCATTGGTAGGGTTAGGATAAATGGTGCACTGCAATGATGGTGCAGCAATGTTGCTTATCCCTACATTGCCAATAAACAAAGTGTCGTAATACACGTCGGTACCACAACTGTTGGTTACGGTTAATGATATTGGATAAACACCATCAGCCGCATAGGTATGCAATATCGACTCTCCGGTTTTAATGGTTTGGTCGCCCAAAGTCCAGCTAGCAGCGGTACTATTACTAGAAGAAGACTCCAACTTAATATTTCGGCCATTAATAATCGGGGCTACAGCGCTAGCAATCGGGTTAGCGGTATCAACAGTTACCCAAACCCTATCAATATATACGGCACCGGTGTTAGCCGTATCAGTAACCACGGCGGTTATGTAACCAGAGTTGGCCAGGGCAACATCCGTTGAATTGGTAAACGGATTGCTAACAGCTGAAGCCGGTGTCCACTCAACTGATGGGTTAGTCATGTTGCTTAATGATAGCGCTAGTTGGCCAGTGGTTCCGCGGCATATTACGGTATCGCCAGTAATTTGTGCTTCAACCAAGCCAGCTATTGGGCAACTTGCCGCTGATCTGCGAAGCAATGGAGATAGGGTATCGAAATCAACCGCCGGACAATTGGCAATTGGTTCTTTTACCCTAATAAAATAACGGAAATCAACGCCAAGGCTGGTATTAATCAAGTCTTCGAGGTCTTTGATGATGGTATTTATCTCCCCTTGTAGTTCACCTAGTACGGTAAGCCTAAGGGTAACAAAAATCTCCAACTTATACTGGCCAGCAGTGTCGTTGGTTTGCCCAAAAATACGGATACATCCTGTTTCGCCCGTGCCAAAGCTATTGCTGCCTTTATTGGTTACCCAATTTAGGTTACACGGCACATTGCCTATACTATCAATGCGCAGCTCAAGCATCTTTATCGCAAAACCGCCAATAACAAAGCTATCAACGTTTTCGAGGTAGAAGGTTTCGTCGTAATATTGCCCCCTATCTACACAAGCTAAAAGCTCTGTTGACGGAAAAAACCCAAAGTTGCCTGTTGGGTTATTAGGAGCACACTGCGAGCGCCCAACTTGGACGCTCGCTAGTATACTCAATGCTAACAATAAAATGTATCTCATGAGTGCGTTATGAACCCATGGTTAGGGTCAAGGTTAATTTATTTTGATCAACGAACAATTAGCTTCTCGGTAATCAAGGCATCATTACCTTGTACTTGAATGATGTAAACACCGCTAGCTGAGTTGCCCAACTGAATTGATTGGGTGCTGGCTTGGCCGGCTACCGTGTTCAATACCGATGTGTAAACCACTTGGCCTTGTAGGTTAAATACCTTTACATTTACCGGGCTGGTTTGGTTGGCCACAACCTTTAGGTTAAAGTTGCCGCTGCTAGGGTTTGGCGAAATTTGTACTGAGCTAAATATGCTGCCCAGCTCGCTTATACCTACAACACCAGTGATAGTTACTGTTTGAGTAAGCGTATCCGAACCACAATCATTAGTAGCAATTAAGGTTACATCATAATCACCATTGTTACCAAAATCGTGAGTAGGGTTGGCATCGGTATAGGTGGTGCCGTCAAAATCCCACTGGTAAGAAGTAGCATCGGTAGAAGTGTTGGTAGTGGTTGCTTCACCTGTACCAACCGTGTTAACCGCCGTGAAACCAGCTATTGGCAATGGCAACTCAACAATGGTAACCGAAGTAGTAGCTGTATCGTTATTGGCATCAACCACGGTAACGGTGTAGCTGCCTTCACCCAAAGAAACGTTATCGCTTGTGTTGCCACTTGACCAAAGGATATTGTAAGGAGATACACCATTGGTAAACGTTAACGAAATGTTGGTTGTTTCACCGTCACATACTTCGGTAGTGCCGTTTGCGGTAGCAGTAAAGTTAGTGGTAGGGCATACCAATGCTGCTGTTAGGTTAGCGCTTGGATTTACACGGTCGATATTCGGACAAGGGTCTGATGGGTTTTTAACGCGCAAGAAATAGTTAAAATCAACACCTAGTGGCTGGCCAGTTAGGTTTTCTACTTGAGATACCACATCAGATGCTTCGCCTTGGAAATCTTGTGACCCTAAGAACGGCACTGTGGCCCATACGTGCACATAAATGTTTAAACGATATTGCCCAACGTTTTCGGTACTGGTACCGGTAATAGCTATACAACCTGTTTCGCCAGCATAATAAGTTGCGCTTGGTTTGTTGGTTAGGTAGCTTAAGCCGCAAGGAGCATTGGTGATACTATCAATCCTCAACGAATCAACTGTTACGGTTACTTGACCAATTACAGGCACAGTTGCCGTAAAATTGTCAAAATTTTCGAGATACACTACTTCATCATAAGGTACGCCAACTTCAACGCAAGGTAAGCTATCGGTTTCTGGTGTTAAGCCAGGGCTTCCTGTTGCTGCATTTGGCGTACACTGTGCCCATGCACCAGTTGAAAATAAAGCCACTGCAACGATGAGAGTAACAAGATGTTTCATGATATAATTGGTTTTTGGTTAAGGTATGGTGTTAGTTGTTTTAAAAACTGCCTAAATATATGAAATTAGTTTCCATTTTTTAGTTTCTGCCGAGCATATCTTCCGGCACTACCCATTCGTCAAACTGCTCACTAGTAAGTAGTTCCAGTTTCAAGGCCGCTTCTTTTAAAGTAATATCCTCCTCGTGTGCCAGTTTAGCAATCTTCGCAGCATTATCATACCCAATGTGCGTGTTGAGTGCCGTTACTAGCATCAAAGAGCCATATAAGTTCTTGGTTATCACCTTATTATTGGGCTCAATACCTATGGCGCAATTTTCGTTAAAAGAGTTGCATGCATCGCCAATCAACCTTGCAGAATGCAAGAAATTAGTGATAATCAATGGTTTAAACACATTAAGCTCAAAGTGGCCATTGCTGCCGCCAATATTGATGGCTACATCGTTGCCCATTACCTGTGCCGCTACCATAGTAATAGCCTCGCTTTGGGTTGGGTTTACTTTACCTGGCATAATAGATGAGCCTGGCTCGTTGGCCGGTATCAATATCTCGCCAATACCACAACGTGGGCCCGATGACAGCATACGGATGTCGTTGCCTATCTTCATCAAGCTCACCGCTACCGTTTTAAGGGCACCATGTGCTGCCACAATAGCATCGTTGCTGGCAAGTGCTTCAAACTTGTTCTCTGCAGTTACAAATGGCAAGCCGGTAAGCTGCGCTATGTGTTTGGCTACGTTCTCAGAGTATCCCGGTGGGGTATTAATGCCCGTACCTACAGCAGTACCGCCCAAAGCCAACTCGCTAACATGTGCCAATGTGTGCTTAATGGTGCGCATGCCATGGTCTAGCTGACTTACGTAGCCACTAAACTCTTGGCCCAAAGTAAGCGGTGTAGCATCCATAAAGTGGGTGCGGCCAATTTTCACGATGTCCATAAACGCATCGGCTTTTTCTTTAAGCGTGGCGCGCAATGCCTCAATGCCCGGCAAAGTGGTTTTGGTAAGCATGGTATAGGCCGCAATGTGCATAGCGGTAGGGAAGGTATCGTTGCTGCTCTGGCTCTTGTTTACATCATCGTTCGGGTGGATGAATTTCTTCTCGTCATCCAAGCTACCTCCGTGCAATTGTTGGGCACGGTTGCTTATCACCTCGTTTACGTTCATGTTGCTCTGGGTGCCGCTACCGGTTTGCCACACTACCAAAGGGAATTGGTCGTCGTGCTTACCAGCCAATATCTCGTCGCACACCTTTGCAATGAGGTTACATTTCTCGTCGCTCAATATACCCGCATCGCGGTTGGTAAGGGCCGCAGCCTTTTTCAATATCGCAAAAGCGCGTATAATTTCGATAGGCATTTGCTGTCCACCGATTTTAAAATTCTCTAGTGAGCGTTGGGTTTGTGCTGCCCACAATTTATCGGCCGGTACGTCAATGTAGCCAATGCTGTCTTTTTCCTTTCTAAAACTCATTTGAACGCAGATTTTTTTGTTTTTTGATTACGCTGATTTCGCAGATTCGATTCCTTGAAAAGCTGATACAAACAGTTGTACTTAATACTTACTACTATTTCCCTTGAAAATTAGCTTTACGCTTCTCTAAGAAAGCACTGGCGCCTTCTTTAAAGTCGCTGGTAAGGGTGCATGCGGCAAAGCCATCAATTTCGGTTTGGTAGCCATCCACACCTTCTTCAAATACGGCATTGATGCTATCTACTACATAACCTATCGCTAAGGGTGCTTTTACGGCAATGCTTTCAATAATCTCAACGGCAGTATCTACAAGGGTTTCGTTGTGGCCCAGTTGATTTACCAAGCCTATGCGGTACGCCTCAGCACCGTTAATCATTTTGCCAGTCATTAGCAGTTCAAAGGCACGGCCCTTGCCCACTAGTTGGGTCATGCGCTGGGTACCGCCGTAGCCTGGGATAATGCCCAGGTTTACTTCTGGCTGACCAAACTTAGCCGTTTCGCCACTAATGCGCATGTGGCAAGCCATAGCCAACTCACAACCGCCACCCAAGGCAAAACCGTTAACGGCAGCAATAATAGGTTTAGGTGAGCGCTCCATTCGGAAAAACAAATCTTGGCCGCGCTTGGCCAACTTGCGGGCACCTTCGGCATCTAGGCCCGTAAACTCGCTTATATCAGCACCGGCCGCAAAAGCGCGGGTGCCTTTGCCCGTAATTACAGCACCTTTAAGGGTATGGTTGGTATATAATTCGTCAATTGCCAAGTACAACTCGTCAAACACCGTTTTGTTAAGGGCATTGAGTTTATCCTCGCGGTTGAGGGTAATTACCAATACGTTGTCTTGCACTTCCGTAAGTATGGTTTCGTAAGCCATTGGGTATTTGCTTTTTGATTGAGTAGCAAATATAACGGACGTTAGGCAAAGTGAAGGATTGGAGAGGTATTTATTTGTTTTTGGAGGGAGGAGGGTTAAGTATCGTACTCACCATCCCAAGGAGCATGGAACGACATAGTGGAACTTGGCTCCATTTCTATAGTCTCATACTCATCATACGGAATTAGTCCAAACTCAACTCCATCTATCATTGTCGAAAATGGCTTTACCATTATGTTCCCATAGTTAATATCGCCTAGCTCAAGCAGCATTTCTTCAATTTTAGCACGAATAACTCCATCCTTAATTTGGTCAGAAGTTCCCGCATACCAATGCCTGGTTTCAATATAGTCACCCTCTGCATTAAACAAATAAAGCACTACATATTCCTTTCGCTTTTGCGACCAGTTATCAGGATTGCCCCCCTCAATTGGCTCCGTATAGAAGGTATTATAAGCAAAGAATTGCAATCCATCATTTGTAGTGCCAATATAATGGGTGTGGTAGTTTTCCTCTCTGTTGATTGGAATTGCTGCTGGGGGCCAATTACCATCTTGCTTAGGGTATTGGGCAACCTGCGCCTGCTTTTCAGCCTCTAACGCTTCAACCAATTTAGTGCTTTTGTCTCGGCGCGACTCGTTCCATGTCTTAAGAACCATCACTACTACAATTAAAACTATTACGGCAATAACGAAGTTGCTTAAACTCATGTTGTTAGATTTTAACCTATTGCTCAACAAGATATTATTTCGATAAATGAAATACAATATTTCGTCGCTTTCTATTTGATAGTCGCGCATTTGGGCAAGAATTCCTCCATATCGTTAGAACCTTTGATTGAGAAAAGGATTGGAGGATTGGAAAAGGATTTCGTGCATAATTAGGTCAAAATCCTTTTCTCATCATGCTATCCAAGTAAAATCATAGCCTGCTCTGTTTTCGCGGAGGTTCATACAACTAAGTTAAACTTAAATGGTCGGCAATTAGGCCGAGCAACAATAACACGGCAGCGAAGCTCAAGGCAAAAAACCCTAATTGTCCATACAGCAAAGCTCCTAACACACCGCCCACAAAAAACGAGCTGATAATGGCCATGCGCAATCCAATGGAGCCAAACAATTTTTTGCGCTGCCCAGGCAAACGGTAAAAAAACAACTGCGATAGCTCTATGCCCAAATCGGTGAAAAGGCCCGTTAAGTGCGTGGTGCGCACCACTGCGTTGGATATTTTAGTAACCAGGGCATTCTGCAGCCCCATGGCAAACAACAGAGAAAATGCTATGACATTGGGGTGAGACGCAACCCACAGCGCACCAGAAAGCGACACCGCCAACAGTATGGCGCTTTCAACCACCACTGGCAGCGTATAGATATTTTTGCTGTTTCGCTGGACCATATACTCCACCATTAGGCTCGAGACAAATGCCCCCAACAGAAAAAACAGCACAAACAGCAGATACACAACGGCATTTTGCCAATGTAGGTTGTACACCTCGTCCATTAAAAACGCAAAGTGGCCCGTAACGTGGGTGGTAAGGCGCTGGGTGGCCAAAAAACCTGCCACATTTACCATGCCCGCTACTAAAGATAGCAAGGTAGCAATACGAATATTGTCTTTTAAGGTTCGCGCCGAGCCTTTGTATCTGAACATATTGAGGGTTATAAAGGCACAATTTACGCAGGTTTATGAAATTGTAAGAACCATGATTACGAAAAGGATTTGGGGATTGGAAAAGGATTTTGCCCGCAATACGTAAAAATCCTTTTCTAATCAAGTAAAATCAAGCTTGCCCCGACTTGACGGGGGTTCTTACACCACACAAATCACCTACCTTTACCGCATGAAGCAGGCAATAGCGTTATTTGGCGGAGGGCGCTGGGGTAAAGAGTATGTGGCCGAAATGATCAGGGTCACGGGTGCCGAGCTTATCTGGCCCGAAGATTGGCAGCAGGCAAAAGCATTTGAGCAGGTAGCAGTAATTGCCTTGGACGAATACATTGCCGAAGATGCCCTGGCCGTTGCGGAGAAGCTAGGCGTGCCGTTTTACCCCGCCGAGAGCCATTTCATTACCTTCCACAAGCACCGCTTGCGCGAGCTTTGGAATCAGTTGGCCGAAGGAAACCCAAACCTAATGTCCGTGCCTTTTGAATGGTTGCCCACTGGTGCACCGTCGGTTTCGCCACCACCGTTCCCGGTTATCATTAAACCCGATGCCTATTCAGGCTCGGTGGGGGTGCGGTTGATACGAGAGCTGGGGCAACTAGCTGCCGCAATTGATACCTTAAGGCAAACCCTCGCGGCGGAGCAAGCGATGTATATAGGTGACTTTACCGTTTGCCAAGAGGTACTGATTGAGCAGGCCATACCGCGCAAACCAATGCCCAACTGTGCCAGCGAGTTTACACTGCATATGCTAAGCCGGGGCGGGCAGCACCGCTTATTGGTCACTGCCGAAAAACAAATTGACCCCAACACCTATATAGAGGTAGGCCACACCGTGCCTGCGGTGAGCATTCCGCAAGAGTTTATTGCAATGGCCGAAGTGGCTACCCGGCAAATGCTGGCACTACTTGGGGTGCAACAGTGCATCAGCAATTGGGAGTTTATAGTTACGCCCGATAACCAAGTAGCCATGATAGAAGGGCAGCTACGCCCATCGGGCGATAACCTCATGAAACTGATACAACTGGCCACGGGCATCAATCCTTTTGCGGCATTATTGGGGGGCGAGGTAAATGCTAAGCATCATAAAACCGCCTGCATTAAATGGCTAGGGCCTGAAGATTTGCTGTTGGTTGATGGCAAATACACCATACCCAACCTACCCAACGGCTGGGAAGCGACTATTGATGAAGCCGCCCTACGTGCCAACCCCGATTGGGCTGGCCCCATTGATTGGTACAATAGGCATGTGGCGGTGATGGGGGTTTTGTAGCTAGCAAGGCTTGAATCTAGCCTACCTCAGCACATCTCTTATCTTACCCTCTTCAACCAGCTCCAATAGCGATGCGGTAGTAAGACTAAAAGCCTCTTCTTCGTCGTACTCGGTATTTTCACCAAAATTGCTTTTGTTTAGCCCCGAAGCCTTATTTACTACGTACATGTGTGGCACAATGTATACCGTATCAGCATTTATGGCCGTAACCTTCCACATACTGTACTCGCTGGGTGCGTATTTAATTTCGTATCGGTCGCCAACCAAGGGGGCTAATACATTGGCCCTAATTACTTTGTCGTTTTGGTACGATGAAATAACCCCGGCAATAATGGCCGCAGCAATTACCATTAAACCCGCAAAGTGCCATATTGGGGTGCTGGCTTTTGTTTTTTGGTAGTTTACCTGCTCTTTGTAAGGCTCAGGTATGGCATCGCCCACAAACGATTGTTTGCAATTGATGCACTCCGTAGCGGTAGTTTTACCTATCGGGAAAACAGGAATCCAATACACGTGTGCATACTTTGAGAAGGTAACCATGGCAACGCTTTGCTCGTTGCAATTGATGCAAGTAACCCTATCAAGCTGCTCAGCAAGCACTTTGCTACTGTTGGTACCGTAAAATATCATGGGAGTGCCCTTTTTTGTGAACGTGCAATTTAAACCCTCCTTTTCAGTTTTGCAATGGCTAATACTACATTTATATACATTTCCGTTATTTTTAGGGTAATTAAAAGGGGATGTTTTATGCGTATTGTTTGGATTTGCTTACTGTCATTGCTTATATTGGCTTCGTTTATTGCGGGTGCATCCATGTATGAAACACCTACCGCTGCAATTGATAATACCTCATACAGCAGCTGCAACCCCAACATTGATTTAGAGTCTTTAGATGCCGAAGTAGAATTGCGCTTAAAAGTGCTTGATTCTATTTACAGCTCGGTGCCCATGCTTTTTATCGATAGCAACCACTATTACTTTTATGTGGTAAATGGGTTTTGGTACGGTTACAAAGAAGACAGTAGGGATCCTAAGTTCAACATGGGCATTATTGATGAAAACTTTGATACCATACTGCCACCCATTTACAACAAAATTTACTCCCCCAACACCACGGCCAAAGGCTATATAGAGATTGAATTGGATGGTAAAAGGGGCTTGCTAAACTACCACACCAAGCAAGTAATACCGGCTACCTTCGATGTTATCTTCCCGTCGCATACTCCTGGGGTAGTGGCCATTGGCAAGCAGGGTAACCAATACTACAACCTACTACCTAATGGCAGCCAGCAACCGATAACCGATAAAACCCAAGAGCCTACATACCTGAGTATCGTTAATGACTTGGCCTTTGACATCAACAAAGTGCCCACCTTGTTAATCGACACCCAATTTTGGGATGAAGAGAACAAAAAAGATAAGTACTTTCATCACTGTTTTGGTATTGTGGTGCCGCCATCATACCTTATCGCTACTGGATTTGTAGAGCCTTGGATATGGGGCATTGATATTAATGAGACATCTACTGCATTTAAATTAATAGAAAGCAAAAACACCGTTGAGCAAACCAAAACCACCCTATGGGGACTTGGCTTGTTGGTATCAGACTTTTACACCGAAGGCATAGATGTAAGAGGTGCATTTAATGGCCATTCAAAATTATTTGCTACCGTTGATAGCAACAACAATGTGGTAGGCAAAGCCAAGTTTTATGTAAGCAATGATTATTACAACCCTTACCAATACCTGGCACCAAAAATTCCTTATCGATTGATAGGCGATACCCTTATAGAAGCAGTACGGATTGATAAAGTGTTTGAGGAATACCCAACACCTTATGGGTACGATGCCATGATAAACTATTCGTACTATGAAATAAAACAGACCGGAGAAATAAACAAACTTACTAGCAACAGGTACTTCCCGTTTACCAAGTATGTGTACCTTACTGAGGAGTACTTTAAAGGCACCTATGTAATTGATAGAAATTCTTATAATGATACCATAAAGTGGCCCGATGATTTATACATAACCACCTACATTACCGACCATCTTAATGCCTACGACCTTGAGCTGATGTACAACGAAGTGTTGGCAGAGTATGGGTACAAATTCAAAGATGAAAAGTGGGATGCTTACTTTAAGCAACAACCGTGGTATGTACCGCGTTTCGATAATGTTGACAGCCAACTAAATCCTTGGGAATGGGCCAACCTAGAGGTGATAAAAGCTATGAGGGACAAGGTTGCCAAAAAACCACAAAAATATATCCATGGGGCGTTTAAAGGATATGAATAAACTAGTAAAAGGGGAAGGATATCTATGAGAATAATCGGCATAGCCATATTATTTGCTGTCGGGTTGGCATCGTTTAGGATGGTTAGTACAACTGGCAATATGCAGGAGTTAACGTTGCCCTCCGACTCTATTGATATTAAGAAATCAACTAGCCTTGCTCCATTGAACCAACGTATGGCTTGGCCATACTTTATCCACCTAGATTCACTGTATTCCAGTGTACCATTGTTTTTCGAAAAAGATGGCCATCATTACTTTTATGTAGTAAATGGTGAATGGAATCGCTATCGCTTAGAGGATAGTGCGCATCAATACCTTATGGGAATAGTTGACGAAAACTACGATACTATATTGCCGCCTATATACCAAAAGCTTTTCTCTCCTGACGGTATAGCCGATGGTTACATTGAGTTTAAACTGGATGGTAAGAAAGGTCTACTAAACTACCGCACCAGCCAGTTAACTCCAGCTACATTTGATGCCATTTTCCCTTCAGAAACATTGGGTATTGTAGCTGTTGGCAAACGTGGCAACGAATACTTCAATATTCTTCCCAATTGTACAGAACAACTTATTGCTCAACAGGCCTTATTTCCCTCGTATTTGAATATACTTAAGATTCATGAGTACAATATCAAAAATGAAACTTTATTGCATTATGTTAATAAGCAACCTTCATCAAATTCAGATGGAAAAGGGCCTCAATTCTATTACTCTTTTGAAGGGGGTGTAGTTATACCTCCGTCGTACTTGGTTGAAACAGGTTTTGTAGACTCTTGGATTGAGGGTGTGGGAGAAGTTAACTCCAACAGGCCATTTTCAACTCGCGAGGCCAACAATGATATTAAAAACACAATAAAAACAAGATGGGGTTTAAGACTATTAATTTCAGACTTTTATAGGAAAGGGATAAGTAGCAGAAATGGCAGTTTTGAGCATACAGTAACTTCGGTAGCAGCAATTGACACCAGTAATCGTGTTACCGGAACTGTCCTGTTTTATTATACATCGGCTTTTAGTAAACATCTCCAAGCAAACAACTATAGGTTTATTACTGATAGCCTTATTGAGATTAGTTATAACAATTGTAGCGCATTGCCGTGGTTAAAAGATGCAATTCCCTATGATTGTATAACTACTTATAAGTACTTGGAGATAAAGCCTAATGGAGAGCTTATCCCTTCATCAGAAAACAGACTTTTTCCTTCTACCAAATATGTGCTGCTTGACAAAACGTATTTCAAAGGATCATACATATTTGTTAAGTACAGG
>JAGYJT010000031.1 GCA_018401955.1 Chitinophagales bacterium | reverse complement strand
CAAACGTAATGGCCATGTAGTGCAAAAAGGCAATCTTTTCGCCATCGGGCTGAAACTCATCGAAAATTAAGCAAGCACCGTATATGGGTATGTTAAGCAGCATTGCCCCAATGGCTGCTTCTGCGGGCACTTTTTTCCACAGTATACCAAAGGCAAACGCAGCAACTATGCCTGGTTGCACCAGCCCCCAAAACTTCTGTATGTAATCGTATAGGCTATCAAATTGGCCCACTATAGGTGCCCAAAGGCAGCCAAATATTACCAGGGCAAAAGTTACGGTACGGCCAAACTTTACCAGCTCCCTACTGGTAGCCTCTTTCTTAAAGTAAGGCTTATAAATGTCGATGGTAAAAATGGTAGATGCCGAGTTGAGCAGGGAGTCAAGCGTGCTCATTACCGCCCCAAATAGGGCGGCGAACATAATGCCCGTAAGCCCGGTAGGCAATAAGTTTTTTATAAGGTACGGGTAGGCATTGTCGCCTTTGGTAATTTCGTCAGCATACAATTCAAAAGCAATAATACCTGGGAAAACCACAATAAACGGTATCAACAATTTAAGTGTAGCGCCAAACAAAATACCCTTTTGGCCTTCTTCCAGGTTTTTGGCGCCAAGGGTGCGCTGGGTAATAAACTGGTTTAAGCCCCAATAAAAGATGTTGGGCAACCACAGGCCACCAATAAACACCGCCACCCAAGGCATTTCGGGGTGGTCCCAGGGCAACACGGTGTGTAGCTTATCGCCCGATAGTTCTACAAATTTTTGGTAACCGCCTATTTCATCAAAGCATATAAACATTACCACCAAGCCGCCAATTAGTAGTGTACCACCTTGCAGCAAATCGCTCCATACAACAGCCTTTAAGCCACCGTATATAGTGTAGGCACCCGCAATAATGCCCAAAGCCCAAATGCCCGTTACCAAATTAATGTCGAAAATCTGTTGCAGGGCCAGTGCGCCAGAGTATAATACTGTGGCAAGGGTAACAAATATGTAAAAGATAAGCATAAATACCGCCATAGTGAGCCTGGCATATTTGTTGTAGCGGTACTCTAAGTATTCGGGTATGGTGTATATGCCGGCCCTAAGGAAGCGTGGCAGCAAGAAAATACCTACTAGCACCAGTGTTATAGCTGCCATCCACTCGTAGCTGGCTATGGCAAGGCCTAGGGTAAAGCCTTTGCCGCTCATGCCCACAAAGTGCTCTGATGATATGTTGGATGCTATAAGCGACAGGCCGATAAGCCACCAAGTGAGCTTTCTTCCTGCCAAAAAGTAGTCTTCCTCGTTATCTTCTTTACGAGAGGCATACATAGAGATGCCGATAACCAATGCCAGAAAACCGACAAAGGCAACAATGTCAAGGGTACTCAAATCCATAGCGGTAGCTTAGTTGTACGGCACGCAATTTATTAATTTTTGTTAAACTATTAGCCTTACCAGCATTTTGGTTTGATAATAATCAACTTTGCTTATGATGGAGGTTGCCTTTGGTTTAAAATAAAATAGCCAACTTTAAGTGCAGCTAACGATAAAACCGTAATGCGGTTTGATGAGTGGAATATATTGTATAATATAGTAAGTAAAGCAATTTAGGCAGTATGTATAAGTATAACAGGATAATGGTGGGGCTTGATTTTACCCCGATGGATAAGACACTGATTGAATACGCTTCGTTTTTAGCCCAAATATTGAAACCAGAGAAAATATACTTTGTAAACGCGCAAGCGGGCCTTGAAAACCCTGAAGAGTGGTTGGCCGATTTTCCGGAGCTGGACGAACCGATTGATGAGAAGCTGGAAGGTGAGATTAATGCCGAACTTGACAAGTATTACACCCCCGTTGATGGCGTTGAAACCGCAAGTATGATATTGGAGGGTAGCGCTACCGAAGAGTTGCATAACTATGTGCAAGTAAAACAAATTGATTTGCTAATTGTGGGGCGCAAGCTTGATTTAAAAGGAACGGGCATTGTATCTCAAAAACTGGCACGAAAGGTACCGGCTTCAATACTTTTTGTTGCAGAGGGTAGCAAACCTATGTTGGGCAATATGGTAGTGGCTGTTGATTTTTCAGAAAATTCGAAGATGGCTCTTGAAGAAGCAATTGAGCTGGCAAGTAATAGCAATGCTGCTGAAAAAATATGCGTTTTGCATACCTATAAATTACCTTTGGGCTATTACAAAACGGGCAAGACCGAAGAGGAGTTTAGTGAAATTATGAAAGTAAACGCCCACAAAAAGTATAAACAATTGTTAACCGAGATTGATACCAAAGGAGTTGATATTGAACCTACCTTTGTATGTAACAAGGAGGAAGATACCTTTGAAGCGATTTATAACTTTGCGCATGAGCAAAGTGCCAATATGATTGTAATAGGGGGCCGTGGCCGAACCAATGCCTCAGCCTTGTTTTTGGGTAGTATTGTTGAAAAATTAATCAGTGTGGATGTTGATATGCCACTGCTGGTAGTAAAAGATAAAAAAGCTACTTTCGGATTGCTTGAATTGTTGAAAAAGCTATAAAACCAACCAATATGATACAGCACATTTTAGTGCCCACTAATTTTTTGGATTATGCCGTAAATGCAGGCGAATATGCCGTGCAGTTGGCCGCACAATACGATGCCAAAGTTACGCTGTTCCATACCTACCACATACCCGTGGTTGATCCACTTATTCCGTCAGAGTATCTCTCGGAGCTGGCGGGCACTGCCGAAAAAACCGCTGAAAGAAGTATCAGCCAGCAGGTAGAAGATTTGCAGGAGGCTTTTCCTGAAATAAGTGAAAACATTTGTTACCAGATTTCGATGGGCTTTGCTGCCGATGAGATTTTATCAATAGCCCATACCATGGGTGTTGATGCTATTGTGATGGGCACGCGCCACGGCGAAAAAATCCAACGGATTTTGCTGGGTAGTGTTTTAGGTAGTATTCTTGAGAAGGCTGATGTGCCGGTAATCGTGGTTCCTGAGAAAGCTAAATTTAAGTCCATAAAAAACATTCTTTTCACTTCTGAATTTAATGACAGTGAAGATGTTCATTCAATCAATCGGGTGCTCGACTTTACATCAAAGCTTGATGCTACTTTGTATAGCTTGCATATTCAAGAAGATGAACCAGATGAAAACGATTTGGTGCGCATCCAAAATATCAGGGCACTTTTTGAAAAGAAACTTGGAACTGGTAAAGTACATTTTGAAAACATCGCCTACGACGATATTTTAGAAGGTATCGCCAAGTATGCAAAGGTTAACGATATTGACCTTGCTGTGATGGTTACGCATAAACGCAACTTTTTTGAGAAGTTGTTTGACCGCAGCTTAACCAAGCAAATGGCATACAAAACAGATGTGCCGTTGGCGGTATTTCATAAATAAGTGGATTTTGCTGAACACTTTTGTTGCTTCTGGTGTACATTTGTATAGCCAATAAGCACATTATGAAATTTACCCAGCCCGATTGTGTGCATTGTAAGGGTCGTCGCGACTCCCTGTTTAAGTTTTGTAACATCGGTGAAGTTGACGAGCTAAATGATAACAAGGCGTGCAACCTGTTTAAGCGGGGGCAAGTTATATTTGAAGAGGGCTCCAATCCTTTGGGGGTATTTTGTATCAATTCGGGTAAAGTAAAGTTGTACAAGCATGCCTCTGATGGTAAAGAGCAAATTATACGTATTGTAAAACCCGGAGATTTTTTGGGCTATCGCTCTATGCTGGCAGGTACTCGCTATAAACTTTCGGCAGCGGCAATGGAAGATTCGGCTATTTGCATGATACCCAAAAATACTTTTTTGGAAATGTACCGCACCAATGAAACCTTCTCCAAGGGCCTTTTAAGCGCCCTGTGCAGTACTTTGGATGAAAGCTATACCAAGATTGCCGACATTGCATACAAGCCTGTTAGAGGCCGTGTGGCCGAGGCGTTGCTGTTTTTGCACAACTTTTATATTGATGATGTAAACCCCAATGGCATAATCAATATTGGCAGGGAAGATTTGGCCAGCTTTGTGGGTACCGTTAAAGAAACGGCCATCCGTATGCTTAAAGAGTTTAAAGACGAAGGCCTAATAGAAACCGATAAGAGCAATATCATTATAAAAGACAAAGAGGGCTTATTGCATATAAGTGAGCTATACGACTAGTTTTCGGAATGCCCTAGCTAAACAATATTTATCACACCAACTTATCATAAAAAAGAAGCGACCGGTTCACTTGAACCAGTCGCTTCTTTTTTACACCTGTATATAAAGCTTATTGCTTAATAAGCTTGTTGGTAACTACTTTTTCGCCAGGTACCTGCGCGGCTATAATATAGGCGCCACTTTGCAAGTTGCTTAGGTTTAGGGTTATTTTGTTGCTGCCCGCTACCAGTGCGCTTACTTTTTGATTAAACACCATGCGGCCAGTAATGTCAAACACCATTACGGTAGCTTCTCTACCATTAGTAATGTTCAAATCAATATTTGCATAATTAGCTACAGGGTTAGGATACACTTTTAATGATGCAGGCTGCTTAGCAGTTACTTCATTAACACTTACAATATCCTTACATTGCGTTACATCACAGTTAAACGGTGTAAGCGTGGTGCTACGGAAAAGACCACGACCATGCGTGCCGGCATACAATACGCGGCAATCTAACTCATATAGTGGGTCAACTCGCACCTGGAAGGTTGGCACTGCACCAAAAGATTGTGCGTTTTCGGTACTCCACGAAATTTGACCTGCACCATCAAGTGCGTTGCTTGTACTCCATACACCTAGCTCAGTACCCAAAATAATATTGTTGCCATTATAAAAATCAAAAACAGCATCATAAACCGGCATCAATGGCAGGTTGTTTTGAATTGACTGGAACTGCGGTAGGGGAGATGTTTGCCCAGCAGGAGGGTCGCTACCATTCAAAGTTTGATATATATAGTTGCTATTGCCATAGTTGCCATAAGTAACTACTACTTGGCTTTCGTTGGCAGGGTTAATGGCAAAACCGGTTACGTATCGGTTATTGCCAGCACCTGTGGTAAATTTAACCCTTCTAACCCCTTGGTGACTAGCAATATCGTTAGCAGGTGCAGCACTTGGGAAACTCCAAGTTGCCCTATCCAAAGGTGAAGTATAGAAGTAATCAAAAGTAGAGTCAATAATACTTCTGTTAGGGTTATTAGGGTCGGTAGTAGTTTCTACCGAGGCCAACAATGAGTCTAACACATAGTTAGCAGGTAAACCTTCTATGCGGTAAGTATTACCATTAGTTGTACCAACAAACACATTTCCGCTTTCGGAAATAGTTACTGCTGACGCTGTACCAGATACAGGAATATTATACCAAGTAGGAGATATTGAAGGGTTTAAAGCATCTGGTGCAAACCATAATCCGTTATTGGTACAAAGGAAAAGGATTCCTTTTTCTTTTGAAATATTGATAGTTTCGGCAGTTACTGCTTGGCTATCTATTGTTTGCGTAACATTGTTAAAGTAAATTTTCTTTCTGTAGATAGTGGTAGCTACTAAACTATCTTCCTCCCATAATGCAAAGGGGGCCAGAAACAATGCACCCGGATCAGGCTCACCATCACTATTGGCATCAATGTTTCCGTCTAGCGCACTTCCATAAGAGTCAAAGTTGTTAACCGAGCGTAGTAAACGACCTGAGTAAACAGTTGAAAAAGAAACATTTGGTGCTAATCGCGATATAGCTCCATCACCACCATCGCCGCCACTAACTTCGCGGAAAGTTAATGGGCTATTGTTATTACAATCGTTAAGGTTGGTGCCGTTATCCTGTGTACCGCCAATCAAGTAACCATTATAGCTTGAGCCGAAGCCATAAAACTGAGTAATGGCCAAACCTTTGTTACGCGGTGTAAATTTAGGGAATTGGTCTTGGGCATTATTGGTGCGCGATACACCACCATCACTGCCTATAAACATTATGTTTGGATCGGTAGGATGGAAAACCACCAAGTGCATATCAGCATGTACATAATATGGATTTGATGGTATAGCTGGCTGCCAATATGCAATAAGGTCACGACCACCATTAACGTTCACGCTCCACAATTCAAGCTGACCTCCAATAATCAATCTGTTAGGGTCTACAGGGTCAATGCCAAATGCAATGTTCCAAAAACCTTGACCACCTAGTGGGTTAAAGCCGTTTGTGCTTCCTTGTACAACCAAAGTCCAGTTTTCACCATTGTCATCCGAACGATAAATACCATCCATAGAGCCCGAGAAACCAGAGGTAGAAACACAAACATAAACCAATCCTTCTTGGCCTTTTGTTGTGGCAATTTCAACACGTCCAATTCTATTTTGTTGTGGCAATCCGTTTACACCTGTTCGGTCGGTAAAGCTAACACCGCCATCAATTGAGCGGAAAATGCGATTACTTACCTGGGCATACACGTGGCCCAATGTTGGGTCTACGGCAACTTCAAGCGAAGGGCTGTTTTGTAATCCTTGAGGGATACCATTTGGTGTTGTAAAAGTTCCGCCGCCATCTTGGGTTATTACCAAACCTTCGTGGGTAGCAACATAAAACTTGTTGGCATCAAATGGATCAAAAGCAATTTCGTAAATAAACGACCATCTGTCGTTGTTACTATTTGCAACAGGTGTAGTTGCAGGTATCAAATCAAATGTTGTACCACCATCGGTAGAGCGATAGATACCGCTACCGATAAAGCCAGGCGCGCCAAAGGTAGTGGGTACACCATCTAATATTGGTGCAAAACCTTCGCCAGTACCAATGTATATATCTCCATTAGGTGCCATGCGCAATACGCTAATACCTACATGGTCGTGCAAGGCAGTCCACGGATGAAGTTCCCATGAAAGACCACCGTTCTCAGAGAAGAACAAACCACCAGATACACCGCCACACCACATCTTTTGAGGGTTGTTAGGGTCGATTATGATGCCACGCGTACGGCCACCTACATTATCTGGGCCCATTTCTTCCCACTGTAAACCAAGCGAGCGGCCATCTTTAGCTTTCAACTGTTTCATCACCTCCCATTGGTCGCGGGCAGCAAGTACATCGGCAGTAGAAACAACACCGGTATTTTGGTTAGCTCTAATCTGGTACAACCATTCTTTTGCGCCAATTATACCTTTTTTCTCTTTTGAGCCTTTTCCTTCGGCCTCATATTTCATTTTGTACTGCATGGCAGGCGATTCGCTTACCTCAGCCACTGGGTCGGTATTTGTAAGTGAGCCGAAAGACCAATAGCCTAAAACTCCTAGTAAGATGGCAGATACAAGTACTAAAGCAATTTTTTTCATCTTCAGTTTACTATTTGGATTAAATATATTGTCGGAGTGCCGCCGCAAACCTAATAATGTCGTGAAAATACGGAATTTTAATTAGAATTAAATGTGCCTTTCTGCATGATATGAAGACCTCACTAACGGTCCACTCTCCACATAGCTTATTCCGCGCCTCAACCCCTCTTCTTTATACATCGCAAAAACCTCTGGGGTAACATATTCCTTTACTTCTAAGTGCATTTTTGTAGGCTGCAAGTACTGCCCTATAGTCATTACATCACAACCATGTGCCACCAAATCATCCATCAATTCAAACACTTCTTCGTGTGTTTCGCCTAGCCCTAGCATTATGCCACTTTTGGTGCGCATACCACCTTCCTTAAGTTGCTTTATAACATCTAAGCTGCGCTGGTAAATTGCTTGTGGCCTAACAAGGCGATACAGGCGCTTTACCGTCTCCATGTTATGCGATACAACCTCGGGTGCTACTTCTATGATGTCATTTATTGCCTTTTGGTTGCCTTTAAAATCAGGAATTAATGTTTCCATGGTTGTTCCGGGGCTCATTTCCCTCACGGCCCTAACGGTTGCCGCCCAAACCTTTGAGCCTCCATTGTGCAGTTCGTCTCGGTCAACTGAGGTAAGCACGCAATGTTTTACCCCCATCAGCTGCACCGCTTCACCCACTCTGCGTGGCTCGTCCCAATCAATAGCAGCTGGTCTGCCGGTTTTTACGGCACAAAACGAACAGCTACGAGTGCACACATTGCCCAATATCATGAAAGTAGCCGTACCAGCTCCCCAGCATTCGCCCATATTGGGACAGTTGCCGCTTTCGCAAATGGTATGCAGCTTATATTCGTCTACTAGGTTGCGTACTTTTTTGTACTCCTCTCCCGTGGGCAACTTTACCCTCAGCCACGACGGTTTACCTGCACGGCGATCTTTTTTCTCTACAATATCCAGTTCAATCATTGGCAAAACATTATGGCTATAATAACCACAAATCTACACGATTAGTTTAAAATATAGGTTGATTGGTTGCGGGTTATTGGTTGATAAATGTTCCTGCGCCTTGGGTAATATGCTTATTGCGGCCTTGATAGGATAAGTTGCTTAACTTTGGAGCGAATATTTACTGGTTTAATGGGGAGTGGTTATGGATAGTGCCATAAATCGAATTTTGTAACTTATCAACCAGTAATAATTTAACCAATCAACCGATAACTCCAAGCATGAGCGATCCGATAGTAAATATGTTTGCCAAGGCTGATTATTTTCAGCCTTACTACTATTTTTATGTAAAAACGGGCCACATCCCTTACCGTATTATTATTGAGGGTGTAGAAATGGCCGGGGTCCACGAAACCTTGGCAGAGTCTTTCCCGGGGCTTACTCAAGTATTGGGTACATACCTTTATCCAAACGAAAACAAAGAGGGCATGGCCCCAACTGGCACATACTGGCTAGATGAGGGGTTATTGATTAGCCTTTCGGTAAACGAGTATGACCCTGATGAAACTACTGCCATTGTGCTACATACTGCCGAAGTGGATAAGGCTATTATCGATAAGCTTACCCAATTGTTTAGAGATAGGCAAACTTATAAGGCGGCAAACGAGGCCAACAATCTATACCTGCTCAAAACGTTTCAGTATGGCATGGGCTTTCATAAATTTAAACTCAACATACCAGGTATAGATTTGGGTAAGCACTACAATAATGATTTGGTTGAATTGAATACCGATATAGTGGAACGCTTGAATCGCAAAGACGAAAAAGGTATTTTGCTGTTGCACGGTAAGCCAGGCACGGGCAAAACCACTTATATACGCTACTTGTGCTCGCAAGTAAATAAAAAGAAACTATTTATACCCGTTGAGTTGGGTAAAAAGATTGCTAGCCCAGAGTTTCTTTCGTTGCTGGATGGCTATGAAAACTCAGTATTGATTATTGAGGATGCCGAGAGTATACTTAAAAAGCGCAGCGCCAGTGAAGGTAGTGCCGTTGCCAATTTGTTGAACCTCAGCGATGGATTGATATCAGACTGCTACAACATACAGGTTATCTGTACCTTCAATACCAACCTCAGCGATATTGATGATGCCTTGTTGCGCAAAGGCCGCTTGATTGCCCAATATGAGTTTAACGAGCTGGAGCTGGATAAAACCAATGCTTTGATAGAAGATTTGGGCCACGATATACAGGCCTATGAGCCTATGACTTTGGCCGATATTTACCACCTTAAAGATAAAAACTACCACAGCCCACATAAGAAAATTGGGTTTAAGCAATGATGCCACAAGGTGATTTATATAGTTGATAATAAATGACTTATGTGTGTGGCAGGTTGTGGACGAACTAAAAATAGTTTGTCACTATTTGGTTTTATCAATAAAAAACTACGTTACTTTGCATCATTAAGACTGGGGTGTCCCGTTTTTTCGAAACGGGACTGAGATTATACCCAATGAACCTGATCCGGTTGGTACCGGCGTAGGGAGTCTTGCACTCACGCTTTCGTGCGCGTGATGTTGAGCATCATTTGGTAGTGCTTACCTGCATTCGCAGGCCTCGGGCTTTCACCCAATAGCCGTTTTATCATGAGGTCTGTATTATTGTTTTTAGTGTTCGCAGTATGTTTTGTTGGTGTGCAAGCGCAGCAAATTGATTCGTTGGCCATTGATTCCATTGCCATAGAGCGATTTTTAGATAATGTGCTAATTGAGAGCACCCGCGCTAGCAAAGAAGTACCCACCACCCATACCAATGTGAGCAAAGTGGAGTTGGAGAAATTGAACCTAGGTCAAGACCTGCCTATTTTGCTTGACCAAACCCCTTCATTGGTGAGCACCAGCGATGCAGGGGCAGGGGTGGGGTATACCAGCCTGCGCCTGCGAGGTAGTGACCAAACCCGCATTAACGTTACCCTAAATGGTATACCCTACAACGATGCCGAGAGCCAAGGGGTATTTTGGGTAAATATGCCCGATTTGGGTACCTCGGTAAGCAATATACAGATACAGCGCGGTGTAGGTACCAGCACCAATGGGGCGGGTGCTTTTGGTGGTACCGTAAACATACAAACCATGGACCCCAGCAAGGTGGCTTTTGGCGAAGTAGCCGCCAGCTATGGCTCGTTTAATACTTACCGATTGAATGGCCAGTTTGGTACTGGCTTGATTGCCAATAAGTTTGCTTTTCAGGGGCGTATTTCTAAAATAGAATCTGATGGGTATATTGATAGGGCCAGCAGTAACCTTACCTCGTTTTTTATTGCTGGTGCTTACTATGGCGACAAAAGCATACTGCGTTTGAATGTGTTTGGTGGCAAAGAAATTACTTACCAAAGCTGGAACGGCGTGGATGAGGCTACCCTTGAAACCGACCGCACCGATAACAGCGCCGGTACCGATTTCTTTCAAAAGGAAGGTGACCCTTATGATAACGAAGTGGACAACTATCGCCAAGACCATTACCAACTGATATACTCTCGCCAGATAGGGGAGCGGTGGTACATCAACCCGGCACTGCATTACACCCGTGGCTATGGTTATTTTGAGCAATACAAGGTTGATGAGGATTTGGCCGATTATCAACTTAGCCCAGTAGCAATAGGTAGTGATACCGTTTTTAGTACTGATTTGGTGCGCCGACGCTGGCTGGACAATCACTTTTATGGTGCGGTTTTCTCGGCCATATACAAAGGTGAGCGCTTGGGGCTTACGTTTGGCGGAGGCTGGAACCAATACCGGGGTGAACACTACGGCCAGGTAATTTGGGCTGAGTTTGCAGCTGACGCCGATACCGACCACCAGTACTATTTCAACGATGGTATCAAAAACGACGGAAACATATATGCCAAGCTAACCTATACGGTAAAAGAGAAACTGCGTTTTTTTGTTGATCTGCAATACCGTAATGTACTACACCAACTGGAAGGCATAGACAACGACCAGCGCTTTATTGAGCTTGATAAAACATTCCACTTTTTTAACCCCAAGGCTGGCCTTTCATACGACTTTAACAGCAAGCACCAACTGTATAGCACCTTTGCAGTGGGCCACCGCGAGCCTACCCGAAACGATTTTATTGATGCACCGGTTGGCGAGACCCCCAGTGCCGAACGTATGTATAACCTTGAGGTGGGCTATCAATATGCCAGCACCAAGTATGCATTTACTGCTAATTACTACTTAATGAGCTATAAAGACCAATTGGTGTTAACAGGTGAGCTTAACGACGTGGGCTCACCTGTGCGCACCAATGTTGATAAAAGCTACCGAATGGGTATTGAGTTAATGGGCTCGGTAAAGCCAGTTAAGTGGTTTAATGCAAGTGCCAATATTACCTACAGCATCAACAAAATCAGCAGTTTTGAGGAAGTACTTTATGTATACGATGAAAACTATGATTTTCTTGGCGAGCAACGCAGTCAGTACGATAATACCGATATATCTTTCTCACCGAATTTGATTGGTGCCGTAAATCTTACGTTTGTTCCGGTAAAGGGGCTTAATGTGGCATTATTGGGCAAGTATGTTGGTAAACAGTACCTTGATAATACCCAGAACGAGGCCCGCAGCTTAGATGCCTATTTCACAACCAACCTCAACGTAAACTACTCATTCAAATTCTGGATATTGAAGGATGTAACCTTAAGCTTATTGGTAAACAACATATTTAATACCCTATACGAAAGCAACGGCTACACCTTTAGCGAAGTATATAACACAGCAGGTACCAATAGCCGTGCCGATTATAACTATTACTATCCGCAAGCGGGCATTAATGTGTTAGGTGGTATTAAGGTAAGGTTCTAAAAAAGTAATTGGCCCCAAACGGTATCGTTTGGGGCACATGAGTTATCAAGTTACTTGCTTGGAGCTTTTTCTATTGTGGGGTTAAGCCAAAAACTAAAATCGATGCCGGTTATGTTCTGTAGGTAGGTGATGTCTTTCTTGTAGGCATTTACAAGGTTTTGATAAGTAGTCGGGTTTATTCTTTCTGGTTTTTCTTTCTTTATACCCAACTTTAATAGCTTGTCCCTCTTATTTTTACTTCCCTTAAGGGTATTTTTTCCAAGGCGTTTCTCAATTGCAAGTTTGGTAGTGGTTGCGTATCGTAGTATATACTGCAACTTAGGGGAGCGAACTCGATACGAAGGGTTTAAAATTTCATTTTGTAGTTCTTCACCTTTCACTCCCAAAAAGTTATAAATCTTACCTAGCGTGTCCTCTGGCTGCTGCTTTAGGTCTCTAAATTTTAGTATCAGCACATTTTCTCCAAACAAGTCAATATACCGTTTTACTTGCTTTCCGTAACAGCCCGATTCAAAATAAAGGTAGTTTGCCCTGTAGTTGGGATGCATTAAACTCGGAAACGATTTTTTCTTTCTCCAATTTTCAAGTTGAAGCCCTTTTTCAAAGGTGGGAGCCCATTCATAACCCTCTTGGCACATCCAGTTGTACAGCGAGTAGGCCCTTTGAACCGGATTTCTAAGGATGATGATGATTTTTGCATCGGGGCTACAAGCATGTATTAGCTTAGCACTCTCTGGGTCAGTTAAGTAAGCCGTAGAGGCATCGCCTAAATAGGTTTGTTCCGGTTTAGCATTTTTATACAAATCCAAGTACCTTTTTAGGTCGTAGTTGCCCAAATTACCCGAGGGTGAAAAAAAACAAGGTTCCTTCTTTAGTTCTTCTTTTGGTAGAAAGATGTTTGAATGTTGTTTTAACAAATACCACAGTGCGGTGGAACCCGATTTTGAGGCGCCAACTATAAAAAGATTAGGAACCCTCAAAGTGTTTTGGGGTTTTAGCTCTTCATCAATTTGTTTTATAAGGCACTGCTCTGTTGTTTCATGGGCAGTATTGGGCATTTAAAATTGTTTCAGGGTTAAGTAATGAGGTTTTGGAGTACTTTGTTTTTAAGGTTTTGGAGTAAAACATATGGAGTGCACAAAATTAACTGTAAATCAGTATAGTGCCAACTATTTGCAGATTTACTGTAGTTTTGACGCTATTATTACCAGTAGGTTTAATGGGTGAAATACAACGTCAAGGATTTTATAACAGCATTGTAGCCTATTTGGGCATCTTGCTCGGGTACCTAAATATGGGTATCCTTTTTCCATTTATTCTTACGCCTGAGCAAATTGGGCTATATGCTGTTATAGCTGCTGTTGGTCAAGTGGGTAGTAATTTAACCAGGTTTGGTGTTCCATATATATCTGTTCGCTATTGGCCTTTTTACAGAGAGCACCAAGAGGATAAAGCTAAGTTTATTGGGTTCCAGATGTTTCTAATAGCCGTTGGCGCTACTTTTTTCGTTCTCCTTTATTTTCTGTTGAAGCCTTCATTGGTTGCCCATTTTCAGCAAGATTCACCCCTGTTTGTCTCTTACAGTCATTTGGTGATACCGTTTACCCTATTCATGCTTGCCTTTGAAATGTTTTATGGGTTTTGCAGGGCCAACATTTTAACCATAGCAGCTGGCTTTGCTCGCGATTTATTATTCCGTTCGATTATATTTTTCCTTATCATATCTTTCCATTTCGAGCTCATTACCTTCCATCAGTTTATTTGGATATACTCTTTTGCCTATGCTTTACCCATGTTGTTTTTGATGTTTTATCTAATCAGAAAGCATGAATTGACCGTTGATTTTAGGTTTGGAAAACTGAGTAATATCAAAGATATGCTGGTATACGGCAGCTTTGTTTCTATGGGCAGCCTATCAACGGTGCTGCTTAACGAACTAGATAAGATAATGATAACGGGTATAATCGATTTGGACGCAACGGGTATTTATGCCATTTCAGCTTTTTTTGGGGCGGTTATCGTTGCACCCGCGCGGTCTGTACTTATGATAGCATCACCCATTATTGCCCAATTTATGAAGGACGGTGAGATAGACAAGATTAGCCGCATTTATAGTAAGTCGGCTATCAATATGTTGGCTGTAGGGTTGCTTATTTATATTGGTTTATGCATCAATTTGCATAATATTTTTGCGATTCTTCCACCTGTTTATGCTGCTGGTTACTATGTTATCGTGTTTATTGGTTTATCCAAGCTTTTTGAGGTAGCCTCAGGCGCTAATGGTGATATTATTCTCAATTCAAAGTACTTCCGTTACGATTTATTGTTCAACTTTTGCTTGGCATTGCTAGCCATAGGCACCAACTATATACTCATACCTGCCTATGGCATTACCGGTGCGGCAATAGCTACAGCCATTTCCATTTTGTTGTTTAATACCTTTAGGGGCATATTCATCTATTATAAGTATGGTATGCAGCCTTATAATAGGAAGACCTTTTATTGTATTGCTATCGGTTTGGTTGTGCTGGGTGTCAATTACTTTTTGCCTAGATGGGATAATCTGTTTGTCGACATTCTGCTCCGCTCCATTATTGCCGTATCTATATATGTACCGCTGATATTTTTATTCAAAATATCGATGGATATCAATGGCTTGCTCAACAATATTCTAGCTCAATTAAACAAGCGCAAGTAAATCCCTATTTCTGTTTGTTTACTTTTTATTGCTATTAGGTTATTACCAAATACATCTGTATAGTTCAATAACATTAATTTGCAAAAGCTAAGAGCTTTCAAACAGCATTGCAAAGGTATTTTGTACAATACTATTAGTTCATACAGGTTATTGGCATACTATCATTAATAGTTCATGGTTTGGGTTGGATAGCATGTAATTGCTGAGGTTTTCGAGCTTATTAACAAAACCGTAATATTCATTAAAAAAAAGGGGCAGTTACTTGCGCAACTGCCCCTAGGGTAATTTGTTTTGAAAATCACACTTCTATCTAACCTTCACCAATTTGAATGAACGGTTTTCGTTAAGGCTTTGCAGTTCTACAAAATAGATACCACCGGCCAAATCTTCGTTCACGTCCAATTTTACTTCGTTGGCACCGGCAACAATTTGTACTTGTTGCTCGCTAACGGTTTTGCCGAGCATATCGTGCATGCTTATGGTGATGGTATACTCATAAGCTGCATCAAAGCTAACAAACACTTCATTGGTGAACGGGTTTGGATAAACCGAAACCGATTCACTGAAGATAGGCTCATCAATACCGGTGCAATAAGTAAGGTTAAAGTTGGTAGCAACGGTGTTTGTACATCCATTTGCATCAGTAACGGTGTAGGTTACGCTGCTAGGTCCATATTGACCATTGCTTGGGTCATAAGTATTTCCAGTTACACCAACACCGCCAAATGTACCACCGGCAGGTGTACCTGTAAGGGTTACAACTGGGTCGCTTACACAATACTCAGCATCTAATGGGGTAATGCTAGCAGTAGGTATGGTAACAACATTTACGTTTACAACGTCCGTTGCGGTACATCCATTTGCATTGGTAACGGTTACGGTATATTGCGTATCGGTAATAGGTGAAACGGTAGTGCTTGCAGTAGCATCTCCATTGCTCCATAAGTAATCTTCACCACCAGTTGCAGTAAGTATTACATCGCTGCCGTTGCATAGGTTAACATCGTTGCCAGCATCTGCGGTTGGAAGTGCATAAATGGTAACTTCCACTTCGTCTGTTGAAGTACAACCGTTTGCATCAACTCCAGTAACGGTATAAGTTGTAGCTGCGGTTGGGCTTACGGTAAAGGCTGCATTTGCAGGGCCTCCCGTCCAAGTAAATGACGAAACGTTCCCACTAGCAGTAAGGGTTACGCTGCCCCCTGGGCAAACACCAGTATCAACACCTGCGCTCACTTGCTCTGGCACACGTAAGCTAACTGAGCCGCCGCCTACACCGCTGCAACCATTATTGTCGGTTACGGTTACTACAAAGCCACCATTGGCACTTACCTGTATGGTTTGAGTAGTATCTCCCGTGCTCCATAAATAGTCAGAGCCAGGGTAGCCAGCATCTAATGTAGTAGTATCGCCAGGGCAAATAGTTAAGTTTGGTAAAGCAACCAATAAGCCAGTACCCACCGTTACGGTAGCCGTATCTATCCCTTCACATCCAAGGCTATTGGTAACGGTTACAATATAGTTGCCACCGTTACTTACAGTAATGGTTTGCGTATTGTCGCCAGTGCTCCAATTAAAAGATGCTCCGGTATTGCCAGCGCTAAGGTTGGTGGTGCTACCTACACAAATAGTAGGGTCGGCCAAGTTAACTGTAGGCTCAGCATTGATGGTTACGGTGCTGCTACCAGTACCTGTACAGTTATTAGCATCTGTTACTACCACGGTATAAGTTCCAGCGGTATTAACCTGTATTGTTTGAGATAATGCTCCCGTGCTCCATACATAAGATGCACCAGGGTTGCCAGCATTCAACGTTGCGGTGTCACCAGGGCAAATACCTGGGTTGCCTGGGTTAACGGTTAAGCTGGTGCTTATGGTTACTGTTGCCGTATCGGTATTTGAGCAACCTGAAGGTAAGGTAACCGTAACAATATAGTCGCCTGCCGCAGTTACATTAATGGTTTGTGTTGATGCGGCTGTGCTCCAAGCAAATGTTGCACCTGCGTTGCCTGCATCTAATGTAGTGTTGCTACCTTGGCAAATTGTTGGGTCTGGTAAGCTAACCACTGGGGTAGGTAATACGGTAACTACCATGGTATCACGATCTACACAACCGTCAGCGCTGGTAACTTGTACATTGTAAGACGTAGTTGCTGCAGGGCTAACATTTATAGTAGCAGTAGTCTCACCATTGTTCCATAGGTAAGATGTACCACCCGACGCTGTAATTGTCGCAGTCCCTCCCAAACAAATGCTGGTGTCATTACCAGCACTTGCGGTAGGGGTCGGATTGACAGTTACATCTTGCGATTCGCTAAAAGTACAGCCTGTTGGTATAAATGAGGTGCAATCAGCAAAAGCTGACCAGCCACTATCGCCACGGCCAGGTACGGTAATGCCTTGGGTACCAGTTGCATTCTCAATACCTTGGGTTGCGCTTGGCGAACTTGCGTCGGCTGCACAAGAAACACACAGTATTTGAACCAAGTTTGAGGTTTCGTGCAATACTATTTGGAATTGAACCGAACCAGCTGCCCCCCCAAAGTGGCGGCTTTCAAAGAAGTCTACTACAAATCTTCTGTTAGGAGCGGTGCCTATGGTATAATAGTTTACGGTAGGTGATACCAAATCGTCCCACATACCTGCAATAATGTCATTTGGTACACCTGCATTAGGTAGCAATGTGTTTCCTAATGCACTGCCTGTAAGCGCCGTATTAAAGCTAATCCATCCGTTTGAGCTGATTTTAATGGCGGTTTTGGGTTGGCCATAAAACTTGAACGGGAATGGAAGGGTGATAGCACTACTCAATACATCATCACCCAGTACCACTGAGTTTGGATTAGCCGGTGGCGTAATCGGGGTATAAACACAACTAGTATCCAACTGATAGTTGATAAACGAATCAATTAAGTACACGATTGTATGTACTCCCGGACCTGCAGCACTGGGCTGAAATTGACCATTGGTTACACCTGGGCCAATAAATGTACCACCGGCTGGCGATACTGAAAGTGATACACGGTTAGTATCTTCTGCACAATAAGGGCCACCAGGTGTGTTAAATGTTACTGGTATTTCTACCACATTCAATGTTAGCGTTGCAGTATCTGCACAACCAGTTATGGCATCTTGGTAAACGTATGATATAGTATGCGAACCAGCACCCGCAACTGATGGCTCAAATAAGTTGCCATTAACGCCATTGCCCGAAAGTGTACCGCCAGCTGGTGAGGTAAATAAAGTGTCTGCAACATCAAATATGCAATACAATGTTCTATTTGCTGTTAGAGAAACTGTTGGTTGAGGGTTAACCACAACGGTATCAACATCTGTATTCGTGCAGCTATTTCCATCAGTAAAGCTGTAAGTAAGTACTTGGGTACCGGCACCTGCGCTGCTCGGTACAAAAGTGCTGCCAGTTACCCCAGCACCGCCAAAGGTACCACCTGCAGGCAATCCGAATAGTTGAACCGGAGAAGTTTCGGTAACGCAATAGGCACTTCCAGCACCAGCAATAGCAACTGTAGGTAATGGGTTAACCGTAATAGTTACTGTATCGCTATAAGAGCAAAGGCCATCAACATAATCAACTATATAAGTAGTTGTTGTGGTTGGCGATGCTACAGGAATAGAAGAATTAGCATCATCCAACCCTGTTGCTGGTGTCCAAGTATAAGTACCTTGGGCAGGTACGGTAGCATTGATAGTAAAGTTATCAAAGCCAACATATAGGTTCCAACCTTCTCCGTCGTAGTAAAGGAAACGGATATGCAAAGCACTGTTTAAATACGGTGTAAGGTTGTATGTAGTATCTACAAATTGATCCCATGAAGAGCCCCCTATATCATTATTACCGCTTTGTAGTATTTGATAGGCATTGCCATCCCAAACCGAAATAGAGAAATCGCTTGGGAAATTATTACCAAACTCAAAGGCAGAAAACCATAGGTCAAGACTTAGTTCGGCAGTAACAAAGCCAGTTGCATCAATTGGGGGCGACAACATTTCCACAGTATTTACGGCACCATTACCTGCTGCATCATCATCAAAAAATACCATGCAGGTTCCGTTAATACCATCAAAGTTTGGTCCGTTATCGAAAGCAGGCAATCCAATTTCCCAATCATCTAGACCTACTAAATTGTTTATAGTCCAACCTTGTGGCAGGGTGCATGCGTTAAAGTCTTCAAACTGAGCAACAATGTTGCCGGCAGTTGCTGGGTCGCCTAAGCTTACTTGTTGTCCAGCGCAAATTGTAGTATCGTTGCCTGCAAATACTCCAGTGGTGCAAACTGGCGTACAATCGTTGGTAAGGGCAAGGGCTACCACATTACAACCTGCGGCGGTATCGTTGGCAAGCGTTACGTCTACCACACCACTATTTGCAAATGGCCCAGCAGTGTATGTACCGCTGCTGGTTACAGGTATAGTTGTACCATCTAGTGTATTGCTAATAGTTAATGATGGGCCACTGCCAATATCGGTTACCTCCACTTCAACGTAAAAGTTGCTACCATCGGTAGGGTTACAAATGGCATTGATAGTTGCGGTAGGATTTACACAAGGGTTTTGCGCTACACAAGCCGCTGTAAGCCCTGTTTGGGTTAATAAGCAACTACCGCTTGCGGTATTGGTTAAGGTTACATCTACTAGAGTACTTGGTGTAAACGGACCAACTACATAACGGCCAACCGCACTTGCAGTAACTACCGTTCCGTTTACCGAATTGGTAATATCAAGCGAAGGAGCATTGCCCAAATCAGTAACATCCACGAAAATGAAGAATGCACTGTTGGCTGGGTTACAGCTATCGCTAAATGTAGCTACAGGGTTGGTACAAGAGTATGGCAGCAATGTTGGTTCAAGGCACCAAGTAAGTAGCTTACCATTATCTCCGCTTACGGCATCAACAATTTTCATTTCCCATTCACCACCAATCAAGTTACCGTTGAATATGGCTAATGGACGGAAAGGCTGATATGGACCTTTTTCAAGTGCGCTAGAATCAGTACCGGTAGTAGGACCACAAATTATTGGGCTTAATGCTGAATCGTCAAACTTAGCATTGATGTTATTTTGGCTGCAAGTTGTAGATGTTAAGCTACCAGGCCTGCTCACCAAAGTATCTACGGTACCAGATGAAAGATGTGTAAGGATTACGAATAAATCTCCAACCCAAGTATGGTTAGCTTCAACAATTACATTTAAGTCGCTTATGGTATCAAACGGGTTAGTTGTGATGTTCAACGTATCCCTAGTAATGGCCAAGGCACTATTTATCGTATCGTTTGATATAGCAGTGTAAGTGCCTGTGCACGAATCGATTGCTGCCGTAATGCCCCCATAACAAGTGGTTGTAAGAGTAAAGGTACCCGTTGCAGAGCCAAGCCCAGTTACTAACACATAATATTCGGTTCCTAATACCGATTGGAAGCCTGCGCGCGAACTGTTTGCTGAGCAGGCCGAGGTAAAGTTGTCGTTACCAGTTACGCAAGTAAGTGCTGCACATGTACCCGAATATACATTCAGTTTAGTATCAAAACTAGCCGCATTACAAGTTGAAAATACCGTGTACTGGCCGGTGCCTGTATACTTGTACCATACGCCGAAAGAGCCTGGGGTAGTTGTACACGATGCCGTTGGCTGCCCAGCACCCGTTGCTCCAATATTACTACCTGCAACGGTGGTGCCGCAGGTAACTGTTGTTGCGTTTATACACGAATCGTTGGCAGGAGGCGGTGTGCAAACTATACTTAAGTCAAAGTTTCCATTGGCTCCTGAGTTACCGCTTACTAAAACATAATATTGGGTGCCCAATACAGAGTTAAAGCTTAGTGCCGATGAGTTAGTGTTAGCCGTACAAGCACTGTTATTGTCGTTTCCGGTAACGCACACAGGGCTGGTGCAAGTGCCAGAGTATACATTCAATTTAGTATCAAAGTTGGTACCTGCAGCACATGTAGAGAGTGTTACGCCATCGCCAGTGCCAGTAAAGGTGTACCACACCCCATAAGCGCCTGGTGTTACGCTACCACAGCTTGAGGTTGGGTCACCGTTGCCGGTGGCTACTATATTACTACCCGAAACGGTGCCAGTAGCACAAGTAATTGGTTGTGCATTAATACATGAATCGTTAGCAGCTTGGGTAGCGGCACAAGTAATACTTAAGCCAAAGTTGCCCGAAGCAGTACCTAAACCTGATACCAATATGTAATAAGTACTATCAAGTACTGATTGGAATTTAACTTCGGAGCTATTGGTTGCGCCAGTGCACGCACCGTTGTTATCATTACCCGTTATACAGGTAAAGTTGCCGCATGAGCCCCTGTAAACATTCAATTTGGTGTTGTAGTTAGAAGAATCGCAGGTAGAGAGCGTAACAAACTCGCCCGTACCAGCAAACGTGTACCATACGGCAGCGCTGCCGGGTGCAGTGCCACAAGTTGCAGGATTGCCTACGTTAGTAGCACCACTGTTAAAACCGTATACCACGCCATTGGCACAAGCAATTGGTGTTGCATTTGCGCAAACATCGTTTGGCGGAGGGGTAACACAATCAATAGTAAAAATAAAATTGCTGGTAGCACCACCGAAGCCAGTAACCAAAATATAATAGTCAACACCAACTGTACTGGGGAACGTAAATGAAGAGCGCGTACCGCATCCATCATCATTGCCACCTACACATACCAAGTTTGCCACACCGCAGGCACCAGAATATACGTTAAGTTTCGAATCATACGATGCTGTTGCACAAGTAGCAGCTGTAACAATATCACCGTTACCTACAAAACGGAACCAAACACCTGGGCCTCCGGGAGCCGTACCGCAGGTGGCAGTTGGTTGGTCGGTATTAGTAGCTGATAAGTTACTCGAACCAATTGAATCTCCACAAGCTACTAGCGTAGCAGCGGTACACAAATCGTTGGCAGGAGCTGGCGGAGGTGTAATGCAACTTACATCTATAGTAAATGCACTAGTAGCCGAGCCAAAACCAGTTACCAATATGTAATAGTCGGTACCAACAGCGGTATTGAAAGTGACCGATGATCGGGTGCCACAGTCATCATCGTTGCCAACAACACATGCTAAAGCTCCGCAAGTGCCCGAGTAAACGTTGATTTTTGAATCGAAAGAGGCTGTAAGGCAGGTTGAAGCAGTTACTTCATCACCATTGCCCACAAACCGATACCATACACCTGCAGAGCCGGGGGTAGTGCCGCAAAAGCCACCATTGCCTGTATTTGTGGCATCTACGTTGGTACCACTTAGGGTATCATTGCAGGTTATCAAAATTGCATCTGCACAAAGGTCATTTGCTGGCTGTGCGAGCGCTAGCATAGGTGCAAATGCGATTAGACACACGTATAGTGTCTTCGCACTTAGTTTTGTAAAAAATTTCATAGAACGTCGGATTGTCGGATTGTCAGATTTTTATTTTCTCGAAATTTGAAGGTACGAAAAAAATAACCTTTTCTTAACGAGTTAAGTCGATAATTTAAAATTAATGTGTTTTAATAAAAAATTGTTGCAAACTAACAAGCGTTAGTTTTGTACGGTTTTGCACCTAGCGTAAAAGTATTAAAGAGCCTGTTATTCGCTCGGTGCGCTGGTCGAGGTATATAAGGTGCACATTATACACATACGTACCTACTTCGGCTTGCTTACCGTTGTAGGTTCCATCCCATGTGGCATTTATACCTTCGCCCGTAAATACTTGTCCTCCCCAACGGTTGTATATGGTAAATTTAGCTTCCTTAATACCTATTCCAAATATTTGGAAGTAGTCATTTACACCGTCGCCGTTTGGCGAAAATGCATTTGGGATGTAATATGGATCAGGCCCATAATTTATCATCAGTTGCAGCGTATCATAGTATAGGCAGCCATTAACATTAAGCTCCACAATGTATGCACGTTGCCTAATAGCGGTAACGGTAGGGTCAATACAATCATCGCAGCTAAACCATTCCGAAGGGCTCCACAAAATGGAACTAACATCAAATGGTCTAACACCATTAATCGTGCCCGTAAAAGAGGTGTCTAGCCCAAATGTTTGCGAAATGGTATCGGGTACGGTAATGCCCATTGCTGGTTGCTCTGTTATGGTAAAGTTCATTGAGGTATCACAACCTTTGGCGTCTACTACCATTACATCATAGTTGCCCGGGCCAAGGTTACGAACGTATTTAGTGTTTGATGAATCAAGGTCAGCCCAAATTATAGTGTAAGGTTTTCTGCCACCAGCAATAAGTACCTCCGCGGTGCCGCTGCTATCGCCGTAACAACCAGACGAATCAGTGAGCAAGGTTACTGTAAGTAATTCTTTAGGGTTAAGGGTTATTGTGGCAGTATCGGTGCAGCCATTGCCGTCGGTTGAGGTAACCGTATAGGTGCCAAAAACCAAGTCGCTGGTAATGTCTCGGGTAGTATCGCCACTGCTCCAGTTATATGAAAAGGGCTGTGTGCCGCCGTTGGTATTGTTGGTTATACTGCCTTCTAAAATAATGCCGTCGCAGCTTGTACTATCAATACTTTGGCTCAACAATGTACGGAAACGGGTAGGCTCATTTATCCTAATTGAGCGCGATGTGGTGCAATTGTTGCCATCAGTAACGGTTACTTGGTAGGTAGCACCATCAAGACCAGTAAGGCTTGAGCCGGTAAAGTTATTGGTATTGGCCGACCATTGGTATTGGTACGGAGGCGTTGCGCCACTTACTGTTACATCTATGCTACCATCATCGCTTCCAAAACAAGTTACGTTAATAGATGCTACAGTTATTGCAAAACTATCTGGTTGCTCTACCGTTGCCGATGTGCTATCAATACACCCATTTCTATCGGTTACCGTTACGCTGTAAGAACCTGCGGTAATAAAAGTAAGGTTTTGGTTTACACGGTTGTTGCTCCAAAGATAAGTGTAGGTGGGTGTGCCACCATTTACCGCAAGGGCAATGCTACCATTAAACCCACCATAACACGGCACGCTATCGGGCGTAGCAACTAGGGTAAGTGTAGCTGGCTCGTTAACTATTAAGTTGCCTACGTTAATGGCACAACCGTTGGAGTCGGTTATATCCACACTATAGGTACCAGCTATTAAAGTGCTGGCTGTTGCGTTAGTGCTATTGTCTGACCATAGGTAACTATATGGCCCTACACCGCCATTTGTTGAAAGGGTGATTTCACCGTCGCTAAGCCCATTGCAACTAACATCGGTGATGCTAGGCGTGCTGGTTATTTGGTTCGGTTCGCTGATAATAAATGTAAACTGGTCGCTACAATTATTGGCATCAGTAATAGTTACGTCATATAATCCCGGGGCTAAATTAAAAGCAGTATCCGTGTTTTGGGGAGGAACAGTGCTCCATACCGTGGTAAAAGGAGGTTGCCCACCTGAAGGTACTGCCCAAGCCTTTCCATCATCGGTACCAAAGCAAGTAGCATCCGTAAATCCAGTACTGGTAGTAAAACTTGGGGTGCTTACCACAGTAGCATCTGCGGTAGCGGTGCAGCCGTTAGCATCGGTAACTATTACCGTATAAGTACCTGGTGCTAGGTTTGTTGCCGTTGCGGTATTTTGTACCGGCACACTGTTCCAACTATACGCATAGCCGCTACCAATAGTGCCGCCCGCACCAACACCATATGTGTTGCCCGTAGCTGAGCCGCCACAGTTAGTTGTATCTGCGGTAGCTGTTGCGGTAAGTGGTGCAGGTTCTGTAATGTTTATCGTTGCGGTATCAGCGCATCCGGCAGGCCCTGTGGCTATAAGCTCATAGGTGCCCACGGCAAGACCAAAAGCAGTGTCACCAATTTGCGGTGGAACGGTGTTCCAATTATAGGTAAAGTTTGCATTGCCACTCACTACCCAAGCCTTACCATCCACTAGGCCGTTGCACGAAATATCGTTTTTAGCCAGCCCCACAGTAAAGTTATTGCCAGAGCCGATAGTTACGGTAGCGGTATCAGCGCACCCAGCGGTTCCGGTACCTATTACTTGGTATGCGCCCGCCGTTAGTGCAAAGGCAGTGTCGCCATTTTGAGGCGGTACCGTGTTCCAAGTATAGGTGAGGCTTGGACTAGCATTTACTACCCATGCCTTACCGTCAGCGGCTCCAATGCAAGTTTCGTCGGCGCCAGCGGTATTTATGTTCAAATTACCCCCTGAGTTAATAATTACGGTAGTAATGGCTTCGCAACCAACGTCATCCGTTACGGTTACGTTTACGCTACCGCTACACAAGGCACTTGCAGTATCAGTAGTACTCCCGCTGGCCCAAGCATATGTATAAGGTGCGGTACCACCTTGCCCTTCGGCTATGGCAATACCATCACAGGCATTAGGGCAAGTTTCGTCAAACACTGTAATTAATGGTTGCTCGCAACACTCCAGAATCGAACTAAAGTTAAATGCTGGGTTGGCAGTACAAGATACACTGCTCCATGAACCTGTTTGTCCGTCACCGTATTGCATTACACTTACACTGAGGTCGGGGTTGGAAGTTTGACATTGGTTGGCGCTTAGCACAGGCACGGTTGCCGTCCAACAGAATGTCCAAGTATTGTTGGTACAGTTGTCTCCAAAATTATTACCTGGGTTGCCATCTAACGGTCCGCCTGAGCTTGAATCGTAAAAGAAACCGGGACCCACCGTGTTGCCTGTGGCCGAACTGCTTACAGAGTTAACGAAAAGCCAAACCCCGTTGCCATCGCACGAAGCGGGAGCACTTACTGAGGTTACGCTTCCAGGTTGCCAGCCTCCACCTAATTGAATTGATATACCATGAAACCAGTTGGCGCTTTGCTGGCTAAAATCTGTTACTGAGTAACAGAAAGTGACTACGGTGCCAGGGTTATAACTTCCATTGGTAGGCGGTGGGGTGGCCGTAATATTGGATTGTACTACACATAGGTTAGCATTTTCTTGTGGCCGTATGCATAGGTTAAAGGTACCTTGCACACCAACACCGTTGCCACTTACTTGTATATAGTAGGTAGTGTTTTGTATCACTGGGCGTATAGTGGTATTTATGCCACCAGGCCCACCTGTTGTAGCACACCCTAAGCCCGAAAGTGAACCACATGACCCACTATAAATGCCGATATTATAGCTGGGTAGAGTGCCTGTAAGATTAATGGCCAATTCGTTTGCACCGGCAGGGGTGGTTACGGTAAACCAAACATCATCGGCCGGGCTGGCCATACCGCCACCTACCGCACAAATGTTTTGAAATGGGTAAGGAAACTCTGGATTGGCATCCACATTGGTGCCGGCCGAGCACAATTGTTGGTTGAGCGATGGTGAGCCAATGTTGGTGGCATTTTGGCACAAATCATTTGATGGCTGCGCAAACAGCGAAATGCTTGAGAAGAGCATCCCAAATATTATTGTATATACAATTTTCATGGTTTGCCCTTTTTAGCGTCATTTACCATTTCCATTTTGCGGTCGTTAGAGTTTTTGCCTTTTCGAACCGTTTCTAGAATATATCCATCAGGGTGCAGGATAAAAACGTTTTGCTGCTTATGGGTACTCGGTGTAATAATTTTGGTATCACAAGCCAAGCCTTCATGTTGCATTTCTACAACCGATAGCAGCTCAACGGTGGTGCCATCTTCAAAGGTTAGGGTTACACGCTCATCATATTTGCGGTAGTTGTCAAAGCGGCACTTATCCAAAGCTGTAGTTAGTTTGGCTTGGTCGTAAGTAACCAGATTTGTAACAATATATCCCCCAATATTCTGGGCAAAAGCGCCTAGAGTGAACATTGCCATGAAGGCACAGAACAGCACTGTTTTTTTCATTTATCGGATTTTAGTAGGCAACCTAAGAAAGGCGGGGAACAACTAGCTTGCCTGCGAAATTTACATTCTAAATATAGTATTAATCAAACGTTATTTCAAAATTAATTTTTCACTTAAAATTGAAACTTTTGATTAGTTAAATGTAGATGACTGATTGCCAATGTAATAAGTTATGATTTAAAATGTGCATGCAATATATAAATGGTAGTAAAAAATGCATTATTTCCTTTCACTACATCCATGTAATTTTACAATCCATGTACGACCTCTTTGCCGAAATCATTTTACCCCTTAAGCTGCAAGGCACTTTCACGTATAAAGTACCTGTTGATTTTGCCCGAAATATACAGCCCGGGCATAGGGTAGTGGTGCAGTTTGGTAGGCAGCAGAAAATGTACACGGCCATTGTCTTGCGCCTGCATAAAATCAAGCCCGAACTAGGTATAGTAAAAAGCATATTGGCCTTGGCCGATGAAGAGCCCGTGGTGTTGCCCATGCAATTGCAGTTTTGGCAATGGATGGCCAGCTACTACCTGTGCACCTTGGGCGAAGTGATGAATGCTGCGCTGCCTTCGGCATTAAAGTTGGATAGCACCACCATAATAGAATTGGACCCTTATTGGGAAGAAGCGGAAGAAGAGTTATCTGATAGAGAGTTTGTAATTGCCGAAACCCTGCGCCACGAAGGCCCTTTGAAGATTGAGGACCTACAAAAGCAAGTTGATATAAGAGCTATCCATCCACTCATAAAAAGTTTGATGGGCAAAGGGGTGATATTGATTAAGGAGGAGCTTGAGGAGCGCTTTAAACCCAAAAAGGAAGTATACCTGCACCCTGCCAATGATATGGGCCTGGATGAGCTAGCCGCCCGAGGCGAAGAACTTAAGCGCGCACCTAAACAACAAGAAGCACTGGTAGCGTTTTTAGAAATAATGGCCCTTGAAGGCGAAGCATCCAGAAAAGAGGTGTGCGAGAAGGCTGGCGTGGATACTTCGGTGATAAAAAAGCTGATTGAAAAAGAGCTGGTTGTAGCTTATGATAAAACGATAGGTAGGCTTTCTGTTGTAGCAAATGGACCACCACTTGGCGGTATTGAGCTCACGCCCGTTCAGCAGCAGGCCCTTACGGAGCTTGAAGCGGGCTTTGAGAAACATGATGTGGCGCTGCTGCATGGGGTTACAGGTAGCGGTAAAACACTGATATACCTCCACCTTGCACAACAGGCCATTGCCGAAGGCAAACAAGTGCTTTATCTATTGCCCGAAATAGCGCTTACGGGCCAAATGATAAACCGCCTGCGCGAAAAGTTTGGCGATAAAGTGGGCATCTACCATAGCAAATTCAACGACCAAGAACGAGTTGAGATTTGGCAAAAAGTGCTTACTGGCGAATACACCATAGTGTTGGGTGCCCGCTCGGCGGTATTTTTGCCGTTTCAGCAGTTGGGCATGGTTATAGTTGATGAAGAGCACGAAAACTCTTACAAGCAATACGACCCAGCCCCGCGCTACCACGGCAGGGATGCGGCCATTTTTTTAGCCCACCTGCATAAATGCAAAACCTTGTTGGGCACAGCCACGCCTTCGTTGGAGAGCTACTTTAATGGTAGGCACGGCAAGTATGCATATATCCGCCTTATGGAGCGACATGGGGGCACGGCCCTGCCCGAAATACGCATTGTAGATGTGAAAGACCTTACCAAGCGAAAGCAAATGAAATCTCATTTCTCGCCGGTGTTGTTGGACCAAATGCAGCACAGCTTTGACCAGAACGGGCAGGTCATTCTTTTTCAAAACAAACGAGGTTTTGCACCATACCTTATGTGCGTAAATTGCAGCTGGATACCCAAGTGCCGCAACTGCGATGTGAGCCTTACGTACCATAAGCATAGCGAAACCCTACGTTGCCACTATTGCGGCTATGGGCGCGAGATGCCGCCCAAGTGCGAAAACTGCGGGCAGGTGCACATCCGTATATTCGGTTTTGGTACCGAGAAGATAGAAGAGGAGCTACCCATCTTTTTTCCGACTATTAGGGTGGCGCGTTTTGATTTGGACAGTACCCGCGGCAAAGAGGGACATAACAAGATTATCGACCAGTTTCAGAACCGTGAGCTGGATGTGCTGGTTGGTACGCAAATGGTTACCAAGGGCCTTGACTTTGGGGATGTAAACCTAGTGGGTATATTAAGTGCCGACCAGCTTTTGGCCTTCCCCGATTTTCGTTCGCATGAACGGGCCTTTCAATTGATGGAGCAGGTGAGCGGCCGAGCGGGTAGGAGAGATAAGCAAGGCTTGGTGTTGATACAAGCCATGGACCCCGAGCACCCCGTAGTACTGGCCGTGCGCGATGGAAAATGGGAGCAGCTATATGAAGAGGAATTGAAAGTACGTCAGGCTTTCCACTACCCGCCCTACACCCGCTTGATTGAGATAACGGTAAAACATATTGACCGCGCCTTAACTTTTGAAGCCGCTCAATGGCTCAAAGGTATGCTTACCCCCCAGGTAAGCAGCTTAGTAATGGGCCCGGTGGCACCGTTTGTAAGCCGCGTAAAGAACCAATACCTGCAAAGCATCCTCATTAAAATACCCAAAGACAGCAAAATGTTGCCTGCCGATAAAGCCGCTGTTGTAACTGCCTTGGAGCAATTGAATCAACACAAGGAATATAAAAAAGTGACTGTGGTGGTGAATGTGGATCCTTGATGGTTGATGGTCGATAGTCCATGGTCCATGGTAAAATAGGTGAGGGCTAAAGTAATTTATGGCTATTTTAGCCAATGGTTTTATTATACCCTAATCCATAACTTCAAACCACTCTTGTGTCTTGTGTCTTGCGTCTTGTGTCTGATATTCGGTTCTGGCTGCTACTGTTTTTTCTAGTACGGCTGGTGGGTATCACCAATCCGCCGTTGGAGAAGGGGCACAATTGGCGACAAACCACCGGCTTAATGGTGGCCCGCAACTTTTTGGAAGTTGACAACGACATTCGCTACCCAAGGGTTGATGATAACTATGGCAAAACGGGCATCATCGGTATGGAGTTTCCGTTGCTCAACTATGGTCATTATTTAATGGCGGAAGCCTTCGGGTATGAACATTGGTATGGTCGGTTGATTAATCTGGTGGTCTCCACGTTCGGTATTTGGTTTTTTTATCTCATTGTTTCCCGATATTTTACCGTTAAAGTAGCACTGTATGCTTCGCTGGTATTGCTCTCCTCTATCTGGTTTGCTTTCTCTCGAAAAATGATGCCCGATACCTTTTGTATCTCTTTGATGATGGCAGGGCTTTACTTTGGTCTTACCTATTTTAAAGAGCACAAGCCTTGGCAACTGCTGCTTTATATCCTGTTTGCTGGGCTGGGCATTTTATCCAAAATACCTGCTGGCATATATCTGGCCGTTTTCATCGTACCGCTTTGGCAACATAAAAAAGAATGGCAGGTATGGTTACCTTGGCTATTGGGTTCGTTTTTGGTAATGGGTGCTATGTATCAGTGGTACTTTGTTTGGAACCCCCATTTGGCCGATGTATATGGCAATTGGTATAATAGCGGCCAATCCCTCAGTGAAAGCTTACAAGCCTTAAGTGCCAACCTTGGTAACGTGGCAGAGCGGTTCTATTTTAGTGCGCTGCACAGCTATGTGTTTTTGGCGTGTTTTCTGGGTGGCTTGGTGTGGGCATTGGTGCAACGGCAATGGTTGTTGTTGGGAGTGTTTGGGCTGGTATTGGCAGTATTTGTGGTGTATGTATTGCGCTCTGGTTTTTTCTTTCAGCATCACAACTATTACATCATCCCTTTTGTGCCGATGATGGCGCTGGTGGCGGGTTATGGCTTGGTAAGCATCAATAAGCAATGGGTATTAATGGTATTGTTGGCTGGTGGCATGATAGAGGGCATTACCAACCAGTGGCACGACTTTTTTATCAAAGACTCCGAAAAATATAAGTTGGAGCTAGAAGCCATTGCCGATCAAGTATCCGAACCCGATGATTTGATAGCGGTGTTAAGCGAAGGTAACCCGCAGGAGCTGTACTTGGCCCACAGAAAAGGTTTTTTGGTGGATAGCTTTATAGTTAGAGATGCGCATATGCTGGACCTTCTGATTAAGACGGGTGGGGGTGTTTTAATCGTGAATAAGAGTAGCGGCATTACTGATGACGAATTTGGTATTTTATATGAAGACGAGCACTATTTGGTTTACAACATAGCGGAGGCCTTTAAACCACTTACCGAAGAAGAGTTGCGGCAGATAGATGAGATGAAAAATCAGAATAGGTCTAAAAAATATGAGGACATTGAAATAGATACAACAGGCCTCATCTACACATTGCCCAATCCATAAAAAGTTGCGAACTTTGCGTTTTCCGTTGCGCACGTTGCGGTTATTTTAATGCAATGCACGTTCCTGCCATGGACCATCGACTATGGTCCATCGACCCCAAACGGAACATTCCCTCTACAACCTTTGTTATCGTTTTGTACCTTTGAAGGAAGACCGGAATATTATGCTTTTTATATCAGACGCTGCCAAATCGCAAATAGACAAAATAATGGTTAAGGATAGCCTTACCGACCAGCACTTCATCCGCGTAAGTGTATTGGCTGGTGGTTGCTCGGGCTTTACCTACGATATGAAGTTTGACAACGAGCCCAAGCCCGACGACCAGGTGTTTGAAGATAAGGGCGTAAAAATCGTAACCGACCTCAAGAGCTTCCTATACGTTTTTAACACCACCCTCGATTTTAGTGATGGCCTGGAAGGCAAAGGCTTTTACTTTGTGAACCCCAACGCTAGTCGTACCTGCGCATGTGGTGAGAGCTTTGCTGTGTAAACGTTAGTATTTATCGTCTATTTCCTTAAAGCTGAAGTTCGTAAACGTCTCTGCTGCTGAAATCATGGCATTCATTTTCTGCGCTAGTTGCTTACGCTGGGTTTCAAACAATCCTAACATGGTATCAAATGTTGCTTGATATTCAGCATTGATAACATGTTCTGGCCAATAAAATTCTGCAACATCATGCTCAAAAATCTGTCCGCTGGCCCTTAAGTGCTTGTAGGTTATGTAATAGAATGGGCTGGAAGTATCTGCCCTTGGCAACTCCGTTGGAATACTACAAGCATAGTTTAGATCGGTAAAAAGCAAAGTAAGGGCATTCTTTATATTTTCTGGTAGCACCAATTCGTAGTATAACTCATAAGTGTTTTGGTTCTTTCCCACACTATAGCCAAGGTATTGTTTCATTTTTGAATAGCTTCGGTTATCTTCCAAAAGCAAAATGCCATAAGTTTGCGAATACCCTCTTTGATTATTAGAATATCGGATATACGCCTGTTCCCCAATTTCCAATGGGGCTCTACGCGACAGGGCATCTAATCTTTCTGAATAATCTATTTCCATGCAATAGCGGGTTTACGTATAGTTCAATCGTTTTGGCTTAAGCCCCTAAAAAACTGTAGCCCACCGAGTATGATGGCACCAACGGCTATTACACCTCCTTTGCGGTGTAGTTAGTTATTATTGGCATTCATCAACCCACGTATAAACTGGTAACCACCGAAAATAATCGCGCCCCAAGCGATAATGCCCCCTTTACCGTTGCTAACGCTTACTACGGTAACGACAGTGCCGCCCAACAACCAAAGTCCGCCAACCAATATATCGCGGTTAGCGCCGCTAGAGCTGCCAGTATTGGCGTTCATGTTGCCGCGTGGGCCAATATCTTCTCCCGTACTTATGTTGTTTTCGGTGGCGGCAAAGTAGGCATTGCCTTGGGTTAGGCTACCAATCATGGCATGTATGCTGCTAATGTCGAGCCCTTGGGCGCTTAAAAACTGCGCCACTTCTGCCGGTGCAATACCTTCTTTTAGCATTTTATCGGCAGCCTCGCGCAACTGTGGGCGGGTAAGTTGTTGTATAGGTTCATTGTTTTCCATGATTCCCTTTTTTAGGCTTTAAATATATGGCAAAAATACGGGTGCAACTAGTAGACCATAAAAATTGTCATTTCTTTGCTACCTCAAACTATTGTTATGGAATTCGATTTGAAAGGACAAGATCACATTACCCTAGATAAATTATTAAAACACCTCGGCTTAGTAGAAACCGGCGGCGAAGCCCACATTCGCATAATTGATGGCGAGGTAACCGTAAACGGCGCTACCGAACTGCAAAAGCGCAAAAAGCTGCGCATAGGCGATGTGGTGCAGTATGGTGAGCACGAAGTGCGGATTAAGTAACTGGTTGATGGGTTGACTGGTTAATTGGTTATTAGTTAATCTGTTATCGGTTGCAGGGATAGTATGCTAGTACGAAATAACAGACACCAATAACCGATATACTGATAACAGATAAACCAATAACAAACCAATCAAAAATGAGTTTCCGCATCTTCCTCAGTGCCCTACTAATAGTAATCATCAACTTCCAAGCCACTGCCCAGTGCATCAGTAATACCGAATGGACCCAAATTATACCCAGCGAAACCTTGCCCGCTGAGGTAGAGCGCAGGCATGCCAACAACAACCTCGATTTGGTTGCTTTTGATGGCCGCTACTTTGTCGGTTTCCGCACTGCGCCCAGCCATTTTGCCTCTAAAAAGGCGAGGATGTACATAGTAAGTACCACCGATTTTGTTACCTGGAAACTGGAGCAGACCATTAACCTGCAAACCGATGTGCGCGAACCGCGCTTTTACCAACGCAACGATACTTTGTTTTTCACCTACTTTAAACTGGGCACCAATAGGTTTAAGTTTGAGCCGCAGGGCATCTATCAAATGCACTACACTAAGGGCGGTTGGGCCAAGGCTCGCGAATTGGATATACCCCATGGGTATGTACCGTGGCGAGTTAAGGTGCACGAAAATTTACTGTACATGTCGTCGTATGAGGGGTTGTACGAGTACCAATTGGATGTGCCTTGCCCCACGCGCATATTTGTAAGTCACGATGCCTACAATTGGAAACCGATAAGCGAGGCCCCTCAAATTTTTCACCCGCGCGCCTCGGCTGAAAGCGAGTTTGTGTTTGTGCCCAATGGCGACCTTTGGGGCATAACGCGCCTCGAGTTCGACGGCTCCTATATTATGCACGCCAAAAAGGACTCGATTGATAAGTGGGAAAAGTGGTGGTCGCCGCACAAATTTGATAGTCCGTTGATGTTCATTCACAACGGCCTTATCGTGCTCATTGCCCGCCGCAACCTGGATGGCGATGGTAAGTTTTACCGCAAAGAGGGCAAGTACAAAAAGAACCTGGTGCGCTACTCGCTGCATAAAAAGACAACGGCCGTATATGTGCTGGATACTGTAAATAAAGCGCTATTGCACATTAAAGACCTAAAAAGTACCGGTGACTGTGCCTTTGCTGGCGTGGCCAAAATAGATAACAACACTTACCACCTGCTTAATTACAGCAGCAACATCAATAAGCGCAAAAAGAGCTGGATAATCGGCCAACTGGGCCGCACCTTCATCTACCACACCATCCTCACTATCGGCGATTGTAAGCTGGAAGATTTGATGCCGTTGCACATATATCCGTTTGTGAAGAGTGAGGAGCATTGAGTCCCAACCCTTCACCAACCGCGTCATTGCGAGGAACAACAGAGCGCTTTTCGTGCGATGGTTGTGACGTGGCAATCCCCCTGAGAGATATACTGCCGTCTGATGTAGCACTTTTACATATTATGTATGTTACCTTAGCGCATGATTAACTTAGGCTCCAATCGTTAGAGGATTACTTCAAGCCTATAAAGTTTATTGGTTTTTGTAGTGCAGGGCAGGCTTTCGTAATGACGGGTTCTTTGGAATCTATATAAAAAGCTTGAAAAAGACCAAAAACGGCGTGAGTTTAAGAATAACCCGCTGGGGTGAATAGATGCCATCCTTAATTACTAAACACCGTCACCAAATCCTCATCGTTAAATATATCCGCAGGGGCTATAACGGTTTCGTTTAGCGGTACGTGGTCACCATAACGTTCTTTAATTTTAGGTGCTACAATGGGGTTGGTAAGGTCAAAATCGCTGAGCTTTTTAAGGGTGCCCACCTCAATATTC
>JAGYJT010000030.1 GCA_018401955.1 Chitinophagales bacterium | reverse complement strand
GCCCGTAATAACGAGCTCTATTTGGTTAATCAAGATAATAGCCAAGCTACCGGAGGTGTTATTTTGGTTGAAAAGCGCGATACCAGTGGTGCGATTATATGGACTAGGTCTATTCCGAACAATACTATTGTTGATGCCTTTGTGAGTGCACTTGGCGAAGTATATGTGCTACATACAGCTGCTGATGCCTTTTTTGTAACGAAATTTAGCTCTGCAGGCTCACTTCAGTTTACGTGGACTATTAGCAACAATTTTATTGTAGACGGCAGAACCATTGCCGTTGATAATACTGGAGACGTATATGTAGCGTTCGACAGCATTTCGAGCACCAGCACCCGAGATATGCTAGTAAGAAAGTATAGTGGCACTGGTGGAAACAATTTTAGTACTGTGTGGGCTCAAAAATTTGGTGGCAGTGCTAATATTATAAACCCTAAAAGTTTAGCTGTTGATGATAGCAGCAATTTGTACATAGCAGGTACTATGGTTGGTAGCTTTACCGCTAATAGCGTAACTATTACAAATACTATAAGTAGCACCAACCCAGTAGGTTTCTTACTACGGTTGGATGACAGCGGTATAGGTTTTTGGGGTGAGAAAACCGCTTTTAGTTACAATCCTTCTACTAGCAACTTTACCGGTTTTTCGGGTATTATGCTGCAATTTTCGAAAGATAAGAGTAAGCTATTTCATTTGTATGGACCAATGATTTATGGCCGGAACCTTTCTAATGGCGCTGCATTTGATTCATTGGCTATAGAACATAACTATTTTGATGTAACCGAAGCACCCGATGGAACGTTGTATATAGCTGGAAAATCCTTGCTTAGCACCAATCAGGATACCGCTTATGTAGCTAGAGTTGATGGCTTTGTAATTAATTGTAGCACCGTTAGTTTAACCATCGATACCACCATCTGTTTTGGAGGAAACTATTTAGGTTATAACGCAACTGGAATATACCGAGATACTTTTGCCTTAGCAACAGGATGCGATAGCATTAGAGTATTGGATTTAACTATAAGGCCAGCAAATGGCTCTACTATAAATTTAGTAATCTGTAAGGGAGAAAGTGCTTTGGGCTATTCGGCATCAGGAGTTTATAACGATAGTTATATCGATCGATTTGGTTGTGATAGTGCACGCGTGCTTAACCTTACCGTGTTAGACACATTTTTAACCAGTATTACTCAAAGTATATGCAGCGGCGATACCTTTATGGGTTATACAACCACGGGTGTTTACTTTGATACTATGCAAGCCGTAAATGGCTGTGATAGCGTAATACAACTTAACTTAAGTGTATTAAACGCCATAACTAACAACCTTACCATTAGTATTTGCAATGGTGATAGTTACGAAGGATATGGTAGTTCAGGAAACTACATTGATACTTTTCAAGCTAGTGCGGGTTGTGACAGCATACGAACAGTTCAACTTACAGTTGAAACAGCACGCTCAGTGATACTTGATACAATCTTATGCGTTGGTGAGGGTTTGAATGTGGGTGGTGCCTTTCAAACTGCTGCTGGCACCTATAAAGATACCCTTTTGTCCGTTCGAGGATGTGATAGTGTTGTAATTAATACTAACCTTAGTTATTTTAATCCATCAACACAACCATTAGTAGTTCAAAATGGTAGTTCATTATCAGTTCCAAATAATTTCAATAGCTATCAGTGGTTCTTTAATGGAAATGTCATACTAGATTCAGTATCAAATACCCTTGTTGCCCAGTCTAATGGTGAATATTCAGTTGAGTTAACAGATACGAATGGTTGTGTATTGGTTTCAGATACCTTACAAGTTACAGGAGTAGGAATTACACATTTAAATACTAAAGAAGCATGGACGATTTTCCCTAATCCTACAATTGGGGCTGTCTATTTCAAAACGCAATCAATAAATGCAGAGGTTAGGCTGCAGGTAAATAGTATTCTGGGTAATGCAGTTTTAATATCCAGTTTTAAGCCAGGCGAAACAATTAGTTTGAATATGAGCAGTTTATCTCCGGGTACTTATTTGGTAACATTACAAGCTGGGCAATATACCACAATACAAAAGGTAGTATTAACACCGTGATAAATTCTAGCTTGGGCTTGTTATATTATTGATTGCATTTTGGGTATCCTAGTAAAGCGTTGTAAATATTAAATAGCGCGATTACCTCCCCAATAACCGCACCGCCATTTGCTTGTACACCTCCAAGTCGGGCAACGGTTTGTGTTCCTCTTTGGCTAGCTCGTCCCACTCACGGAGCTTGATGCTGGCAGTGAATAATGGGTCTTGCTCAAATTCGCTTGCCTCTGCTGCGCTCATGGGGCCACCTTGGTAGTGTAGGGTTTCTTTGCTGGCTTCTGATAGTTTGGCGTAGTATTCGGGGTATTCATAAGTAAGGTAGCGTTTGGCTATTACGTGGTTGCCCACTAGCTGGCAAAGGCTCTCAGGAAAGCCACGCTGACGCAAAAACTCGGCACCTACCTTTTCGTGCTCTTGGTTTCCAAAGCCGCCCATGTTTTGGTATTGTTCCTCATTTACACAAATGTGGCCAATATCATGAAAGAATGCCGCCAATACCACCTCATCGTTAAAGCCTTCTTGCTGGGCGCATTGCGCGGCTTGGGCCATGTGCTCTATTTGCGAAACCGGCTCACCAATGTAGTCGGCACGGCCGTATTTGGCGTATAGGTCAAATATCTCGTCGGCAATTTGCTGTGGGGTAGGCATGGTTGGGTGTTTCAACACAAATCTAAATACTCTTTATTACTCGGTGAAAGTAGGAGTATTAAGTTATTTATAGCGAATTTTATTTCGAATGGCGCGATACCAATTGGCGGGATTGCTCCAGCGCTTTAGCTTTTGGCCCATAGGTTGATTTTCATAGTTGGTAACTGTCACTATCGCAAGTCCCATGACATGAGTGTCAATTTCAAGTGCTATAAGGTTTAAATCAGCGCGCTTATGCGAGCTTAAATCAATTGTAGTGGAGTCTTTCTCATATCCTATGTAAGAAGTTATCAAAGTCACTTTTCCATGGCTTTTATGCACCTTTAGTGAAAAGTTTCCGTCGAAATCAGCTTCAATACCAATGTTAGTGCCCTCAATCCAAACTGGTGCAAACGGTATCGGCTCACCAGTTTCTGCATCTTTAACAGTTCCTTTGAGCTCTACTATTTCGCTATTCACATCTTTTACATCCAGCACAGGGTATTGAGTACCCCCGGGTAGGCCAGGCATGGGCACCGTGTAGGCAATGGGCACTTTTATGGAGTCGTGCTGCTCCGCAGTATTGTCATTTTCGATATGTATCGGCATTCTACCCACAATAAACCGCTCAACTGGGGCTTTTGGTCGTGGAGTGTTGATTTCTACTTTATCCAATACTATGGTATCAGTTGGGCTATCTTGTGCTGCGACTCCCACAGGCAACATACTTCCCAAACCCATTGCCAACGAAACAAGCCATGGGCGGTGGTTTTGGGTTTCTTCAATGGTGAGGTGCCTATGCAGTCTATCCACCTGCCCACGGGTATAGCGGCCACAAAGTTTAAAGTTGTTGTCGCGCTGCTGGTTCAGTACTTCTTGCTCGGTAAATGGGGTAAAGTCAACCAACACCCGTTCACAGCTTTCGCATAGCCTACCGCCATCCTGTTCGGGCATCAGCTCCCATTTTTGGTCGCAAGCATTAAAGTGGGGGTTTATTGGGGTGAGCTTCATGTGGTTTTGCCATTTAAGGTTCAGGACTTGAAAGTCCTGTCTATTGATATCTGTGTTTCGAAATAGAGATATTTATTGAGTACATTTTTTAATGGAACGATATTGTTTACTAGGATAAAACGAAACGGTAACACCTAGATTATTCGATTTTCGCTTTTTTTGCCAAAAAATGCACCAAGCAATAATTACCCTGACAACGATAACTTTGTGCATAACGATGAAAGGGATGCGTAAAATGTTTACAACCATTATATAACCATTAATAAAGCCAAAATTGTAGTGTATAAACCCGTTGATTTCTGGTGCATAAGTATTACGGTTTTTTGTTTGGAAAAACGGTTTGGTATGCTAACTTTGATAACATCAAGCGAGGGATAAAAGGCAGGCTTGCAAAAGCCAGACACCTCAGAAAAGTTATTTGAATTGTTGGTTTAGTCAAAGGGTTCCGACCGCAAGGAAGGTTCTGGGAAAGCTTCGGCTTCAGAAGACAATCAATCAATTAAAGGTATGACCTCTTAGGAGGAAAAACAATACCGAGAAGAACATTTCAAAAGGATGTCAGCGTTGGAAAACAAGCAGAAAGCTTCGGCTCGAAACTTGGAAGAAGACAAAGCCATAATAACAGTAACTTGACGTTTTCAGGCTTAGGCCCCACGAAAACGGAAGCGGGTTCTTAAACTGTCAAAGGTTTGAGGCCCGTTTCGTGTTTTAGGGAAGTGTTGCAGGATTCAAAAGTCCTGCCTATTGATGTTGGTGTCTTGAAATGGAAATATCAATAGGTTCCATTTTTAAATGAAGCTTGACGTTTTGAATATCCTCTAATCAATGGAATTTTAAGGTTTTTACCCAAAAAAACACCAATCAAAACAAACGCTGACCTTTATGGTGTTGTGTATAACGTTTTACCATGCACTGTAAAATGTTAACAACCAGCTACAATAAGTGCAAAACCATATTTACAGTGTGCGTAAGTGGGTTAATATCTTGTGTGTAAATATTAAGAAAAGAATTTTGATTTCGGGAGCACGTAATATAATTTTGATCGTATCAAGTAAGGGATAAACGGCAGGCTTGCAAAAGCCAGGCACTCCGGAAAGTTGTTTGAGTTGTTGGTTTAGTCGAAGGGTTCCAGCTGCAAGGTTGGTTCTGGGAAAGCGTCCTGCTTCAGAAGACGATCAATATATTAAAGGTTCCACTTCTTAGGAAGTAACGCTAACCGAAAACTGACTTTCATGCGTGTGTCAGCGTCCAGTTTAGGATAAGTGCTTCGGCACGAGGCCTATTAGACAGGGCAAAGCCACTAAACCGTAGCTTGGCGCTTTTCTGCCGTAATAGCAATAGAAAAGTGGAAACGGGTTCTAAAACTGTTAAAGGTTTTAGGCCCGTTTCGTGTTTTAGGGGGTTGGTGTTAACAATCAACCACCACGCTAAACCATTATACGTTGCGGCTGTTGCATTACTGCTGCTTATATTTGCGGCTACCATATGCTCATTGCCCATTCGCCCATTTATGCCCATGCGTTGCCTGAGGGCCATCGTTTCCCGATGGAAAAGTACGAATTGTTGCCTCAGCAACTTTTGCACGAGGGTACTATAGAGCCAGCTGAAATGCACGAGCCCCAGCCCATGGGTGAGCAAACGATACTGCTCACGCACGACGTAGATTATTGGCAGCGATTAAAGGACCTTAACCTTACCAAAAACGAAATAAGACGTACCGGATTTCCTTTATCGCCAGAGTTGGTGCAGCGTGAGATAATAATAGCACAAGGTACTTTGGATGGGGCCCTGCACGCACTGCAGCATGGCATTGCCTTTAATATTGCAGGTGGCACGCATCATGCTTTTACCAACTTCGGGGAGGGGTTTTGCCTGCTCAACGACCAAGCTATCACTGCTAATTATCTATTGCGAGAAGGATTGGCAAAACAAATTTTGATAGTTGACCTTGATGTGCACCAAGGTAATGGAACGGCACAAATATTTCAAAATCAACCCGAAGTATTTACTTTCAGCATGCATGGGGCTAAAAACTTCCCTAGCCGAAAAGAAACCAGCGACCTAGATATTGCCTTGCCCGATGGCACTGAAGATGACTTTTATCTTAATACCCTGCTCAACACCTTGCCAAAACTTATTGACCAAGTAAAGCCTGATTTCCTGTTTTATTTGAGTGGTGTAGATGTATTGGCTACCGATAAGTTGGGTAGGTTGGCATTAACTATTGATGGCTGCAAACAGCGCGACCAAATAGTTTTGAATTTGGCCTATACTAAAGGTTTGCCCGTGCAGGTAAGTATGGGCGGTGGTTATAGTGCTGATATTAAGCTAATTGTAGAAGCCCATGCCAATACCTTTAGGATTGCTAGGCATTTGTGGTATTGATTAAGCTTTAAAGCCGACTATCTCTTGGTTTACTTCATCGTTTTCTACTACGCCATCGCGCATGCGGATGATGCGGTGTGCATAGCTTGCAATGTCTTCTTCGTGGGTTACCAATATTACTGTGTTGCCGTTGGCGTGTATCGTATCCAACATGGCCATAATCTCTATGGAGGTTTTGGTATCTAAGTTACCGGTGGGTTCGTCAGCTAGTATTATAGAGGGGTTGTTTACCAATGCCCTGGCAATAGCAACACGCTGGCGTTGGCCGCCCGATAGCTCATTGGGCTTATGTTCCATACGGTCTTTCAAGCCCACTTGCACTAGTACTTCTTCGGCACGCGCTCGGCGGGCTTTTTTACCCAGGCCAGAGTAAATCAAAGGCAACTCAACATTTTCTAGCGCACTTAAGCGGGGTAGGAGGTTAAACGTTTGAAACACGAAACCGATTTCTTTATTACGGATGGCAGCCAAATCGTTGTCGCGCATGTGGCTCACATCATTATTGTTAAGCACATATTGGCCACTGGTGGGGCTATCCAAGCAACCTAAAATATTCATGAGCGTTGATTTGCCAGAGCCAGAAGGGCCCATCATGGCTACATATTCGTTGCGGTTTACGGTTAAGCTTACCCCATTCAGCGCCCTTATGGTTTCGGTGCCCATTACATAAAACTTGGTAATATCGGCCAGTTTGATAACTTCACTCATGGTGCGCTTTGTTTATAACCTTCGGGACATGAAAATAAGTACCATCTTGTTCAGGTGCATTCTTTAATGCGGCCTCTCGCGGGGTGTTTTGCACCACCACATCATCCCTCATTACATTTACGGCATCCGAAATATACACCAAAGGCTTTACCCCTGTAGTGTCCAACTCATCTAGTTTTTCCATAAACCCCAAAATTTTCTCCAAATCAGCCCTGACGGCCTCTTTTTCATCGGCCTCAAATTTTAGTTTGGCAAGCGTTGCTAGTTTATCTACTAAAGATGAATTTACTTCCATACTCGTTTTTCAAGTCATTATCTATAATGTTGTAAACCCTATCTCTTAAGCTATCGGCATCAGCCTGGGTAAGGCCAATAGTTTCTATCGGCTCATGTATAATAACCCTGGCACGCCCTGGGCGAAAAAGCATGGAGCCATCGTACAAAAACATATGCCAGTTGTCTAAAAAGGTAACAGGTATTACGGGTACTTGTTTATCAATAGCTATTTTGAAGGGCCCGTTTTTAAACTCTAGCATCTGTGGGGCAATGTCGCTAGTGGTGCCTTCAGGGTAAATAATCAAGCTGTACCCTTGGTCTAAGGCTTCAAGCGCTTGTTTGTAAGCCCTAAACGAAGCGATTTTGCTATCTCTGTTTACGGGAATGTCTAACGTGCGAAAAAAGATGCCAAACACCGGAATGTCTGCTAATTGATGCTTAGCCATAAACTTAAAGTTGGCACCATTGAGTAGTATAGCCGAAAGCGGAATATCAATCATGCTAGTATGATTGCTACAAACTACGTACTGTTTGGTTACATCAAGCGGCACCTCGTAAAAAAGCTTATAGCTGCTGGCCGTTAATGGGAACAGTATTTTTGCCCAAAACAACCTAAGCTTGTTTGCCCACGGGTGCAATGACTGGTTGTGTAATGTAATGTATAAAAATGGATATAATATTAGGAAGGTAAGCCCGAAAACTACCACACCACACCAAGCCGCCCCACGGCGTAAGTACTTACTAATAACGCTCACGGTGTAAAAATAGTAAAATTGAGATTGCTAAAGCTTTTTGAGGCATGTTGCGATAAATATTCTGTGTTATTTATTAATAAACGTTGTTAAATTAAAAAGGTTACAACCCATTTGAGTCGTAACCTTTTAGTAATTTACTTAATAAAACTCTGGTAATGCTTAAAGTGTCAATTACATCGTAGCTCCTTGTCTGGAAGGTCTGTTTTCAAAACGAAAATTTTTAGCGGTGCTTGTATACTATGTTAATCTTTGCTGTGCAGCTCAAATACGCCTTTTTTAAACTCTTTAAAGTCGAGTATTTTATCGCCATTCAAATCCCAACTTTCAAACGATTCATTTTCAAAAACCGCTTCAAATTCAGCTTGTGTAATTCCTTCATTGTGTTCAGTATCCCACTTAGCTAGCCTGCTATCACTTTCATCTTTTAGTTTAATCTCCCCATCAGGCTCTAATTGTTGAAATGGTTTAGACCCAGATTCGTTATCGGTTAGGCTGCAAGAAACAACCGTACCTGTAAATAGAGCTCCTAGCAATATCCATTTTAAAGTTTTCATGGTAAGCAGTTTGGTCAAATTTAATTGCGCAATAACTGTTCCACTCGAAGGAATACTATACATGTATTTGGTAATCATTAAGTTATACACCTATGTTACTACATGCATTTAGTGCAATGTGGAGTTTTGTCTACACACCTGTAGAAAAATGGCGTATACTAGTGTTTTCAAGGATTTGTGGGGTCATCGCCAATAGTGCCAGAGCCAGTGCCACCGCCCATATTACCTGTAGGTACTTGTTCTGGTTCATGCCCGGGCATATCTTTAGTTGACATGCAAGAGCTGAATTGAAAGGCTAAAAGCGCCACAAGCATTAATAATCGTGTACTTTTCATAGTGTTTTGTAGTATAAGTATGCATACTGCACATATCGTTCCTAAATAGTTAACGATGAAGTAAAAGTAGTAAAATAGCCAGTTTGGTTAGGTTTCTAGAGCAAGGGTATATTATTATTGCGTATTTAATGACGCAATTTGAGGAAATATGGAGCCCAAAAGGAAACCTTTTATACCTACCTTTGCCACATATGCTACAAGTAGGACAATATAATGAATTGAGGGTAGTAAAAATCGTTGATTTTGGGGTATACCTTGATGGCGATGAGGCAGGAGAGATATTGCTTCCGTTAAGATATGTACCAAACCTTACTGCCGTTGACGATTTGCTTAAGGTATTTATATATCGAGATAGCGAAGATAGGCTGATTGCTACTACCGAGGAGCCTATTGCAACCGTGGGCCAAGTAGCCCGTATGCGCTGCACCCAACTTACCAGCGTAGGCGCATTTATGGATTGGGGTTTGATGAAAGACCTTTTGGTGCCTTACAGCGAGCAAGATTTAAAGGCTGAAGAAGGAAAGTTTTACCTTACGTACGTGTATCTTGATGAAACCACACAACGCATAGTAGGCAGTTTTAAGCTACGTAAACATATCGGAAAAGGGGAGCGGCCTGAGTATAATGTAGGCGATCAAGTGAGTATTGTAATAGGGCAAACATCAGACCTAGGCACTACCGTGATAGTTGAACACCAACATTTTGGTTTAGTATACCAAAACGAAGTATACCGCAAGCTTTACCACGGCGATACACTTAAGGCATACGTAAAGCATATACGTGAAGATGGTAAAATAGACATCAGCCTGCAACCAATTGGTTATGATAATGCAAACGCTACCGCAGTAGAGCGTATTTCAAGGGCTTTGGATAGAGCTAACGGTTTTTTGCCCCTTACCGACAAAACTGATGCTGAAGTTATCTACCAATCGGTGCAAATGAGTAAAAAAGCCTTCAAAAAGGCAATAGGAGCCTTGTACAAAGACCGCAAAATAACCATTGAGCCCGAAGGTATCCGTTCTTTAAAAGAGTAAGGCTAATTTATAGATGCCAGCAACATCCTATCTTTCCCCTGCATATCCTTAATAATGGTTACAGTATAACTAATGGAAGTAAACAATGCCTCAATTTCGGTGGCAAAGTTTGGGTTCAGCTCAAGGAAAACCATTTTAACATGCTTTTGCTGCGCAAAGGCCGCCAACTTTTTATAGAACACTATGGCATCATCACCATCAGGAAACAACGCATTCAAAGGCTCAAAGTCCAGCACTTGCTTGGTCATTGCTGCCGCTTCATTTTTAGCAATGTAGGGTGGGTTGCTTATCAATACGTCAGGCGTACTTATATCCTCCCATTTGGTTTCATCCAAAAAATCCAATTGCGCAAAGTAAACAGCTGCGCCCAGCTCTGTGGCATTCCATTTTGCAACGGCAAGGGCTGTGGGCGAAATATCAATGGCAGTAGCGCTCCAATTTGGCCTGCTCACTATCAACGAAATTGGTATACATCCGCTACCTGTACCTACATCAAGAAGACTATATTTTGTGTCTTTTGCCAAGGTTTTCAGTATCAATTCCACTAGCTCTTCCGTTTCGGGGCGGGGTATCAGCACCTCAGGGCCCACTCTAAACTTTTTGCCGCAGAAGTCAGCTACTTCCGTTACATATTGCAGTGGCTCACCCTGCACCAATCTGGCAAGTTGGTGGTTTAACAATGTAAGTTCGGCATCAGTGAGTGGTTTAGGTAACCTCAACTGGTAAGTTGATTTATTTAAGCGCAAACTATCCTCTAACAGCCATTGCAAAACATTCGATGCCTCTCGCTTATCATATACATCCATCAATTGTTTATGGGCATCTTGCCACCAGCTTTGCAAAGTCATAAAAACAAAGTTAACCGAAAACCATACCTAAATCAAAATAGCACGAGCAATTATCTTATTCAGTTATTTGGTAGTAATAATGCGTGTTTTAATACCTTTAGTAACAATCATAATAAATGAGGATAAGTGGGTCATGAATATTGTAAAGTTTCGTTTATATTTATTGCAAAGCACCGCTACCTATGAGCCAGTTTAAAAACATGAATCTAGCATTATTGGCCAAGCTAGACACTTTAAACCAAGCACCGGCCATCATGACAAAAAAGGATGGTCAATATCGCAATGTGACATACACAGCGCTTAAGGATATTGCGTTTAGTATAGCTAATGGCCTCGTAAAAGTAGGGTTGAAACATAGAGATAGGGTAGCTATTATGTCGGCTACGCGGGCAGAGTGGGTTTATGCAGATTTAGGTTCTTTGCTGGCGGGTGCAATTATCTCGGCAGTGTACCCAACTACATTAGAAGACGAAACTGCATACATAATAAATGACCTTGAGGCGAGATATGTATTTGCCGAAAACCAAACTCAAGTAACCAAACTACGGCTAATGCAAAGCGAAGTGCCCACTGTAGAGCGGGTGTATGTATTTGATACCGATGGCGTAGAACTGGATGAGTGGATAAGGCCTTTGGCAGAGCTGATTGAGTTGGGTAGTGATTGGGCAAAAAATGAGGACAGCCTTAGAGCAATTAGTAATAGCCTTAATGGTAGCGATGTGCTTACCATTATCTATACAAGTGGTACCACAGGTAGCCCAAAGGGTGTAGTATTAAGTCACAACAATTATTTAATCACAATCGAAAACCTATTTATTCATAGTCCGCGGGCATTTTTAAATGTGAATAGAAACCTAAGCTTTTTGCCGCTTGCACACGCCCTTGAGCGCATTGGGGGGTACTATCTGTTGCTGTATGCCGGCAAAACCATTGCCTATGCTGAAGGGTTTGACAGCATTATTGCCAACATTGCTGAGGTAAAACCTGAGTTTATTGCAGGTGTGCCAAGGGTTTACGAAAAAATGTATGCTCGGGTTAGGCAGAATTTACAAAGTGCTTCGTGGTTAAAAAAGCAAATTTTCTATTGGGCGCTTGGTGTAGGCAAGCAGTCAGCTTCTTATAAGTTGGCACAAAAACCACTACCTACTTGGCTGCTAGTAAAGCACCAATTGGCTAGCAAGCTAGTGTATAAAGCTATTAAAGATAAGTTTGGTGGTAAACTTCAGTTTATGGTATCGGGTGGGGCGCCGCTAAACCCTAAAATTGCGGAGTTTTTCCATCATTTAGATTTGTTGATAATAGAGGGGTGGGGCGCTACCGAAGGCACCGCCCCATACACGGTTAATCGTCCGGAGGAGTATCGTTTTGGCTCGGTAGGGAGGGCTATACCCGGTGTTGATATTAGGTTGGCAAGCGATGGTGAGTTGGAGGTTAAGGGGCCAAATTTGTTTAGCGAATATTATAAAAACCCCGAGGCAACTAATGAAGCTTTTACCAACGATGGATATTATAAAACGGGCGACATAGGCACTATTGATGCAGCCGGATGGGTAACTATTACCGATAGAAAGAAGCAATTGATAATTACCGCAGGGGGTAAAAACGTTGCCCCGGCCGCTATACAAAAACTATTAGTTAGCGGCGGCCTTATTGATGCGGCCCATATAATTGGCGACAATAAAAAATTTATATCGGCATTGGTAACGCTCGATCCGGATGCGTTGGTTAAATTTGCCGAGGAGCAGGGCATCAAAGACAAGTCAATTGCATCGCTTACCGAGCATAAAAAAGTAGTTGATAAAGTTAGTGCTGAGGTGGATGCAGCAAATGCCAAGCTACCTAGCTATATGACAGTTAAGCAGTTTCGTATATTGCCTCATAGTTTTACCATTGAAACCGGTGAACTTACGCCAACACTAAAAATTAAAACCAAAGTAGTAAATCAAAAGTACGCTGCTTTGATAGATAGTATGTATGAAAAAGAACCAGTTGATGAGTTTTTATAATAGCATTGGGCGTGTAGTTGCGCTTGTAGCACTTGTGTTGTTGTTTAATGCCTGCGGTAGCGTAAAGCCTTACATGGCTGATGATTATGAGGAGTGGCAGCTGTTAGAGCCACCTGCCGATAGACCGGCTTACACATTTTACTTAATAGGCGATGCGGGTAAGCCAGACCTTGAGGTACAAGAGCCTACCTTAAAGCTGCTTAACACGCACTTGCGTGATGCTAATGACCAAAGCATGGTTATCTTTTTGGGCGACAATATCTACGAAGAAGGCATGCCGGCCTTAAACCACAAGCACCGTTCAAAGTCAGAGGCACGGCTTTATGAGTCGGTAAAGGCCGTTGAGGGTTTCCCAGGTGCAGTTTTGTTTATACCCGGAAACCATGATTGGTATGCGGCAAACGATAGCCTTACTGATGGTCCGCAGTATGAGCGTGAGTATCTATACGAAAAGTTGGGAAGCGAAAATGTTTTCTTGCCAAAAGATGGCAAGCCAGGCCCGGCAGTACTAAATGTAAGCAATGATGTAGTATTGGTAGTGCTTGACTCATACAGGTGGGTGCGCGATTTGCCTAATCCCAAAGAAAAAAAGAAGAACCCTAACTTACCAGAACCTGACTTTCAAATAGAGTTGAAAGAGATAATGGAGTCGCACATAGGGAAAAGGGTACTATTGGTGGCGCACCACCCATTGTATACCAATGGCGGGCATGGCGGTTATTCATCGTTTGCAGAGCATCTATTTCCATTACGGGTAATCAATAAAAAACTTTGGATTCCGATACCAGTGTTGGGGTCTGTTTTGCCACTGGGGCGCAAGTTAGGTGGCGTAATTGAAGACACTCCGCACAAACGCTACAAGCAATACAGAAATGTGGTATTGGAGGCTACAGAAAAGAATAAAGACCTAGTTTATGCCGCTGGGCACGAGCACAGCTTGCAGTTTTTTCAAAAACACAGTAAGCACTTTATTGTGAGCGGTGCGGGTAGCAAAAGCTCGTGGGTGCGCAAAGGAAAGGGGGCGGCGTTTAATCACATTAGCAAAGGTTTTTCTCGTTTAGATGTGTACGAAAACGGCGAAATGTGGGTTACTTATTTTGAACCTACCGGAGATGGAACCGAAGGAACAATAGTGTTTAGATGGAAACTTGCCGATGCTAAAGACGCAAATTAAATGAGCAATGGCTAAGCCAAAAGCTACGATACTTAAAATAGCTGTTGTTGCGATAGCCCTTATAGTTTTTGCAGAAGCAATACTAAGGATAGCATTTGCAGCGCAAGGATACACAGTAGGAGTGCTTACACCCAATTGGTTTCCTAAAGTTTCGACGATTGAAAGCCCAAAATTTGATAATAGCTTTTTTGCAGATAGCAGCGGCATGTTTATTGCGAACCAAAAGTATTGGGCAAAACATAATGTTGCCATTAATAATTTAGGTTTTTTGGGTAACGATTGGAGCACCCAGGATACCAATAAAAAAAAGATACTTTTTATTGGCGATTCTTTTACTTGGGGGGCAGGGGCAGAGCCTATACAACAAGGGTTTGTTTCTCGGCTAACAGCAAAGACTCATTTAGCGGTGTATAATACCGGTATCCCTGGGGCCGACCCAGCTCAATACCAATTTATTGCCGAACGCTATATTCCTAAATTAAAGCCAGCATACACATTTGTTATGTTGTATTTAGGTAACGATATTGTAAGGGAGAAGCGTGCCATAGTGCCTAATAAGTCGTTATATTACCCTACTGATGCTGGTTGGTTTCCGGGCTATTACCAAGGGCGGTATTTTGATAATTTCAACTCGTCGTATCAATTTTATCTAAACAAGTACACACCAAAGGGTAAATTGGCTACTTTGCTCTGCCACACTGCCATTGGCACAGCCATATATGCTTTTCCGTTGCGCCTAGAGGAACGCAATGAACGAGATTGGCTTAAAAAGGCTACCACCACAAATGAACATCTATTATCTATTGCCAAAGTTGCTAAACAGTATAATAGCCAGTTGATAATAGTGCCTATACCATATTTAGGAACAGATTTTACAGATAAATACTATGATGAGCCCAAATCGTTTTATCTCACCGAGTATAAAATGGTGTTTAGTGATATTGAAGATTACCTAATGGTAATACCGTTTAAGCCAGAACATTTTCATCCGCTGCCCAACGGGCATTTTAATAATGATGGGCATTACGAGGTAAGTAAAAGCATAAATGAGATTTTGAAAAATTAGTGCTTATTACAAATCAAGCTATTCCAAATATCTATGCAATAATGATTATTTTGTGGTTGCTATGATGCGCTTAGTGTTCCAGAACAATCAAGAGGAAAATGACATCAACATTTACCGCTTTCTGCTCCTTATGGGAGGGATTGGTAAAACATTATACGGCCTATTGATAGAATATGAGGGACAAGAGGAAATTTTTTACCTCCTCAGCCGGTACCTAGTTTCTTTGTTTTGCTTTATTAGTTTCGGGCTTACTTTTTTGCCAAACCTTACAGCTAGGGCAAAACAATTGATTGCCGAGGTGGTTTTCTTGCTGTTTATGCTGCATAGTGTTTTCCTTACTTATGTCAACAATTTTCCTAGCTATCATTACATCTCATTAGTACTTATTATAATGGCTGTCTCCATGGTGTTTAGGCAGCGCTTACGTTTAATTTTGTTTGTAGTTTCTTTTGGCGCTGCATACTCTATTGGGGTCTTATTATCAGCTCTTTCGCCAGAAATGCAAGTAGGGGTTATCGTAAACAATGCGTTTATATGCCTGGCGCTACTGGCAATAAACTACTACCGCATACATGCCCAGCAAGGCATGTTATCTGGTGGGCGTTTTTTACGCGCCATGCTCGACCAAACCAACGATACCATCTTTCTATCAGAGATAAATGGTACCATACGCGAGGGTAACTCCAATATGGTTGCAATGTTTAAGTTAGACAGCGAGCAAGCCATAACCGGCAAAACCGTAAATGAGTTTTTAGTTTACCCTGCTAATAAAGATAAGCGCCGACAAATAGTTGAATATGTGCGCAGTGGCAAGCACTGGAACGAAGAAATGCAGTGCATAACCCAAGCGGGTAAGCGGTTTTGGGCCGAAGTATCCATAAGCGAGGTAAAGCATGAACAAAAACCATATTTATTAATAAGGGTAAAAGACATTGATGCCCAAAAGGAAATAGAAAAACAGCTTCACGATAGCCGGGAACGATATCGTTTGGCGCTAGAGGGGGCAAACGATGGCATTTGGGATTGGGACTTGAAAAGTGGGGTGCTTTATTACTCTGATAGGTACAAAGGCATGCTTGGCCTTGAAGCTCATGAACTTGAGCATACCCTTAATGCTTGGGAAGAGCGGCTACATAAAGATGATTTTCAGGCCGCTAAAAAAGCAATAAGCGACTACCTAGATGGGGTTACAGAACAGTATGTAGCAGAGTTTAGAATTAGGCACAAAGACGGACACTATATATGGATGCTCGAGCGTGGAAAGGCGCTTTTTGATGACGAAGGCAAAGCAATTAGGATGCTGGGCTCAAGCACCGATGTTACAGATAGGAAAAAAGCCGGTGAGCTGTTACAGCAAGTAATGGATAGCTCGCCCAATGCTATTATAGCTTATAGAGCGGTATATAATAACCAAGAACAGGTAGTAGACCTTAGGTGCATACATACCAATGCAGTGGCTGAGAACGTGATGGAGCAGAACCGGATACTAAAAGGAGATCTGCTTCTTGAAAAGTTGCCATCTGCAAAAACCACAGGTTTCTTTGATAAAATGTTACACACCATCAATACTGGAGAGGTACTTACTGAAGAGGTAACGTATAAGCATGATGGCCGCAAACATCACCTCAGAATTGTGTGCGCTAAGTTTGGTAATGATGGTTGTGCGGTTACCTATAATGATATTACCCAGCAAAAGGAGGCCGCTCAAGAATTGATGAAACTGTCATTGGTAGCCAGCAAAACCGACAATGGCGTAATTATTACCGATTCAATGGCAAGGATAGAATGGGTTAATGAGGGCTTTACGCGCATAACTGGTTATACTTTGCAAGAAGTAGTTGGCATGAAACCAGGCAGGCTGTTACAAGGCCCGGGTACTGATTTGTTGACTATAAAGCGCATAAGCGAAAAGCTAAAGCACAAGGAATCGTTTACCGAAGAGATATTAAACTACCATAAAGACGGTCACTCATATTGGTTGCAGTTGAGTGTTACCCCTATTCTTGGCCAAAGTGGAGAGATTGAAAAGTACATAGCAATTGAAAGTGATATTAGCGCTCGAAAAAAATCGGAGGCTGAGTTAAAACAAGCTAAAGAAGAGGCAGAGGCTGGCGCAAGGGCAAAATCAGAGTTTTTGGCCACCATGAGCCATGAAATACGCACCCCAATGAATGCGGTAGTAGGCATGACTGGCTTGTTGATGGAGTCGGAATTGAACAGCGTGCAGCAAGACTATCTAGAAACTATACGCACCAGTGGTGAGAACCTTTTGGATATCATTAATGATATTCTTGATTACTCCAAAATTGATTCTGGCTTTATGGAGCTAGAGCATCACCCCTACAATATGGTTGATACCATTGAGGATGTGTTTGATTTGTTATCTAAAAAAGCGTTTGATAAAGGATTAGAGCTGGTTTATTATATTGAGCCAGAAGTGCCCGTTGATGTTTTGGGCGATTCAACTAGGCTACGGCAGGTATTGGTTAACCTTGTAAGCAATGGCATAAAATTTACCGAGAAGGGAGAAATTCTAGTTTCTGTTAGAAACATTACGCAAGTAAAACATAAGCAAACCATTGAGTTTACCGTTAGAGACACTGGCATTGGTATACCCGCTAGTAAGCTGGGCAAGCTGTTTAAGTCATTCTCTCAGGTAGATTCATCAACCACACGCAAGTACGGTGGTACCGGTCTAGGGTTGGCAATTAGTAAAAAATTGGTCTCGCTAATGGGTGGCGACATTAGAGTAGAAAGTAAGGAAAACGTTGGCTCTAGTTTTATTTTCAATATACAGGTGGAGACCAATAAGGATGAAGATGTTTTCAGGAAACTAGAGTTGGCAAAAGACTTGGTAGGCAAATTTGTGGTTTTGGTTGATGATAATAGAACCAATCTTAAAATTCAGCAATTGCAGTTTAGGAAATGGGGCGTTGAGACTGCAGCTTATGAGAACCCAACAGATGCCTTGCAATTTATACTAAATGCCGTGCGCAAGCCAAACCTAGTGGTGGTTGATATGCAAATGCCTGATTTGGATGGCAGTAGCTTTACCGAAAGGCTGAGAGAGAAATTTAGCAAAGCTGAATTGCCCGTTATTATGTTTACCTCGCTAGGCACTATGCACGGAGCCGTTCAGCGCGATTTATACTCAGCATTTATTACCAAACCAGCTAGGCAATCGCACCTATACTATACCGTTAATAGGCTCCTTAACTCGCAAGCCCGGCGTAATGAGGATGGAGTTGACCAAACCGAAACGCTGCAAGCATCTTTCCGCAAAGACCTAAGGGTAATGGTAGCAGAAGATAATTTAATAAATCAAAAAGTGGCTAGGGGGATTTTGAATAATATCGGATTAAAAATTGAAGTAGTAACCAATGGATTAGAGGCAATAGCACTTTTAAAACAACAAGAGTTTGATTTGATTTTTATGGACATGCAAATGCCCGAAATGGATGGCGTTGATGCTACGGTTGAAATAAGGAAGTTAAACATAAAGCATCAACCAAAAATAGTAGCCATGACGGCCAACGCGATGAGCGAATCGCGGGATATATGTATAGCTGCCGGTATGGATGATTATATAGCTAAACCTGTAAAAGTAAACGATATTAGAGCAGTTATTGGCAAGTGGTTTCCGGCAAACGGCAATGGGCAAGAGGTGAAGTAAGGTACTTGTGCCAAAAAAGAGTTGGTAACCATTGCGTTTTCTAAAGAGTATAGATATTTAAAGAGGCGATAATTTACTAAATTCGCACTGAGCAAATTTAAGAGTGTAGCGCGGATGCTGTTTAATCAAACCTTTCGAAATTTAGGACGTACCAGAGAAATTATCCAGGTACTTATCAAGTATGGGTTTGAGGACGTAGTCACCAACTCCACGCTTCGCAACTTTGTGCCAGAAAGCGGTCGAGTAACTTGGGTTAGGCAAGATAGGCCCGTGTTTGAATACACCCGCTGGGAGCGTATACGAATGGTGGCAGAAGAGCTAGGGCCAACATTTGTAAAGCTTGCCCAAATACTAAGCAATCGCCCCGATTTGCTTCCAGAGCCCTTGATAAAGGAGTTTGAGAAACTACAAGATAAAGTACCACCGTTTTCGTATGCCAAAGCAAAACAAATAGTTGAAAGCGAGACAGGTAAGCGCCTAGATGAGCTATTCGATTACTTTAGCGAAAAGCCTTTGGCATCGGCTTCAATTGGGCAAGTGCACCGAGCTAAGCTTAAAGACGGCACCGACGTAGTGGTAAAAGTGCAGCGCCCTACGGTAAAAGAAACCGTTGAGCGCGACCTTGCTATTTTAAAAGAGGCGGTAGGCCGTGCAGATAGATACCTAAAGCGCCAAGGCTTACTTAATGCTGAAGATGTAGTAAAAGCTTTTGATAGGTCAATGACCAAAGAGCTTGATTACCGCAACGAGGCGCGCAACATTGAGCGCTTTAGGAACATGTATAAGGATTACGACAACTTCTACATTCCGAAAGTTTATAGGGAGTATTCAACAGAGCGCATTCTTATTATCGAGTATGTATCAGGATGTAAAATTACCGACGTTGCCCAACTTAAGGCTTGGGGCCTAAACCCCAAAAGGGTAGTAGAAAACGGTATGCACATATACCTAACCATGATTTTTGAGTATGGTTACTTTCATGCAGACCCGCACCCAGGCAACGTATTGGTAGACCGTAAGGGCAAGATTAATTTGCTCGATTTTGGCATGGTAGGTAGGTTAGAAACCCAAGAGAAATATGCTTTTGCAGGCATTTTTATCAACATGGCTCGCCAAGATGCTAAAGGTATGGCTGCCAGTATGCGAAAGCTTGCCATTGAGGATAATATTACCGACATGCGTGCATTTACCTCTGACTTGGCTGAGTTGATTGAGGATTACTCAATGTTAGATGTGAGTGAAAGTAGCATGGCCGAAATGACCGCTGCTTTGCAAAAAATCATGTTTGACTATGAAATGAAAGTGCCAGGCAGTGTGTTTTTGGTGTTTAGGGCACTGGCAATTTTAGAGGGCATAGGTAAAACAATGTACCCCGACTTCAAAACTTACGAGTTTATGAAGCCTTATGGTGCAAGGCTGCTCAAAGAGCGGCTTAAGCCAGAGAACCTTCTAGAGGAGCTAAACCAGCGATATCATCAAGTAAGTGCTTTTTTTGGCAACTTACCTGTTGAAATAAAAAGCTTATTGCAAAAGACCGAACGGGGCAAGCTTCATTTTGAAGTGGAACTTCAAGGTTATGGCTACTTACTAAAAAAGATGGACAGCGTTACCAACCGCTTGTCTATTACTTTAATAATATGCGCATTAATAATTGGTGCATCAATATCAATGACCGTGCCCTTCCCCGATGAGTGGATGTCGCAATATGGAATGCCACTGGTAAGTGTTGGTGCCCTTTGGGCAGCTGGTGTTCTATTTGTAGCATTGGTTTACTCCATTATTCGTAGGCGTAAGTATAAATAGTGAAATTGAGAATTTGAACATTGAGGAACGTGAATTAATGAAGAGAATGGAACGGCTGGTATAGCCAATTTTCAAGTTACCGATTTAACCATTGCCAATTTTATCCCATGCCACTGTTTCATTCCCATACTATTGATGAAGATACTCGTTTAGCGATTTGGCAAATTAACGAGCCACAAGATTTTTTTATCGCCCAGTTGAAGCTAAACGAGGCTGACTACAGCGTAATTAGATCAATAACCTCTGATAGTAGGTTAACTGAGTTTTTAGCCAGCCGTTATTGCGTTAGGTTACTTGCTGGCATTGATGAAGAACTTACATTAGTAAAAGATGAACACGGAAAACCTTCAGTAAAAGGGCATCCACTACATATCTCAATAACGCATTGCCTGGGTTATGCAGGTGCCATTATCAGTAGAAAAGGGCCAGTAGGCATGGATATTGAGCCCATACACTCAAGAGTAATGCGGATTGTTTCTAAATTTTTAAGTAACAAAGAGCTTTCCTACTTAACCCCAAGCCGAGAGATAGATTTAGCTACCTTAATGTGGTCGGCTAAAGAATCTATTTACAAATATTATGGTCAAAAGGGTCTGAGTTTTAGTAGAGATATTAACCTTCAGCTGCCCATAGGTAATGATAGCGGTTATATTGATGCTATAGCTATAGCATCAAGCGGCAATACACACCACAAAGTACATTTCAGCCGTTTAGGGGGCATTATGCTCACTTATGTAGTCTAGTATCATATTCAACTTCTTGTTGCTATTGGCTGTTATTTATATTGCTACCAAACCTCTTATATTCACACCAAAATTGACTTATTTGGGTGAATAATTGAAAGTTGGTTCGAATTTTGGATAGCAAAAGGGGGTTTTAATGCTAACTTCGCATTTATTGCTAAACGTTTCAAAAAAATATTCTGCATGAAATCATTAGCCATTGGGGTACTTGTAATGTATACATGGTGCGGTTTTGCCCAAACCGATGCTAAGGCTATTGAGGGATATTGGCTGAATGAGGATAAGGACTATGTGGTGAAAGTTTACAAGGCTGAAGGGAAGTTTTTTGGGAAGATTTCGTGGCTAAAGGATTCACTGGATATATACGGTGAACCTTTGCGAGATGTATTTAATGATTTACCGCATCGCAGGGCCAAGCTGGTAAAAGGTATGGATGTATTGCTCAACTTTGTATATGACAATGGTGTATGGCGATCAGGTACTATTTATAATTATAAAACAGGAAACGTTTACAATGCCAAAATGGCGGTAAACAAAGACGGACAGCTAGAGTTAACGGGTTATTATGGCATTTTGTTTTTCTTAGGAAAAACCAAGGAGTGGACTAGGGTAACTAATATAGCATTGTACGGAATAAAGGAATAGAAAGTGTTTTCAGAATCAATACTACATATAGGTATAGCTCAATCGTTGTTTGGAGCATTTGTGCTGGCCACAAAAAAACGGGTAGAAATAGCCGACCGAATTCTTATTGCCTGTTTGCTCACTTTTGCATTTAAGTTTGCGCTTTATATTATGCACAATGAGCATGGGGAGTTTTTTGACCTTGCCTTTTCAATGGGCTTAATGCCACTCACTTTTGGGCCCTATTTGTACTTGTATACTTGCTATTTGGTAGAGCGTAAATATGGGTTTGAATACAAAGACCTCCTGCATTTTTTGCCATTCTTTTTGCTTACCGCTTTTTATTTTCTGTTTTTTAAAGATGTTGTAGACTTTAACGACGTAAACTACTTTAGAAACGACCATTACCTGTGGGTTAGGGTGCTTTATGGGCTTATTTTCTCCACCTCTATAATTGCCTACACGGTGTTTACCTATGTTAAACTATGGCGTTTCCGTAAAGATATTTCCTCCAACTTTAGCTACTGGACCCGGCAGCTTAAGTTAATGTGGCTCAATTTTATACCTGCCCTGTTCGTCATCTTGTTTGGGGTTTACTTTGTTACCGGAGCTATTAATGCTTTCTCGTTTAGAAAGGTAGTAGACATTACTGCCTTTTCGCACGTTGGGTTAACGTTTATAGCCTTTGCCATCAGTTATTTTGGCCTGCGCCAAATGTCGCTTTTTCGTCCAATTTATGTTAAGTCTGAGCCCGTAAAACCAAAGTTTGAACCGGTAGAAGAAACTGATGCCGACGAACCTGAGAAAAAAGCAAAAGCACGGTTTACCGATGAAGAGGCACAAGCCCTTATAGCTAAGCTAAATAGGCATATGCAAGAAGAGAAGCCATACATAAACCCAGAACTTACGCTTTATGACTTGTCTTCTCAAATGAATTTGACCAAAAACGAACTAACCGATTTGTTGAATAATCACGTTGGTAAAAACTTCTTTGCCTATGTAAACGAGTTTAGGTTGAATGCGGTAATCAGGAAGTTTGAAAACCCAGACTTTAGCCATTATACCATTATTGCCATAGCCTACGATTGTGGGTTTAACTCAAAATCAACCTTTAATAGCATCTTTAAGCAGCACACTGGTCAAACGCCATCAGAGTACAAAAAGGCTGTAGAGGTACCTTAAATCCATTTTACTCCAAAATTCACTTTATAAGTGTTTTATTAAGCACTTGCTTATCAATTTGTTTTGATGGTTTTTAAGAAAGGATTATCTTAACCGCTTCATTTAAAAAACGGATTAATTATGAAAAAGGGTTGGTTGGTTCTAAGCCTAATACTTAGTGTTTGTTGGTTGCATGCCGAAGATGACAATGTAATTGATACATCGGCCATTGAATTGGATGATTCCTCTGCACAAATGTTTGTGAATTATTTGATGGAAATGGACAGCATCAATAATTCATTTACTTATGATACTACTGGCTCAATAACATTGGGCGATGGGTTGGCTACCTTTGTTATTCCGCAAGGTTTTAAATATGTAAGCGGAAAGCAGGCTGATTATATACTGCACGATATATGGGGCAACCCGCCACAAAGTGGCTCATTGGGTATGATTTTTCCTAGTCATTATGGCCCTGCCGACTACGATTCATGGGCAATTGATATTTCGTTTGAAGAAGAGGGTTATATTGATGATGCCGACGCCGCTGAGATGGATTATGATGAGTTGGAAACCGAATTGAAGAAGGAGAGTGTAACATCAAGCAGAGAGCGCGATAAGGCAGGGTACGGCAAGATGCTTTTCTTGGGTTGGGCCAAGCAGCCATTTTACGACAGCGCCAATAAAAAACTTCATTGGGCCATGAAATACGATACTGATGGCGATGACCTTACGCTTAATTATAACATCCGTATGCTGGGCCGCCGTGGTTATTTGGTGTTGAATATTATTGGTGGCGTAAATCAGTTGGAAGAAATTGAGCCACAAATTGAGACCCTTTTGTCGAGTGTAAATTTTAACGATGGACATGCCTACAAGGATTTTGACCCTGAGTATGATAAGGTTGCAGCCTATGGCATTGGTGCCTTGGTGGCCGGTAAGGTATTGGCAAAAGCAGGTTTTTGGGTAGCTATTGCCAAGTTTTGGAAAGTAATTGCCTTTGGTGCTGTGGCAGCTGGAGCGGCCATTAAAAAGTTCTTTTTTGGCGGAAACAGCGAAGCTTAGTTTTTTAAATAATAGTTTGCCGCCCTACCAAATCACTTTGGTGGGGCGGTTTTGTTTATGCCATGTACCATATCTTTAAAACTTGCTGCTAATTGTCAATAACCTATTAAGTTTTTCGCCTGATAACTAATTCAGAATTCTTATTTTAGTTGCCCGCATAATTGTTATGACAAAGACTAAAAAAGCCCCCAAAGAAACGCCCTTAATGGGCCAGTATAACAAGATAAAGAGTAAGTACCCTGATGCGGTATTACTGTTTAGGGTGGGCGATTTTTATGAAACCTTTGGCGAAGATGCCATTATTACCAGCAAGGTAGTAGGCATAGTGCTAACCAAGCGAGGTGCTGGCAGCAGCAGCGAAATTGAGTTGGCAGGTTTTCCGCACCACTCGTTGGATACTTATTTGCCAAAGTTGGTTAGGGCAGGGTACCGTGTGGCCATCTGCGATCAGCTGGAAGACCCCAAAATGACCAAGACCATAGTTAAGCGTGGGGTAACCGAACTTATTACGCCTGGCGTTGCAATTAATGATAAGATATTAGACCATAACAGTAATAACTTCTTAGCCGCAGTACATTACGATAGCGGAAGCATGGGTGTGGCATTTTTGGATATTAGCACTGGCGAATTTTATGTGGCCGAGGGAGGTAAGGATTATATTGAAAACCTTTTGCAAAGCCTAAAGCCTTCAGAAATAATATATAGCAAAGCCAAGCAACGCCTATTTAAGGAAGATTTTGGCGGCCAGTTTTATACCTACCATCTTGAGGATTGGATTTTTACCCTTGATTTTACACAAGATTTGCTACTCAAACACTTCGGCACCAAATCGTTAAAAGGATTTGGCGTTGATGATTTAAAGGCAGGTATTGTTGCCGCAGGCGCTATTGTGCATTATTTGGGCGAAACCGAGCATCCCAACCTTCAGCACATCAATGCCTTGTCTCGGTTGCAGCAAGAACATTATGTGTGGCTCGATAGGTTTACCATTCGCAATCTAGAGCTAATTGGCAGCCCCAATGGTGGCAAAGCACTGATTGATGTGCTAGATCTTACCTGCTCGCCCATGGGCTCAAGGTTGCTAAAACGCTGGGTAGTTATGCCCCTTAAAGATGCAAAGCCCATTGAAGAGCGATTGAGCGTGGTGGAGCACTTGATAAATGATGTGGAACTAGCTCAAAACCTTAAGCTACACATCAAGCAGATTGGTGATTTAGAGCGACTGATAAGCAAGGTGCCGCTGGGTAAAGTGAATCCACGTGAAGTGGTGCAAATTAAAAAGGCATTGCAGGCCATAGTGCCCATTAGGGAGGCTTGTAAAGCTAGTGGCAATAAGCACCTTAAAAAGATTGCCGACCAGTTTAACCCCTGCGACTTGCTAAGGGAAAAGATAGATAAGGAGCTGGAAGAAGATGCACCAGTAAACATCCAGAAAGGTAATGCCATTAAAGGTGGCGTAAATAAAGATTTGGATGATTTGCGGAGCATTGTGCGCAATGGAAAAGAGTACCTTTTGGATATACAAAAGCGCGAAAGTGAAAAAACAGGTATCAGCTCTCTTAAAGTAGCTTTTAACAATGTGTTTGGCTATTATTTGGAGGTTACCAATGTACATAAAGACAAAGTGCCTGCCGAATGGACGCGCAAGCAAACACTAACCAACGCAGAGCGCTACATTACTGAGGAACTTAAGGTATACGAAGAAAAGATATTAACTGCTGACGAGCGCATACAAGCCTTGGAGACGGAGTTGTTTAATGAACTGGTTTATTTTACCCATGATTATATAAGGCCAATACAGGTTAATGCGGCTTTAATAGCGCGGTTGGATTGTTTAATGTCTTTTGCCGATGCTGCTGTTAAATACAGTTACGTAAAGCCTACCATTGACGATAGCATGGTGCTTGACATTAAGGAAGGCAGGCACCCCGTAATAGAGCGTCAACTGCCGGTTGGCGAGCAGTACGTACCCAACGATGTAATGCTTGACGATGAGCACCAGCAAGTAATAATGATTACGGGGCCCAATATGGCCGGTAAATCTGCCTTGCTTAGGCAAACTGCCCTGATTGCCTTGATGGCACAGATGGGAAGCTTTGTGCCCGCTACCAAAGCTCGGATGGGCATTATTGATAAGGTTTTTACTAGGGTAGGGGCATCTGATAATATATCGAGCGGTGAGTCTACGTTTATGGTGGAAATGAATGAGACGGCTAGCATTATGAACAACATAAGCGACCGTAGCCTTATTCTCTTGGATGAAATAGGCAGAGGCACGAGCACTTATGATGGTATATCCATTGCCTGGAGCATAGCCGAGTATCTGCATACTAATGGCTTGTGTCGCCCTAAAACGCTGTTTGCAACCCACTACCATGAGCTAAACGAGCTGGCCAATAAGCTGCCGCGCATAAAAAATTACAACGTGGCAACCAAAGAGGTAGGAAACAAGGTTATCTTTTTGCGCAAATTACAAGAGGGTGGTACCCGTCATAGTTTTGGTATACATGTAGCTAAAATGGCCGGCATGCCGAAGCCAATATTAGATAGGGCCAATACCATATTAAAAGAGCTGGAGCAAAAGCACATTAGCGATGACAGTTTGAATAGCAAAGTAAAGCAAATTGAAAACCCCGGCTACCAGCTAAGCATCTTCGAAATGAATGATAGAGCTGCTGCTGAGGCTAGAAAATTACTGGAGAAAGTAGATATCAACACCCTCACCCCAGTAGAAAGCTTGATGAAATTGAATGAGTTGAAGCAGATTTTTAGTGCGGAGGGGTGAGCTTTAGGCTTTACTGTATCCAATTTCCTTTAGATGCTCAATCGCCCAGCGGGCTTTTGGCTTTCCCTTTGATTGTTGCATAAATGCTTCAATAACTACATCTAATGTACTAAAATCTCCTTTTGCCTTTAAAAGTGTTGTTAAGCATTTAAATCGACCTATTTCTGTCGTACCCGCATAACTTTCATTCATCCAATTATTTATTAAACCTTCATCTGACAACCGTATATTTAATTGAGGGGAAACAATATTTTTAACGGCTTCTATCACATTGAAAGAGCAATCGCTCAAGTTATCTGATGTATTTACAATCCACCAATAATCGGGACTATCTGGCATAAATGTACCAACCCTTACACTCCATTGGCACTGTTCTACTTTTGGTTTGGCTCCAGCATTATAGTCATATTCAAATTGCCCCAAAATATCAGAATAAACTCCAAAATTGAGGGTGAATTTAATTACATATTTAGTACTATCTCTACTTTTTTGAAAGTTTACAACGCCATAATTTTTACCTTCTTCGAGGTAAAAGTTGTTTCCTTTTTTAGCAAACCCCATTAGTTTCAACGATGGGGCTATCGCTTTCATAAGTTCGTTAAATATGTCCATTTCATGTGCCAATTTGTAGGTTTTGCATAGTTACATCAAGCGAATCACCATCTGAGTAAAATACTTGAATTACCCCACAGCTTGCATAAATTTATAACAAAAACATCACAGGCAAAAAGTGAGCAAGGGTTATCTGTTTTGTGCTTTGTGAAACATTCGCGCCGCCGCCGAAGCCCGTAAACCATCGAAAAAGTAGATATTAACACCCTTACCCCAGTAGAAAGCCTTATGAAACTCAACGAGTTGAAACAAATCTTCAATTCTGAGCCATAATTTTTTTAGAAAAGCTTGCACAAGTAAGAATAGAGTGCTTATATTTGCATCCACAATTACGGAATAACAACGTTCTTTTCTGTAAACATATACCAAGCGAAAGTAGCTCAGCTGGTAGAGCACAACCTTGCCAAGGTTGGGGTCGCGAGTTCGAATCTCGTCTTTCGCTCTCTTTTCCCTTCTTAGAGAAATACAATACACTTAACAAGCCCTGGTGGTGGAATTGGTAGACACGCAGGACTTAAAATCCTGTGAGCAGTAATGTTCGTGCGGGTTCAAGTCCCGCCCGGGGTACTAAGCGGGGCGTAAGTTCCCGCTTTTTTATTGCCCACATGTTACTCCAACAACTTTCTTCAAATCCTTTTATTTCAACCTATTCATAAGGCAAGCATTCTAGGGCTTCCCTGTTTTTTGAGTGTTCTCATCACTTTGTGCAACAAGTTTCACCAGCCAATACAATATCCTTAATTTAGCAGCAATCAATAAGCTAATGGTAGTCAAATTAAGAATCGTATGGGTATTGAGTTGAGTGTTACCTCAGAGGTTAAAACGTTAAAGAAAGTATTGATACACAGCCCCGATGGCGGTATTGGCAAGGTATTGCCATCAAAAGCACAAGAGTGGTTGTATGAGGATATTGTGGATATTGTGAAAATGCAGGAGGAGTATGATGTATTTAAGAAACTGCTTCTTTGCTACCTAGATGTACCCAATATGGTGCAATGGTACGTTAATGAATATAACAACCAAGAGCCACCAAGTGATAGTATAGAGTGGCAAACCATAAAACGTGGTAATTGGAAACGCCCTGACCACGCCGATTTTATCAATTCGGGCAATGTAATTGAGGTGCAGCGCGTAATTTCAGATATGCTGATGGAGGATGGTTTGCGCCACGAGATGGTTGCCTCTATTTGTGCCCTTGAAAACTGCTCGTATTCAGTTCAGCAAATGTTGTTGAATACCCGAAATGACCAAAATGGGAAAATTTGGTCTGGCACCTTCGATAAGGCCAACTATTGCCGCCTTTTAGCTAAGGTGATACTTTCGGGGCAGTTAAAGTATTACAAACCTGATAGCGAAAAGCCTATTGTAGAGCAAGTATTTCCACCCATCCCCAATTTTGTATTTACGCGTGATATAAGTATCATGATTGGGCAGTATGTATTGCTAAGCAAGGCTGCCGAAACTTCTCGCTCAAGAGAGTCCATTCTTACCAAGTATGTTATGCTCAACTACTTTTTTAAAGATAGGCCCGACCGTATTGTTGAAATAAACAATGATATGGAATACTTGCTTGGCGATGAAGTAGAGCGCGAAAATGCTCGTATTACCATTGAGGGCGGAGACGTAATGATGGTAGCCAAAGATCACTTGTTGGTGGGTTGCAGTGAGCGTACATCGGTAAATGCTATTGATAAAATCATTAAGCATCTATTTAGGCTTAGGGATGACGATGGGAATAAAGTACTCAATAAAATTTCGGTGGTAGTAATACCCAAGAAAAGAACAATGATGCACATTGATACCATATTTACAATGGTTGATAAGCGCACGTGGGTGTTGTATGGCCCGTTATCGAAACTTAAAAGCCTAAACTGGACGGTAAATTATAGAGAAAGCCTGCACCGGGAAACAGATGTAAAAGAGAGTGAAGCTGATAGCATAAAAATAGTGCGATACAACAACAACCTTATCACTGATGCTGATGGGTTGAACCGCTACCAAGAAGACGATACCAGCTTTGATTCGTTTGAAGATTTGTTTACTGATATTGGTATGAACGATTACGGTTATGAGGAAGATGACATGCGATTTATATATTGCGGCAACCCTGAGGTAACCACGGAGGTAAATGAAACCGAAGAATGGGAAGATATTTCCACCAATAAAATGGATGGATACCCATTTAACGATAGGGAGCAGTGGACCGACGCCTGCAATGTATTGGCTATAAAAGAGGGTTTGGTAATAGGATATGATAGAAACCACGAAACCTGTAAAGCATTTCAGCGTGTAGGGTTTAAAATTGTAGAGACGGTTAAGTTGTTGGAAAAAATACAAAATGAGGTGTGGGCTGGTATTAAGTTAAATGAAACCAACGAGCAGCTAGCGGCGCGACTTGAATCAAAACGTGATGAGCTAATCTATCAAGATACTTTATTTTTGATACCATCGGGTGAGTTGTCAAGGGCTAGGGGAGGCTCGCATTGCATGTCGATGCCATTGTTAAGAGAAACATTGTAAGCCATGCAATCAACCAATCGAGTATTTATGATTCGTCCGCACCGTTTTGGGTATAACCCACAAACGGCGCAAGACAATACATTCCAGAGTTTGCCTGGTGAGCAGTCTCAAGAAGATGTTGCACAACTTGCCACCGCTGAGTTTGATGCCATGGTAGGTGCTATGCGCGCTCAGGGTATAGATGTAAAAGTGTTTGAAGAAAATCTTGACACACCTGAAGCTACACCCGATGTGGTTTTTCCTAACAATTGGGTATCAACGCATGCTAATGGTAATGTTATCATATACCCTATGCGCTGGGCAAATCGTCAATTAGAGCGCAGGGAAGATGTGGTTATCTTTCTTAAGGAAAACTACAAAGTAAGCAAGGTAATTGATATAAGTGCACAAGAGAAGCAGGGTCAATATTTAGAGGGTACGGGTAGCATGATTATTGATCATGTAAATGGTATTGTTTATGCAGCTTTATCTGAGCGCACGCAAGCACTACTTACCCAAACGGTTGGTGAGCAACTGGATTGCAGAGTCGTTAGTTTTAAACCCAATAGGTATAAAGGCGCAAATGGAGCTGAAGCAGCTATTTACCACACCAATGTAATGATGTGTATCGCTTCTGATTTAGTAATAATTTGCCCCGAGGCCATTATACCAGAGGATAGAGAAAGGGTGCTTAATGCCTTGAGGGCATCTGGTAAAATTATTGTACCTATTACCTTGGAGCAGATGCTCGAAAGCTTTTGCGGCAATATGCTCGAAGTGCAAGCCCCCGAAGGCTTGCCGTACCTTTTAATGTCTACCACAGCGTATAATGCATTAACCACTGCCCAACGCCAAGAAATTGAACAGCACAATCAAATGCTGCACTTTGGTATTCCTACTATTGAAAAATATGGTGGTGGCAGCGTAAGGTGTATGGTGGCTGAAAATTTCCTGCCGAAATTGTAAATGTATTGCAAGAGTTAATACCGTTTTATTATAATCTCCACCCTGCGGTTTAAGGCTCGGCCTTCTTCGGTGCTATTGGGTGCGATAGGTATGTTTGGTCCCACACCCTCCGTTGTTATTACATCAATACTTATACGGTTATCATTAAAGTATTGGGCAACGGCCAATGCTCGGTTTAGCGATAATGTCATATTGCTTTCAAGGCTTCCAATACTATCGGTGTGGCCGGTAATGTGCAGGCTAAAGTTTTTATTTGGTAAACTAGCAAGCAGCTTGTTCAGGGTTGGGTAAGCGGCAGGTAAAAGTATAGCCTCGTTGGTATTAAAGTTTATTCCGGCCAGCACTATGGTATCGTTTATTGTTGGGGCAACCGTTTCTTTAAATAAGGGTGTAATGCTTACACTATCAATAAACAAATAGCACTTCACGTTACTCGGTTTTGATTTGCGGAGTTTGATAAAGTTATCGGGCTCAAGGTAATTGCCGATTACCAAATACTTCTCACCACCTGTTGCTTTTATTGTATCAACTAGGTGAACCCAATTGCCCGATACCATTGGTTGAGGGATATCAATGGTCACTATTTCTTGCGGTGGGGTAAAATGATTGGTAATTTCTTGTGCTATATGAACCGTAAACTGTTTGATGCTGCTGGGTGAGTATGCACCAAGGTTGATAAATATGCTGAACAAGTAAAGACTGTCACGTTCTAAAGGCCGTGTTAGTTTGGCGCGTAATTTTTCTACCCAATAGTGATTCTGTTTGCTTGGTAAGTCCCAAACCATGCCTACCATGGCCTTACCTGAAAGTAGTTCGCAGGCACCAATGATGTTTTGGCTTGGCGATATTAATTCGCAGCTATCCAAATAAAGGTCGGGGGTTCCAGTTATCTTCCAAGGTTTTGGCACTTTGGGTTTTTCATAGTTGGTTTGACACTTAATATTTTCTTCAAAACTACCGTTAGGAACTAAGTTTTGCGCATGCAACTTAGCTTGGCAACTAAATACCATCAATATACTAACAAAAAATAGGTGTTTGATATGCTGCATTGCCTTTAGAAACGAAATGCTGAATATAAAAGTATGGAATTAATTACCCAACCAACAAATTGCATCCCCTAGTTTCGCTGAGGTCCATGCGGCCTAATACCTTGAAACGCTTAGCATCTGAGTGAATGGTGGTAAGGTCTGAAGTAGCGATAAAAGCACAGGAGTGAATGTTGCCCAAATCGATGATGTTTAGCGCACCTGATGCTGGCAGTGTAAAGGTATCAAGTGGGTCGTAAGCATCACGGGCCAAGGCCCTCATCCAAATAGGTGGGCTAAACCATTCAGAACCATTTGTATAGGCTTGCGACAATAGCTCTGTCATGCCATACTCAGAGTATATGTGTGGCAACTGGAAAGCATCTTTCAGTATAATATGTAGTTCTTCTCTCAACAACTCCCTTCTACGCCCTTTCATGCCCCCGGTTTCCATAATTTTTATGTGCTTCAGCGGCATAGGAAATTCGTTGGCGAGGTCTAAAAGCGCAAACGAAACACCCAACAAAAGGGTAGGTGTTTGATTTTTAACCTGTCGCACTAAGGCATTATTAAGTTCAGAAAGGTTATCAAGGTAAAAGCCATTGTCCGGATGGCTTGATTTTGACATGAGGCCTTGTGCCATATATACCAATGAGCTATTACCTCTTTCAAGGTAAGAGGGTAATAGTGCCAATATGCAATAATCTTCAATTGGACCGTAGGCCCGCTTAAACCCTTCTAAATATAGCTCATGGTAAATACTTGCATCAAACACAAAGTGCTTTGAAGGAATTTGCCCAGTAGTTCGGCTGCTTTCAAATATCATTTCAGCCACGCCCTTGCCGGTTACTATCTGGTGCGATTTAAAAAGCTCAATCGGAAGAAAAGGTATTTGGCGCAGCTGCTGTACCTTAGAAACCTCAATGCTATGATGACCAAGGTACTCTGCATATACAGGGTTGTGCTTGGCTTGGTATCTAAACACCTGCAAAGCCAATGGCTCAAACCCTGCATCATCCAATGTAAAAAGGCGTCTAGGCCACTCTTTTAACTCTTCTACTGAAAACACAGCATAATGTTAGCAATATTCTTGGTAATATTGTAGTTAATATACAGCCTGCTAATGTAAAAAATTATCAAAGCGCATGAGCAACTTTAACCTCAATTTTCTAAAAAGCCATATACAGGACACACATTCGCCATTGCGAATGGGTAAATCGTGTATTGCTTGTGTAGTAGTTTGGGTATTGTTCATTTTGTCCACACAAAGCTGTGTTGAGCCACCAAGGTTCCCCAACGAGCCAGCAATAGAGCTTGTTTCCGTTTCGGCAGATACTATACAGCAGTTGCAAGACAGCTTGTATATTGAGTTTACTTTTACGGATGGTGATGGAGATTTAGGATTTGAGGATTTCAGCACCGACGATTGCGAGCTTTGTGATAGTAGTTGTTATAGTCACCCAACCTTCTCGTTATTTATACTGGATAGCCGATTTATCAATATTGTAAATGGTGATACTATTCGCTGTTTGAAAACCTTTAACGTTCCTTACGTTCCGCCAAAAGGTGCCACCGATGCTATTTCGGGTAGTTTTACGGTATTGCTTACCAACGAGTTTTGCATACCGGGTAAAGCAGTTGATACGGTTAGCTATAGCATAGTGGTAAAAGATAGGGCCGGCAACTTTAGTAATCGAATATCAACGGATAAGATTATTATCCTCTGCAATTAACTCCGGTTTCAATTCGTGCAACTGTTTCAGATTGTATGGTATAGCACTGGAATCAATGGATTCAATAGGGTGTACTGATACAGTTACATACTGGCCGTAAAAAGCAAATCAATATCGGTATGCTTAATGTTGAATTTTTCGCCCAAGTGGCGATTGGTTAAGCAACCTTTGTAGATGTATACGCCGTGGCGACTGGCGTGGTCATACCCCAGCATTTTTTCAAACCCACCAACTTCGCCTGCGTGCAGCAGGGTAGGGCTAAGTAGGTTGCTCATGGCATAACTTGCAGTTCGGGCAACACGGCTGGCTATGTTAGGCACGCAATAGTGTATTACCCCGTATTTCTTAAAAGTAGGGTTTTGGTGTGTAGTTACTTCTGAGGTCTCGAAACAACCACCTTGGTCAATACTCACATCAATAATTACCGAACCATGTTTCATGTTGGCCACCATTTCTTCCGTAACCATTATCGGTGTTCTGCCAGATTCAGAGTGGATGGCCCCAACAGCTACATCGGCAACTTGAAGTTCACGTTTTAGCACTTCCGGATATAAACTACTGGTATATATGCGCGCACCTAGGTTATTTTGTAGGCGCATAAGCTTGTAGATATTGTTATCAAATACCCTAACAGTGGCACCAAGGCCTAAAGCGGCGCGTGCTACAAACTCACCTACTACACCCGCACCAAGAATAACCACATTAGCAGGTGGCACGCCAGATATGCCGCCAACTAATATACCTTGACCGTTTCGGGTTGTGCTTAGGTACTCGGCAGCCAATAACATTACGCTGCTACCTGCTATTTCGCTCATAGAGCGCACAAAAGGGTAGGTGCCTGATTCATCTTTTATATACTCAACCGCTACTGATGTTACTTTTTTGGCCATCAGCTTACGGATGTATTCGTCTTTAAGGGTTGGTAAGTGAATGGGCGAAATAAGGATTTGATGCATTTTAATCATCTCAATCTCTTCATCGCTTGGTGGGGCTACTTTTACGATTATGTCGGCTTCATATACCTGTTTGCCATCGTAGGCTATATCGGCACCTGCCTCAGAGTAGTCTTTATCAGAAAAATGGGAGCCAACACCAGCCTTTGTTTCAACTACCACCCTGTGCCCATTACT